>JASGUW010000223.1 GCA_030055235.1 Bacillota bacterium
GCCGCGACCATGCCATCGCCCGCGTCAGCATGCGCGCGCTGGTACGGGCCTCCTATGTCGCCCGCGGCATTGAGCTGCTGGCCCGGGGCCGTGACGTCACCCTGGTCAGCCACGAACCCGAAAGCACCTGCCCCGACTGCGGCCTGGCCCTCGGCGGCTCGCGCAGCTGCCCGCACTGCTCCGGCAGCGGGAAGGTCTTGACGCGCCTCGGCGACATCGTCCGCGACTATCGCCTGCCCTTCGCCGGGATTCTGGTCATCATGATCGTCCTCTCGGTGATTCAGGTCGGCCAGCGCTACATCGAGCGCGACTTCATCGACAATGTCCTCCTTTCCGGAACGGGGAGCGGTCGGGATGTGGCCGTCTTCGCAGCGATCATGGCCGTGATCATTGCCGCGACGATTATCCTCTATACCGTGCGCAGCCTGGCGTCGAGCCGCCTGGCCACCAGCCTGGCCGATGGCTTGCGCCAGCGCGTCTTCCGCCGCCTGGGCCGCCTGCCGCTCGCGTATATCGACCAGCGGGAGGCCGGCGAGCTGATGAATCGCGTCATGCGCGACACCGAAGCGATCAACATGTTCATCGACCAGATGTTCGGCGAAATGGTGACCGTGATCCTGACGGGACTTGGCGCGGTCATCGTCCTCTTTATCATCGACCCCATTCTGGCCCTGATGATCCTGGCCTTCCTGCCGGCGGCCGGGCTTCTGGTGCGCATCTTCCACCGCCGCGAGATGCGGCTCTGGCGCCAGCAGTGGCGGAAAGAGGACAGCATCAACTCGAAGCTGCAGGACGTCATTTCCGGCATCCGCGTGGTCAAGAGCTTCGGCCAGGAAGCGCGAGAGGAGGCCGGCTTCGTCACGGAGATCAACCGCTACCGGGAGATCCACCGGCGCAACGAGCTCTTCTTCGCCACGCTCTACCCGATGGTGACCTTCGTGCTCACCCTGGGATCGCTCATGCTGACGGGCTTTGGCGGCTCTCAGGTGTTGGGCGGCCGGCTGACGGTCGGCGAACTCAACCAGGTGCTCGCCTACGCCGGCATGCTCTACGGCCCCTTGGGCTTCCTGACCCGCCTGCCGCGCATGATCATGCGCCTGGCGACCTCACTCGAGCGCATTCACGAGATCCTGGATGAGGAGGACGAGGATGCCGTTTTCAGCCGCGGCCTCAAAGAGACGAGCGGTCTGCGCCACGATGTCAGGGGCGAGATTGTCTTTGAGAACGTCAGCTTCGGCTACAACTCTTACCAGCCGGTGCTGGAAAACATTAATCTGCATGTCCGGGCGGGGGAGAAGATAGGCCTGGTCGGTCCCTCCGGTGCCGGTAAATCAACTTTGATCAATCTTATCATGAAGCTTTACCCGATTGACGAGGGTCGATTGACCATTGACGGCATCGACATCAACCGTCTGGACTCGGCCTACTACCACCACCAGCTCGGCGTTGTCCTGCAGGAGAGCTTCCTCTTTTCGGGCAATGTCGGTGACAACATCCGCTTCGCCTCCTCCGAGGCCGACCGCGACACCGTCATCAACACCGCACGCGAGGCAAACGCCCACGACTTCATCGTCAAGATGGCCGACGGCTATGACTCCTATGTAGGCGAAAGCGGCAGCCGTCTCTCCGGCGGCGAGAAGCAGCGCATCGCCATCGCCCGCGCCCTCCTGCCCAATCCGCGCATCCTGATCCTTGACGAGCCGACTTCCTCGCTCGACCTGGAGACCGAATACCAGGTGCAGGAGGCCCTCGGCCGCCTGACCCGGGACAAAACCACCTTCATCATTGCCCACCGCCTCTCGACACTGCGGGAGGTCGACCGCATCGTGGTGCTCGACAACCGCCGCATTGCGGAGGTCGGCAGCCACGACGAACTGATGCGCCGCGGCGGCCTCTACCGCCGCCTGGTCGACGCCCAGCTCGAGCTGCACGCGGTCGGTGAACAGGAGAACTGAATCATGTTTGCGGATCTCGTTTTCAGTCTGGAGACTGTCACCCCGATCTTTGTCGTGCTGGCCGTGGGCTACCTGCTGCGCCGCCGCGGCGAAATCTCAGAAGACTTCGCCCGCACCGCAAACCGCCTGCTCTTTCGCTACATCATGCCGATCAAGCTCGCCGGCGATCTCTGGCAGCTGGATGTCCGCCGCGGCTATCCGCTCGCCGAGGCCCTCTTCATCAGCCTGGGGATCATCGCCAACGCCGCCCTGGCCTGGCTTGTCGCCCGGCTCGGCGGCATGCCGCGGCGCCAGATCGGCACCTTCGTCCAGGGCTCGTTCCGCGGCAACTATGTCTATATCGGGCTGACGCTGCTGCAGGCGATTCTTGGCTACGTCGATCCCAAGGCTCCGCTGGCTGTTATCTTCACCATCACCCTCTACAACCTGATCGCGGTGCCCATGCTGCTCTGGTCCAATGCGGATAGTGATATCGACGCAAAGCTCGGCCTCGGCGCCCGTCTGCTCGCCATCCTGCGCGGCCTGTTCACCAATCCGCTGCTCATCGGTATCGTTATCGGCGCGGCTCTCAGCCTGATCCGCATGCCGCTGCCGTCAGTGGTCGCGCGCAGCCTGTCCTTCTTCTCGAGCTTTGCTACCCCGCTCGCCCTGATCGCGATTGGCGCCTCATTCAAGTTCGATGTGCCGCGCCAGGAGCGCGCCTGGTCGCTCGTCGCCGCACTGCTGAAACTCGTCGTCGTTCCGCTCGGCGTCATCGCCGTCGCCTGGGCTGTCGGCATGCGCGGCCACGACCTCATCCTGCTCTATGTGGTGTTTGGCGTGCCGACAGCGGTGAACTCCTATCCGATGGTCAGCGAGATGTGCGGCGACACCGGCCTCGCCGCCTCCATCATCCTCTACACCACCGTGCTTTCGGTCGTGAGCTCGACCGCCTTCGTCTTCGCCTTCCGCAGCCTTGGCTGGATCTAACGGCGCGAGCAGTCCGGAGACGTCTGGGGTGCGGGCGCCAGGCGCCTGGCTCCTGACACCCGTCTCTATGAGGTACTGGGCTGCGCCACGCGATCCGGGGATATAACTGGTAAGTGCTTTGATGTGGAAAAAGGAAAGGGAAGGGGCAGCTGCTGACGTGAGCGTTTGCTAAAACTCCAATTTGCCAGGCTGCTTCGTTGTCTTCTGTCTATCACATAAACGAATCGTGAGCAGAAATTCGACTTATACACACAAAAACGTGTACAAGTCGCTTTTGTGAGCAACCAAACACCAAACGTAAGCAAGATATTGATTTGTACACAAAAAAGCTCCTAAGTTTAGAAGCTGTGCGCTGCATGCTGTACCCAGGTCGATGAATGTCACCCTGCCCGCGAAACCTGAGCTGGGGCTCCGTGTTTTGTTCGAGGGGGTGGACAAAAATTGCGCTGGTGCCCCGAATTTGGGGCAGGAACGAAAAAATTGACCAGGGGTGGACAAAAAATGCGCTGGTGCCCCGAAAACGGGGCAGGAACGAAAAAATTGTCCACAGTTGGACAAAAATTGCGCTGGTGCCCCGAAAACGGGGCAGGAACGAAAAAGTTGGCCACACCCTTTAGATTCAACTGGCGGTGCAGCACCACCGCTTTCTATTTTTATTCTTTGATCACAAGCGGCGGCAAACGAATCAATAGGAAGCAGTCGTATGAGCGACACTTGCCGTGCTGCCATGAAGAGGGAACGTGAAAAAAGGACAAAGCAAGATCATAAAAATGAGTTTATGCTCAACTGCACACCCCCGTCCCCCGCTAGTCCTCCCCGCTAGTCCTCCGCGGTCTCACGCCGCAGCTTGGCCAGGAACTGCCGCGTCCGGGCCCCGCTGGGATGTTCGATCAGCTGCCGCGCCGGCCCCGACTCCAGGACCACGCCGCCGTCCATGAACACCGCCCGGTCGGCGACCTCCGCCGCGAATGCCATCTCATGTGTCACAATGACCATCGTCATCCGCTCGGCAGCCAGCTGTCGAATAACCTGCAGGATCTCGCCCGTCAGCTCCGGATCGAGCGAAGAAGTCGGCTCATCGAAGTAGAGCATGCGCGGCCTGAGCGCGAGCGCCCTGGCGATTGCAACACGCTGCTGCTGGCCCCCGGACAGCTGGCCCGGATACTGCTCGGCCTTCTCCGAAAGATCAAGGCGCCTCAGCAGCTCGAGAGCCGCCTCCCGCACTTCCTCGCGCCCGCGCTTTTGTACGTGGATCGGGGCATCCATCACGTTGCGCAGCACCGTCCAGTGCGGAAATAGATTGAAGTTCTGAAAAACCAGGCCGAAGTTCGCCCGCACCTGGCTCAGATCGGCCGTGCAGACGTTCCGGCCGCCGCGGCACTCGAGCGCTGTTTCGCCAAAATATGAAAGCGTCCCCTCATCCATGGTCTCCAGAAAAGTCGCAATCCGAAGCAGCGTCGACTTCCCCGACCCGGACGGTCCGAGCACGGCAAGCACTTCGCCCTCCGCTACATCAATGTCGATGCCGCAGAGCACCTGATTTTCGCCGAAGGCCTTGGTCATGCCGCGGATCTTGAGCGCCGGCGGCCACAGCTCCGATTTAGATTCCATAGCGGCCCACCCGTGCCTCGATGCGCTCCATGACCAGGGCAACAATCAGGTTGAAAACATAATAGAAGAGTCCGGCGGCGATGTAGGGTTTCATCGAGGTCGTCGA
>JASGUW010000224.1 GCA_030055235.1 Bacillota bacterium
CTTTTTTGGCCAGCTGTGGTCAATTTTTTCGTTCCTGCCCCGGTTTTGGGGCACCAGCGCAATTTTTCCACCCCTTGGTCAATTTTTCGCTCTTTAGAACCGTGATACCAGATTTCCAGGAAAGTCGGCACAAAGCCAAAATCGGTCACCAGACACACAGTCGACCAAGCACCAGTCGACAAACACCCAGTCGACAAACACCCAGTCGACCCGGCTCAAGAAAAACAAAAAGATATTCAAACACCTCCGCTCCTGTTTGCAAACACCTCTGCTCCTGCTTTCAAACACCTCCGCCCCCACATGCAGACATCAAGCATGCGGAGAAGCACCTGCCCTGACTGCCCGCTCCACCCCCGCCAGCAGACCGCTCCGCACCCCGCATCCCCGCACCCCGCATCCAGACATCCCCGCACCCCCGCACCCCGCATCCAGACATCCCCGCATCCCCGCGCACAGACCGCTCCGCACCCGCTGACAGGGATCCAGGCTGTTATTTTTCTGACTCAATTGTGACACCTTCACACTTTTGTGGCCGAAAGCGTCACCAGCATCCACCCCTGAACCGCGTAATCATGCTATGATGCCCGGAGCATTGCCGTTCGAGGACAGCCTCTAACGGCCAATTTTGGAGGAAATCAAATGAACCAGCGCTTTAGCGTCCGCGCATTACCGCGCCTCATTCTGCCCCTGCTGCTCGCAGTGGCCATGCTCGCCGGCTGTTCTGGATCGGCCGCGACCACCACCGCCGCACCGACCACCACTGCGGCCCCCGCAAGTCAGAAGGACTCGTCCACCGACGGCCGTGTCTGGAAGATCGGCATCTCCCAGTATGTCGAGCACAACGCGCTCGATGCGGCACGTCAGGGTTTCATCGACGGTCTGGCCAAACATGGCATCAGCGAAGAAGCGAAGAACCTCGAGCTGCGCGTTGACAACGCCCAGAACGATGCCTCGAACGCCAACACCATTGCCGACCAGTTTTCGACGGCCGGCTTCGACCTGATCCTGGCGATCGCAACGCCCTCCGCCCAGGCCATGGCCAACGCCGTGAAGGATGTCCCGATCCTCGTGACGGCGGTCACCGACCCGGCCGGATCCGGCATCGTGGCTTCGAACGACAAGCCCGGCGGCAATGTCAGCGGCACCTCCGACTTAAACCCCGTCAAGGAACAGATGGCCCTGCTGCAGCAGCTGCTGCCGGACGCCAAGCGCATCGTCATCATGTATGCCGCGTCCGAAGCGAACTCCGTCATCCAGGGCGACATGGCTGAGGCTGAGGCCAAGGCCCTGGGTCTTGAGACCGAAACGCTCACCGTCCCCTCGAGCAACGAGCTGCAGCAGATCGTGCAGTCGGCCGTCGGGAAATACGATGCCATCTACCTGCCCACGGACAACCTCTTTGCCGCCAACTGCGCACTCGTCGGACAGATTGCCATGGAGGCCAAGCTCCCCGTCATCACCGGAGAAGAGAGCATGATGAAGGCCGGCGGACTCGCCACCGTCTCTCTCGACTACTACCGCCTCGGTCAGCAGACGGCTGACATGGCGGCCAGGATCCTGCTCGAAGGCGCCACAGTAGGCGACATGCCCATTGAGTATCTGAAGGATACGACGACCATGCTTAACCAGGTCTTCGCCGACGCGATCGGCTACAGCTTCCCGGAGGATCTGCTCAAGACGGCAACCGTGTACACCGGCGAAGGAAACTAGGCTCTTCATGAGCGGTCTGCTGAACTCCATTGCCGCGGCAACAGCCCAGGGTCTGCTCTGGGCTGTCATGGCGCTGGGCCTTTATATCACCTATCGTCTGCTTAGCTTCTCGGATCTGACGGTTGACGGCTCCTTCGCCACCGGCGGCGCCATCACCGCTGTCGTAATTACATCCGGGGGCTCACCGCTGCTGGCGATGGGCCTGGCCTCCATCGGAGGCATACTGGCCGGCTTCGTTACCGGCTTCCTGAACACGCGCATGCGCATTCCGGCGCTGCTGTCGTCGATTCTGACCCAGATTGCCCTCTACACCATCAACCTGCGGATCATGGGTAAGCCCAACATCCCGCTGCTGAATCAGCGGACATTGTTTTCGATCCTGCAGGATCTGGGGCTCGGACGTGTCGGAACCGGACTCGTGAACGGCCTGGTTGCCGCCACGCTGGTCGTGGTGGCGATGTACTGGTTCTTCGGCTCGGAGATCGGCGCGGCAATCCGCGCGACCGGCAACAACCCGGCCATGGTGCGCGAACTCGGCGCCAACACCCAGACCACCACCCTCATCGGCCTGATGCTGGCGAACGGCCTCGTAGCTCTGAGCGGCAGTCTGGTCTCCCAGCAGCAGGGTTTCGCGGATGTAGGCATGGGCCTGGGTGCCATTGTCATCGGCCTGGCCTCCATCATCATCGGTGAGGTACTGCTGCCGTCGACGACTTTCTGGATGCGTCTGGTCGGCGTCGCCGCAGGCTCGGTGATCTATCGTATCGTCATCACACTGGTGCTCGAAATTCCGGGCATCAAATCCTACGACCTGCGCCTGTTTACGGCGATCATCGTCGCGCTCGCGCTCTGGCTGCCGCAGGTGTCGGCGACCTGGCGTCAACGGCGCGCCCGGAAGGGACAGGATAATGCTTAAGCTGATCGGAGTGCGGAAGACCTTTGAAATCGGCACCCTGGACCAGACCCATGTGCTCTGCGGCATCGATCTGACGATCGAAGCAGGCGACTTTGTTTCGGTCATCGGCGGCAACGGCGCCGGCAAATCTACGCTGCTCAATGTCATCAGCGGCGTCTTTGAACCGGATGCCGGGCAGATTCTGCTCGGCGATCTGGATATCACGCGCATGCCGGAGTACAAGCGGGCCGCCTTCTTCGGACGGGTCTTCCAGGATCCGGCACAGGGCACGGCAGCCGACATGGAAATCAGCGAAAACCTGGCCATGGCCTCCATGCGTGGCAAGCGCCGCGGCCTGCGCCAGAATCTTAAAAAGAGCCAGTACCCCATGTTCCGCGAACGTCTGGCCATGCTCGACCTGGGGCTGGAAGACCGCCTGCACCAGCGTGTGCGGCATCTGTCCGGCGGCCAGCGTCAGGCGCTGACGCTGCTGATGGCGACCCTGGTGGAGCCGCAGGTCCTGCTGCTCGACGAGCACACGGCGGCGCTTGACCCCAAGACCGCGGTCAAGGTCATGGAAGTAACCGAACGCCTGGTCAGCACGCTCAAGCTCACCACCCTCATGATCACCCACAACATGCAGCAGGCGATCCGCTACGGCAATCGTCTGGTTATGTTGAATGCAGGCGAAATCATTCTCGACGTCCGTGATGAGGAAAAGGCCAGCCTGACGGTAGAGGATCTGCTACGGCAGTTCTCCCGTGCCGCCGGCGATGAGGGGGTCAGTGACCGTCTCGTCCTCGGCTAGAAGTGGCAGCAGCCGCTCCAGCTCAGCCTCGTAATAGATCAGCCTGGTCTCCAGCAGGGGACTTGAAGGCAGCAGCAGCAGACCCGCACGCAATTCCGCACGAGCCGCCTCCAGGGCGGCTCTTTTTTCGTCGAGCGTGGCATCAGCACCAGTCTGGGCTCTGGCGGCCGCCGTCTCCAGATAATGGCGCTCGGTCAGGCCCAGGTAGCGGGCGTATTCACTGGCGTAGAGGATTTCGTCGGGCTCCTGCTGCCAGGCGTTGCGCAGCCGCAGCAGGGCCGAGCCGTACTCACCGCGGCTCAGATCACTGAGACAGGCGTCGAGCGTGGCCTGGCGACGGTGGCGGATACGGGCGGCGTCAAGCTCGGCAGTGAGCTCGGCAACCAGCGCCTGGCCGGGGATGAGGCGCTCGGCCTCGTCCAGGCGTCCGGCCGCGACATCCAGGCGCTCGGCCACCAGGGCGTCCCGGACCACCCGCCGCGTCTGGCTGAGATAGCGGCCGCGCAGATCACCCAGGCGGACCTGGGCGGTTTCGTAGCGCGGATCCAGCAGCGGCACCGCCTCATAGGCCAGGATGGCGGCGCCCAGTTCCCCCGCCGCCACATGCTCCTCGGCCTGGCTGAAGGCGGCCTGCGAGCGCTCGAGCACGGCCAGTTCGCCGGCCATACGCTCGACCAGACCGCTGTCACGCAGCAGCCCCGCTTCCTGCATGCGGGCGAAGGTCGCCTCCAGTCCCGCCGCATCAAGCCTTCCGGCGGCGAAATCCTCCTTCAGCCGCTCCAGCTGCTGCACGACCAGGTCCTGGGCTTCACGCTCCAGCTGTGGCTCACCGCGGATCTCTTCGACAAACCAGCGCCCCGCCGCCTCATAGTCGCCGGCCCGCAGACTGTCATGGTAGCGGTCCAGCTGCGGGTTTAAGGCACCGTAGCGCAGCAGGGCGAAATAGGTAATCAGCAGAACGCCAAGCAGCACCAGGACAACGGCGACAATGGGCGTCATGTCCCGCAGCTGCTTCGTATCCAGTTCACCCGGCCGGCGCTTCATGGCAGCACCTCCAGAGCAAACTCGACCCGCCAGGCAGATCCCGCGGTCGGGGAGATGACTTTGCCTTTAGCATCTATTTCCCTGCAGAAGAGGCCAAGACGGTGGCCCGGATACGGGAGCGCCAGGGAAATTTCGCAATCTTCCTCATCCATAAATGTCTGACTCCAGACAACTTGTTCATCTATGCAAAGCCCGACCACAATACCGTGCCCCTCCCGGCGGGCAGCGGGGCCGCCCGGCGCCACCGGGTACAGGCTGCCCCGCAGAGCCAGCAGCTCCTCCGCGCTCGTCCAGCACATGTCATTTCCGGCCGTCATGAGCCAGCGGCCGGGACCGGTCGGCTGGTCGGCCGGAACCGCCGGGTCCGGGGGAGCGGAGAGATGCCAGGCGGCGTCCCCCAGTGCCGTGAGCCGGGCCAGATCGCGCCAGTTCGTGGCGGCCAGCAGGCGTTCGCGGGACAGCCTGCGGGTCCGGCTGCGCTCGTAGCGCTCCGGCCAGTTGAGGCCGGGATCGGCGCTCATTTCGCCTGACACTGTTATGCGAAGGTCCACGTCGTCGCCCGGGACCTCCTCTTCCCCGTCAGCGCCGACCGTGAGCGCAAGCGACAGGTCTTCCCCGGCCACCAGCGGCAGGCTCAGCTCCGTTTCCAGTCCCGGCACCAGGGGCTGGCTGCTGCGCAGGTTTTCGCCGCTCCGGGCGCGGAGACGGACAGGGCTGGCGGGCAGACTGCCGCCCTGATCCACCTTGATCTTCAGTGTCAGTTCGGACGCCGGCAGCGGCAGCTCGGTCAGCAGCAGGCCGCCGCCGGCCGCAGCGTCCGGCGGAGGCCAGAGCTGGAAGCTGCCGTCCGGCAGCGGGTTGACAGGCAGGGTCAGGACGGTCAGGTCTTCGCGGTAGTTCCGCAGCAGCTCCCGGGCCGTAGTGCGCAGCAGTTCGGCATCGGGATAGCGCAGCAGGGGCCCCAGCAGCAGGGCCAGAGCCGCATTTTCCTGATCCGTGGCCTGCAGGCGGTCACTCTCTGTGACAATCTCTTCGGCATAGCGGTCGAGCAGGCGCTGGCGGTTGAAGTGCAGCGTGCGCAGGTCGGCATTGACATTTGTCTGGGCCAGCGGATGCAGGCCTTCGGCCGCCGCCCCCTCCCGGATCAGGCGATTCAGGTAGGTAATCGCGGCATCCAGGCGGTCGATGGCGGCCTCCAGCTCACCCGCCTGCTCCAGACGGTCGACATCGGCCAGAATGGCGCTGCGGTAGGAGAGGTCGCTGACGGCCAGCAGTTCACTCAGGCGGGCGGCGAGCTCCGGGTCGCCGGGGAGTTTTTGGCGTGCAGCATTGACCAGATCTATGGCTCCAAGCAGACTGTCCGCAGCCAGCGTTTCACTGGCGGCCAGGATCTCCCGCCGATAGGCCAGGCGCACCTGCTCCTGGAGCTCTGCCCGTCTGCTCTCCGAAACGTCACCCGTGAGGACGTCACCATAGGCCGCCAGGGCTTCCGAGTGAAGGCCAAGCGCCGCGGCGGCATTGGCATAGTTCCAGGCGCGGCGTGACGCGGCGTGGCGGGAGAGGCTGTTTTTTATCTCCTTCATGGCCTGGGTGGGAATGAAGATGCCGCTGCCCTCAAT
Source organism: Bacillota bacterium (assembly GCA_030055235.1). Lineage (GTDB taxonomy): Bacteria > Bacillota > Clostridia > Saccharofermentanales > Fastidiosipilaceae > JAEZYR01. Next base: position 6,077 of record JASGUW010000224.1, read on the forward strand.
GGCCCTGACACGGCTGCGGGCATCCTCCGCAGGCAGGCTGGCAGAGGCATAGGCGCGCTCGATACGGCGCAGCGCAGCCAGCGTCATGCGCTCGGATTCGGCGCGCAGCTCGGCGTCTCCGTGGAGATCGGCAAAATAGATGCGGCGGGCGGCAGGATAGTCGTAGCGTTCGAGGGCGGCCCGGAAAAGCTCGAGGGGCGGCCGGTCGCTCTCCCGGTTCAGGTGGAGGCCGAAGCAAACAAGCAGCAGGGCTGCCAGCAACAGGCTGACAAGAACGACGCGCAGACGTATGGGCTGCCGGCGTCCGGATCGGGGAGCGGCAGCCGTCCTAGTAAATGGAGGTCGAAAGCGTGACATGGGCTTCGAAGCCCGCTTCCCGCAGCCGCTGCATGATCTCACTGCGATGTTCGGGACCGAAGGCTTCCAGCGTAACTTTCAGTTCCACGGCGGCGTGACGGTTTATGCTGACGAACTGATTGTGGTCGAGTCGGATGATGTTGCCGCGAGCCTGGGCCACAACGTGAGCGACGCGCTCAAGCTCGCCGGGTTTGTCCGGAAGCAGCACGGAGAAGGTAAAGATGCGGTTGCGGGCAATGAGACCATGCTGGATCAACGAAGAGAGGGTGATCACGTCCATGTTGCCGCCGCTGAGCACGGCGACGACGTGGGTATTCTCCGGGAAATCGAGTTCACGCAGGGCTGCCAGCGACAGCAGGCCGGCATTTTCGACCAGGAGCTTGTGCTGCTCCAGCATATCCAGAAAGACCGGAACCAGGCGGTCATCGGGGACCGTGACAACGCCGTCCAGGCAGCGTTCCAGATAGGGGAAGAGGAGCTCACCCGGATGTTTGACGGCGACGCCGTCAGCGATGGTGTCCAGCTGCGGAAGGGTGATCGGGTGACCAACGCGCAACGAGGCCGCCAGACTGGCGGCACCGGAGGGTTCGACACCGATGATGCGGATATCGGGCTTGAGCTGCTTGGCCAGGACAGCTACACCGGTGGCCAGTCCGCCGCCGCCGACCGGAACCAGAATGACATCAGTCTCCGGCAGATCCTCCAGGATTTCATAGACCATCGTGCCCTGACCGCAGGCGACATCCAGATCGTCGAAAGGATGGACAAAGACCTGACCGCCCTCCTCTGCCAGGCGCAGGGCTTCGGCACAGGCATCGTCAAAGGTGGCGCCGTGCAGGATAACATGGGCCCCGTATGCCAGCGTGTTGTTGACCTTGACGAGAGGCGTCGCCTCCGGCATCACGATGGTGACATCAAGCCCGCGGGCGCGGCCGGCATAGGCCAGCCCCTGGGCATGATTCCCGGCCGAGGCCGTAATCAGGCCGTGCGCTGCTTCCGCCTCACTCAGCAGAGCGACGCGGGCGCTGGCACCGCGGATCTTATAAGAACCGGTGCGCTGCAGATTTTCGGGCTTGAGGTAGACCCTACAGCCATAAAGCCTGGAAAAATGCGGGGATTTGACAAGCGGCGTTGCCTGGATCACGGGGGCAATGGCCTCCCGTGCGGCGGCAAAACGTTCAGGACTCAGTGCTTCATGCTGTACGGCCATCGTTCCCTCCCGGCAGTTCATACGAGATAACAGATTATAGCGCATCAGGCGGGTCTTCCCGAACGTCCGCCGGATTCCGTGTGTTCAAACATACATGGCCCCAATGCTTTCGAGCTCGTCCTCACGTAAGCGGTTCATAATCGGATGGGTGACACCTGCGCCATGACTATTGAAGCAGTAAGAAAGCGTATCTAAGCGGTGCTCATTATGCCTCGCGTGTTGAAGCATACTCCCTTACTCCCAGCACAGCTAATGTCTATGTTCCTCTTCTGGCCTCGGGGCAGGAGCCTCAAAAACTTGACCACGGCTGGACAAAAATTGCGCTGGTGCCCCGAAACCGGGGCAGGAACGAAAAAATTGTCCAAGGGTGGACAAAAATTGCGCTGGTGCCCCAAAAACGGGGCAGGAACGAAAAAATTGTCCACAGCTGGCCAAAAAAGACCGTTTGTGCCCCGAAACCAGGGCACAAACCCCGATTTCTGGCCACAGCTGGACAAAAACTGCGCTGGTGCCCCGGATTCGGGGCAGGAACGAAAAAATTGTCCACACCCATTAGCTCCAACTGGCGGTGCAGCACCGCCGCTTTCTTTTTTATTCATTATTCACGTAGCGGCGGCAAACAAAACGTTAGAAAAAGTCAGACGTACGGGCGGCACTTGCGGTGGTTCCCGCAAAATCGGACAGGGGCTCCTGCTTTGGCCCCAGGTGGACAATTCAAGGCGTTTATATCTTTAGATCCGAATAGGCGGGGAAGCAAATTGTGATTCCCACCTGAAAAAGGATTAGCGCCCAGTTGGTGCATAGCATTCGCGCCATAGTCAGCAGGGTCGGATCAGAACATGGACTTTTATGGAACAGCACAGGAGGCGAAAAGCAAGCGTGTGATTCATCGAGCCTTGTACGAACATCAAGTTGAAGCCGATACCATCAGTGAGCTGCCGGCAGTAATGCGCAACTTTGTCATTACCTCAGCCGTGAATACAGTCTTTTGGGGTGATGTTCGCTTTTCCGACACTTAAGACCACAAAAGTTGCCATTTCGGATCAGACGGCGAATCAGCCCGTCAATATTGAGCCCCTTGACCATCTCAATCGGAGCTCAGTTCCTGCCAACATTTCAGGCTTTGGCAGCAAATGACTCAGCAGGACTAAGGCCAAACACTTCGGTAAAAGAAGTGCGCATCCGCCGTAAGCTTCAAGCAGTCTGTCGCTTCATCCATGGTTTGCAGCAGCATCAAATCCATTTTGTCTTCATTTTGAGCAAGCAAACCTGATGTCTTACCACCAAAAGCTGCACCAGATCCCCAAGCATCCGGCACAGCTTCTTCATCCGATCTCCACACCGAACTTCTATGCTCAAACCAGACAGCTGCGAAGAACATATTTTGCGGCTGAAGACAAAAGACAAAGCAAGGAGGCTTCCATGATTAACATTACAAATCTCCGGGTTCGCTATGGTGAGACAGTTGCTGTCGATCTACGTGAAGCGATCCGCATCGAGCGCGGTGAACGCATTGGAATCATCGGCTCGAACGGAGCCGGTAAAACCAGCCTGGTCAACGCTCTGCTTGGGCTCATTCCAGCTGAAGGGCGCTTTCAAATCAATGTCCCCCGGAGCGAGATCGGCGTACACATGCAGAACAACGCCTATGCCGAAACAATGCCGGTGCGCGCAATCATTGAAACGGTACTCGGTGCTTCGCTCCGCCGTCTGCCCCTGGTCCAGGAACTCATCCACTTCTTCAACTTCGAGGAATCTTTGGGCAAAACCTACCGCAGGCTCTCCGGCGGCCAGAAGCAGCGCCTCACCCTCATCATGGTCCTGGCCATGGAGCAGCCACTGGTCTTTTTCGACGAGGTTACAAGCGGCCTGGACTACGAAACCCGCCAGCGCCTGATCGACAAGCTCATCAGCTGGTATGACGAGCGTGAAACCACTCTTGTCATGATTTCCCATTACTACGAAGAACTGGAAAACCTGGTGGATCGCATTCTCTATCTGGAGCAGGGGCAACTGGTGGCCTTCGGAGAGAAGCGCGAGCTTTTCCAACGCTACTGCGGTCAGACCATCATTACTCTGGCTAACGACCCCGAATACCTGCCCCTGATCACGGGCTTCGATCGTCTGGTTTCGCCGGAGCACCTGCTCGCCGTCTCCTGCGGCAATTCCGAAGCCGAGGCGCGTCTCACCGAACGTCTGCGCGAGCACAATATCGATTATCGACGCTCCAGCAGTGATATCGAAATCATGTCCATCAATGCATTGGCCACCTGGCGCCGCCAGAACGGAAAGGAGTCCGCATGAACACCATTGCAGCCAAAGCCACCACCACGCCACGCAACGGCCGCTTCCGCTGGCTCGTCCGCTATGAACTCTTCAATCTCTTTGGGGTCATCTATGTACCCTTCTTTGGGCTGGTCTTCCCGCTCCTGATGAGTTTTCTGCTCGCCAACACGGCACTGCTTGAAGTCCCCGCCGCCTTCCGCCAGGAAGCGGTCTCGCGCCTCGTCCTCAGCATGCTGCAGATGGTACCGCTCGCCGCAATCTTCCTGGGACATGGCGCACTGTATTCACAGGAGCAGGAGAAGCAGGTGCCGCTGCGCCTCGAACTCTTCGGACTGACACCGACACTGCAGATGCTGGCAAAAATGACGTCTCAGATCATCTTCATGACCTTCGCCCTCGCCGTCAATCTCGGCATACTGATCCCAAGTCTAAATGTGCTGCGCCCGACACCGGCAGGCTTTAGTATCGTTCTCCTCTCCATGTATCTGATGGCTGTGATTCTCTTCATGCTCGCCCATGGCATCGCCAACTGGATTCGGAAGTTCGGCCCGACTTATGCCATCGTGATGCTGCTCTACTTCGCCTTCATGATTCTCGGGGGCATGATGGGCATGAGCAGCAGCAAGCTGCCGGGCCCCGTGCGCTTTGTCGCAGAGCTGCTGCCCTACCATTACATCACCGAAGATTTCCTTGATGTCTGGCAAGGCAAGAGCTACAACTTCGCACCCTTCATCCAGGCAATGCTCCTGCTGACCGCGGTCTCCGCACTCGTCATGGTCTCGAGCTTCATCTACCGCCGCCACCGCTCGTTGTAAGGGCGGCGCGCCATCGCTCACTATAGGGGGCGGCGCGCCATCGCTCGCTGTAACTGGCATGGCAGCATGACCTGTGAGCAGAAATTCGATCAATACACACTTGAGCTGCAGGTGGCCGCATCATTGCGGCCACCTGCATATTTTATTTCGAATATGCAATTCCCAGAAACAAAAGTGGCCAGATAACAACTCGGGTGATCGACTCAGATGATCGACCACCGCACCCCGACCACCGTCTCAGGCTGCTAGAATAGGCTTACCCACGCCGCAACGTTTGCTCGAAAGAGGAGGTCACCCCATGCTCATCGGCGTTTGCTGTCCCGTCACCGAAGCCGCCCAGTATGCCCAACTGGGCTTCGACTACTTCGAGCCCGCCCTCTCCCAGGTCGGCGCCCTGAGCGCGGCCGACTGGGCCGACTGGCTCACGGCCGCCCGTCAGGCCGGCCTCCCCGCCCTTGTCATGAATGTCATGCTGCCAGGCCACTTCCGCCTGACAGGCCCCGACGCCGACCATCCCGCCGCCCTCACCTGGCTCGACGCAGCCTTCGCCCGCGCCGCCCAGGCCGGCACCACAAAAATCGTCTTCGGCTCCGGCGGCGCCCGCAACCGCCCCGACGGCACGGACCTCGCGACCGGACTCGCCCAGCTCACAGCCTTTTCGCGCGAGCTCGCCACCCTCGCCGCCCGCCATGGTCTTAGCATTGGTCTCGAAGCCCTGCGCAGCGCCGAATCCAACATCCTCACCACCCAGGCTGAAGCCGCCGCCTTCGTAAAGACCATTGACAACCCCGCCTTTGGCCT
>JASGUW010000225.1 GCA_030055235.1 Bacillota bacterium
GAACTATAAACGCAACGCGATCGACAGCATCAATCGCTCGACAACGCCGATTCTCCTGATTCACGGCAGTAAGGACGAGCTGATTCCCATGGACGGCAGTGCCATCGTGGGGCATCGGGACGAGCTGGTGAACCCGCATGTCCAGGTCCTGATCCTGGACCGCGAAGGCCAGAACGGACATGGTTCTCTTTTCTACCCTGCAGAAGAACTTCCGTATATCGCTCAGAAGAACCGCGAATTTGCCGCTCTCCAGGAGGAATACCAGAGACAGCTGCCGCCGGAAGTGTGCGCAGAATACATCCGCGGCGTCGATCTGGAGCGGGTGAACCAGGTGAACGGGGAACTCTTCCGGCAGATAGAAGACTTTTTTGACAGAGCAACAGCGCTGAAGAAGGGGGAGCCTGAATGAAAAAGAGTCGTATTGTCATCCTTGTCATCGCGGCGCTGTTGCTCGTCGCCCTACTGCTCATGGGCGGCCTCTATCTCTACGGCCGGCAGCAGCTGCAGAAAGTCCCCGGGCTCAGTTTCCGGGAGGCGCTCGAATACACAACTCATGGCAGGCCCGATGTCCGCATCAGCGTGGGCGTTATTGAAAACAATGAGCGTTCCTGGAAGGTCTACGGCGAAGACGGCCGGGAGCTGGCCCCCGAACTCCACCGCTATGAGATCGGTTCCATCGGCAAAACCTTTACCGCCGCCCTGATCCAGCGGGAAGTCGAAGGCGGCAGGCTCAGCCTGGACCGGACGATCGACACCTACCTCAAGCTGCCGACGGGCCGGCACTACCCAACGCTGGAAGAGCTCCTGACCCATACATCCGGCTACCGGGGCTTCTATTTCGAATCGCCCATGATCGGGAATTTTCTTGGCGGCAGAAACGATTTTCACGGCATCACGGGGGAGATGGTGCTGAGCAGGCTGAGCCGCCTGAACCTGAAGGCAGAAAGCCATGCCTTTAACTATTCCAACTTTGGCTATGCGGTGCTGGGTCTGGTGCTGGAGGCCGTCAGCGGGAATTCCTACACGGATCTGCTGCGGGATTTCGTACAGCAGGACCTGGGCCTCACCGGTACGGAGATTTCCATGCGGGATTCTGCGCTCGAAAATGCCTGGGACTGGCAGGCAGGCGACGCCTATCTGGCAGCGGGCGCTCTCAGCTCTAACATTCAGGACATGCTGGCCTACGCGGCACTGCAGCTGGACGACCCCCCGCTCTTTTCCGCCTGCCATGAAAGCCGCAAAAGCATAGCCGGCTCCCGTTCGGACTACGAGCTGCTCGGCATCCATATGGATGAGATCGGCCTGGCCTGGACCCATGACAACACGAACGGCATGATCTGGCATAACGGCGCGACGGGCCACTACAATTCCTACCTGGCTTTCTGCCCGGAAAGAGGGACGGCCGTCGTCGTCCTGTCCAACCTGAGCCCCAGAGACCGCATTCCCGCCACCGTTCTGGGCATCAAGCTTATGGCGGAACGTTCGGCAGACAAACAGGTAGAATAGAGGGCAAACGCGTCATTTGCGGGTAGCCTGCGAAGCATTTCTCTTTTGCCGTGGAACGCGTATGATGGAACTGACCCGACAATTCTAAAGCTTCGATCCGGGGCGCGGCCGCTGCGCTTCCGGCATGATGCCCGAAGCGGGGTGACGCGCCATGGACCGACCATCTTTCAGGAGCCAAGTTCAACTCCCGTCCATTCCGGCGAAGAGCCTTTTTTGTGAGCGCCTGCGACAGCTCGACATTGCCTCGAACCGCCTTTCCATTCTGCTGGCGCCGGCCGGTTTCGGAAAAACCACGGCCGCACTCCTCTCTCTTGGCGAACACCGTGAGCGGACGTGGTGGTTTCGTGTTGAGGAGGAAGATGCCTTTCTCCACATCTTTTTCCAGCATCTGATCACGTGCCTCTTTCGTGATGAGCCCCAGCTTGCCGCGGAAACGCTCAGAACGCTGCGCAGTCTCCAGAACCTTGAAGAAGAGCATGCGATTCTGGCTGCCCTGATCTGTCAGGAACTGTCACATCTCTACGAACGCGAAACTCAGCCCCGCTTCCTGGTCTTCGACGACTATCAGTGGCTTGCCGGACGCCCGGTCTTCCAGAAAATTCTGACCTATTTCATCCGCAATCTGCCCCCGCTGGTCCGCATCGTCATCACCACCCGGCGGGACCCCGAGCTGCTGGTCGGTCGGCTCAGCTTCGCCGACAGCTGCCGCCAGTACCAGGTCCGGGATCTGCTCTTCACACCGCAGGAAACACGTGAGCTGGTCGATGAGGTCTACCGCCTGCCGCTGACGGAGGAACAGTTCACTCTTGTCCTGGAGCGCTGTCAGGGTTGGGCGGCCGGCATCTACGTGCTTTGCCATGCACTTGCCAACGCACAACTGACCCGCAACGACCAGCGACCGCCGGCAGAGGTGGAGTCGCAGTTTTCCCTGTTTTTTCAGGAATACCTGCTCGGCGTTGACACGGAGCAGAAAGAACAGCTGATGGAACTCTCTCTGCTTGATGACTTCACGGTGGATGAGTTGGGCGAAATCTACCTCCAGCCCGATCCGCCGGGCTTTCTGCAACTTCTCTCCGCCAATCAGCTCTGCTACCGGACGACAGGGGAAGAGCCGACGCGCTACTATCTGCACACGCTGCTGCGCGACGAACTGCGCCGCCTCTACCGCAGCTCGCACAGCCGGGAGGAACAGTCCCGGCTCTACGCCCGCATTGCTGCCTACTACCGGACCCAGGATCCGCCCAAAGCCATCGGCTTCTGCCTGCGGGGCCGGGACCTGGCCGGAGCCATCGCTCTGGGAGAAGAACTGGCGCGTCAGGCCTTTAACGACGGGGTCCCGGAAAGCTTTTTCCCGGTGCTGGCACTTTTTGATGAACAGACCGTTGCGGACAGCCCCTACCTGCTGCTGATGAGCGGCATGCGTGCCCTCAATCTCGACCGCATCCAGGCCCAGAGCGCTTTCTCCCGCGCACTGGAGGGGTTCCGGCTGCGCCGGGATGACCTCTTCCTGATGAACAGCTTCGGCATGCTGCTGGTGGTTTCCTATCAGCACAATGACTTCGTGGCACTCCATAGTGCTGCCAGACGGCTGCCGGTTCTCAGGATCCTGCTTGGCGGCGGCCAGGCCAGGACACACCTGGTCATCAGCTTCTTCATTGCCCTGGTGGGGCGCGATCAGCTGCGCCCGGCCGGCCTCCTGGCCGCCTATCTGGATCGCCACACCATCCGCTCGGATCTGTGGCAGTTCAGCTACCTCATGATCCGCGGCATCTACCACTATCGCCGCGGCGACCTGACCGCAAGCCGTGCGAATCTGGAGCACATCCTGTCCCATCCGGTGATGAAGGCCGACGACCAGTGGCGCACCATAGGGCTGGTATCCTGCTGCAATGTCGCTTTCCTGCAGAGCGATCTGGAGCTGATCGAGTATTTTATCAACGAATTTTCGCTTGTCGCAGAGCGGCTCCAGTCCGACTTCGCACTGGGCTATGCCCACTATCTGCGCGGCTTTTACCACCATCTGCAGGGTGACAGTGCCGCGGCACAGGCAGCCCTTGAGAAAGCCCGCGAGGCCTACAGTGTCTACGGCAGCCATGTCCTGCAGATGGAGGCCGAATGTCTGGCCCTGTCCATGTCGGAGGAGAGCGGGCCGGAGCTGGTCGAGCGTGCCCGCTCGATCGCCATCCGGCTGCGTAAGGAGGATCCAGGACACGGCCTGGCCGAATTCGCGCGCGCCACGCTCGGTATCCTGCTCATGAATGCCGGGGAGATGGCCGCAGCCGGGCGGGAACTGCTGGCAAGCCTGGGCAGTTCCCGGCGCAAGGGCGCCCGCCAGGCTGTCTACGCCCTGTACCTGCTGCTGGCCGACTATTTCCAGCGCAGCGGGAAGCCCGACAAGGCGCGCCGTTATGCCAGAAAGTGGCTCGGTCTGGGGGAGAACTTCGCATATCGTTATGCCCTGCCCTTTAGTCAATCCGCGCTGGAGCGGGTGCTCGCCGCCTCCGCATCCGACATCTCGGCTGCTCCCTACAGCCAGTCATTGCGGGATTTTTACGAAAAGATCCGGAAACGACGCGAACCGGAACCCGATCTGGATGTCAGGTTCTTCGGCCCCTTTGTGCTGCAGGTCGGTGAGCAGACAGTGACGGAGTCGGATTTCAAGACCCGGAAGGTGAGCGGTCTGCTCAAATACATCCTGCTGCGTGGTGAGCCGCTGAGCCGCGAGCGCCTGGCGGGCATTTTCTGGCCAGAGTCCGACCGGAAATCTGCCGGTACCTCACTCCGGGTTGCTCTCTACGAGCTGCGCAAACTGCTGGCGGAGCTCGGTATCGGCTTTGACGGCAAGACGCCTCTGCTGCAGGAGGATAAGGAGGGCTTTTCTGTCTGCCCCGGCCAGACACTGCGCTTTGACGTGCGGCAGATGGACCAGCTCTACGAGCGCTGGCGCAGCTGCGACAAGTCCGAGGAGCGCGATCTGCTGCTTGAAATCTGCGCGCTCTACCGCGGGCCCCTGCTCGAGGACGGCGACTACGACGACTGGGCGACGATCCTGCGGGAATACTACAGCGGCATCTACTGCGAGGCGCTGCACGCCCTGGGTGAGCGGGCCGTCGCGGACGGCGATCTGGAGGCCGTGGAGCAGCTGCTGCGGGGCCTGGCCGTCGACCCGCTCGACGAGACCTGCTGCCGCCACCTGCTCGCCCTCTACGAGCAGAGCGGGCAGAAGGAGCGCGCCGCCGTCGTGCGCCGCCAGTTCCGGCGCCGCTTCCGCCGCGAGATGGGCTTCGACGCCAGCATTTAGCGTGGGGTTTTCTCGAGTTAAGGTATGAGTGGGAAAGAGAGGGGACTTATACCCGGCGCTTCAGGCTGGGTGTTTGGTGTTTTGGAGCTTTGTATGGGTTCTTTCGGTCGGAGGGGTGCGTTGTCTCTCGCATATAAGGGCGGTGAACAAAAATCAACATGTACACGCGAAATCGTGTTCATGTTGAAATTCTAAGCACTAAACCTTTCAGACATGCTCTTCAAAAATTCGATTTGTACACAAAGGTGAGGCGCACAAGTCGATTTCCTGTGCAGTACATAGTGTACCCAGGCCGAAGAGCAGCACTTCGCCTCCTGACACAACTCGACTTTTTGTCCAATTCGAGGGTGGAATGGCCAACTTTTGGAGTTGTGTCACTGTTTGCTGACACAACTCGCTTTTTTGTCCAATTCGAGTACGAAATGGTCAACTTTTGGAGTTGTGTCACTTTTATAGCCCATGCCTTTCGCTTCTCTCAAGGCACAAAACAACATGAATCCTTGGCGACGAACGCATAGCGGTATCTCACTCGTTTCTATTTGGTTTTATGCGATCGATCTTGCGAAAGCTTGCAGTTTTGCTCGAGATGGCAAGAGGTGGTGTGCAATTTTTCAACCTTTCGCAGTTTTTGAACTCTCTTTGCGCATAAATATCCGCATCATTGCATAATCTCATTGTAATACTCATTGATTCGAATATTAATGCGATTAACCTTGCGAAAGATTGAAATTTTGCACAAATTGCAAGAGGTGGTGTGCAGTTTTTCAACCTTTCGCAGTTTTTGGCCCATGCCTTTCACTTCGCTCAAGGCACAAACGATATGAATCCTTGGCGACGAGCGCATAGCGGCATCTCACTCGTTTCACGATTACTTTTTATACGATCGACCTTGTGAAAGCTTGAAATTTTGCTCGAGATGGCGAGCGGAGCTGTGCAATTTTTCAACCTTTCGCAGTTTTTGAGCTCTCTTTACGCATAATTATTCATATCATTGCATAATCTCATTAGAATACTCATAGAACAGAATATTAATGCGATTAACCTTGCGAAAGGTTGAAATTTTGCACAAATGGCCAGCGGCAGTGTGCAGTTTTTCAAACTTTCGCAGTTTTATAGCCCATGCCTTTCGCTTCGCTCAAGGCACAAACGATATGAATCCTTGGTGACGAGCGTATAGCGGTATCTCACTCGTTTCACGATTGTTGTTTTAGTCCACCCTTGGTGAAGTTTTTCTGCTCCCGCCCCGGTTGCGGGGCAATACCGTGATTTTTCCCTATTGTGTCAAGCCCGAAAGCCCTGTGTATCAGTGCTTTGCGGGAACGGGGTTTGAGTGATTCCAATGGAACGAGCCGGAGGTTACGGACAAAGCAGCACTCCAGATGGCATTTCTGA
>JASGUW010000226.1 GCA_030055235.1 Bacillota bacterium
ATCGGGGCAGGAGCGAAAAAATTGGCCAGGGGTGGACAAAAATTGCGCTGGTGCCCCGAAATCCGGGCAGGAACGAAAAAATTGGCCAGGGGTGGACAAAAAATGCGCTGGTGCCCCGGAATCAGGGCAGGAGCGAAAAAATTGGCCAGGGGTGGACAAAAATTGCGCTGGTGCCCCAGATTCGGGACAGGAACGAAAAAATTGGCCAGGGGTGGACAAAAATTGCGCTGGTGCCCCAAAATCGTGGCAGGAACGAAAAAATGTCCACAGCTGGCCAAAAAAGGGCGTTTGTGCCCCGGATTCGGGGCAGGAGCGAAAAAATTGGCCAGGGGTGGACAAAAATTGCGCTGGTGCCCCGAAATCCGGGCAGGAACGGAAAAACTTGACCGCATCTATTAGCCCCAACTGGCGGTGCTGCACCGCCGCTTTCTCTTCTTATTCGTTATCGCAAAGCGGCGGCAAATGAATCGATAGTTAAGCAGTCGTGCGGGCGACACTTGCTGCGGCTGCCCTGAAAAGGGAACGCAAAAGCGACTAAGGGTGGCTAAAAACCGCATTTGTGCCCGCATACTGGAGGCAGGAAACTCTCGTGCAGCGATTCAGTGCATGGTGCACGGTGTTCCGGTACCGGAGCACCGGCGGCCGGATAGAGCAGATAACTGGGAATCGTAATTTTCACAACACGGCTCCTTCCAGAACATAAAGCCGCCGGAAACCGTCCTCATTTACTTCCATATGAGCTTTTGATGATGACTCCTTTTATTAGTAAAAAAAAGATCTTACCCGTCCGATTCTGAAGCGTTTACCTTTCTGGGCGGACTTCCGAACCCGAAGCGGTCGGGAACCCTCTCTGCGCTATTACACCAGGGGACACAAGCAGATGCTGGCCCCCTGGAGCTGTCAGGCTGATAAACGACACAGCAGACCAGCCAGGGATTATCCGCGCGGAATACGCATGTATCCAGTCCACGGGCAGTCAACGGGCCATCCACGGGCTGTCAGCAGGCGGTCAACGGACAGTCAAAAGTCATTATTCATCACTAAAAAACAAGCTATTCTTGTATTTATAATGAAATCAACATTAGAAATGCGTTTTCTCTTAAATTGTCATTGATTTTTCTTTCAGAGAGGTTGTAATAGATATGCTTACTGCTATCAATATAATTCTCCGAAATGCAACATAACATTCTGCTTCATGCCCTATAATCCCGTCATATCGTCTTAGTTTTTTGATTTCCGCGCATTTACGTCAACTTAGGGAAAAAGAGGGCGGAAAACCTTGCAGGCTTTGCATACGATAATGATTATTATGGATAAAAAGCACAGCATCAGTATGAGCACCCGCCTCTGAAGCAGGCAAATCCAACAATAGAGGCGGAAGTCTATTGGGGAAGGAGAAGAGGATGGAGAAGCAGGATGACAAGGCCTTATACGCCTCGCGGGGAAACCCCGCAGGAAAACGAACACCACGTTCCCCGCTGCAGCCGATCCGGCCGGTGCTGCAATTGCGCCCCCTGCCCTATGAGGTCATCGAGCGCACCTACGGGGCCCGTATTCTGGGAAAAGTGCTCCGGACGCTGCGCGAAGATCAGGGCTATTCGCGTCTTGACCTCGCGAACCATGTGGAAATGGACCAGAAGTATCTCGCGCGGATCGAGTACGGCGACTGCAGCGTCTCACTGCGCAAGCTGGCTCCGCTTTGTTTTGCCCTCGGTTTCACAATGTCCAAGATCTTCCATCTGCTGGAATCCATCAATGAAATCGATGCGCCGCATTGGTTTATCCCCCGCGGCACTGCTCCCGGAAGCGGGAACAGCGCCTACGCCTACCATCTGCTGCGCGAAGCACTCTGCGATTACGAACACGCCACAGAAACAGCCACAGAAACAGCCACAGAAACAGCCATAGAAGCAGCCGCAGAAACAGCTGCAGAAGCCGCGGATGGCGGCAGCCTGCCGGACGGACCGGTGCTGACGGACAATGCCGGAACTGCCTGAAGTTGAAGCGATGCGCCGCAGCCTTTCGCGGCGTCTGGAGAATGCGCGCCTGCTGGAAGTCGTAAGTCTCCGCACTGGCTACCCCGACCTGAGCCAGGCCGAGCTCAGGCTTGAAGATCTGCGCGATGCCAGCATCGTCCGCCTGGACCGGCGCGGCAAATACCTCATCTGGCGGCTTATTCTGGCAAAGGGCGACTTTGCCCTCGTCTGCCATCCGCGCATGACGGGGCACTTTCTCTGGCACGATGAAACGCTGCCGCTGCCGCCCCATGTCCACGTTCTCCTGCGCATCCGGGACAACAAAGGAGAGCCCGGCATCCTGCTCTGGCAGGATGTCCGCCGCTTCGGCACGCTGGAGCTGCTGCCCGCCGGTCGTCTGCTGACGGGGCCGCATGCCCTCCTGAAGCTGGGTCCGGAGGCCGACAGCTGGCAGCCCGACGTCGCCGCCCTGGTCCTGAGCCAACGGGGGCGCAGGCGCAGCATCGCCGCCTGGCTGCTGGACCAGGAGAATGTCGCGGGCCTGGGCGCCATCTATGTCACCGAAGCTCTCCACGCCTGCGGCCTGGACCCGGCCACACCCACGGCCCGCCTGAGCCGTCCCGACTGGCTGCGCCTGGCCGCCGTGGTGCGGGACCTGCTGCGCTGGGCAATGGCCCGTGGCGGCTCGAGCATCAGCGACTACGTCGACAGCGACGGCGGGCGCGGCAGCTTCCAGCTGGAGCACCGTATCTACGGCCGTTACCAGAAGCCCTGTCCGGACTGCCAGACCCCGCTCGCCAGACGGACGATCGGCGGTCGGCATATCGGCTTTTGCCCGCATTGTGTTCGCCTGCCTAAAAAGCAGCTCCTGGCCAGACAGGATGACATCCGGCAGCGAAGCAGGATAGAATCAGGGCAGACGCCCGTTAGTGACAGCAGCAGTGAAAGGAACTCCCCCATGTCAGTACAAAACACCTCCCGCACGCTCTATGTTGGCGGCTATGGCGGCCGCCGCATTGACCCGGCCCCCGCCGGCCTGGTCTCGGCCTCCCTGAGCGCCTGGTCCCCTCTGGACACGGGCGAGCTTTGCCACGCCCGCAGCTTCGCCGGCGTTCAGGACTCCTCCTATGTCATCCCAAGTCCGAGCGGCGACCTGCTCCTGGCCGTCCAGGAGAGCGGCCGCGGCGGTCGCTTCCTGATCGTCGATCCCAGGAGCGACTCTGACGATCCGCTGGCAGCAGTGGAGATCGGCGCCGGCGGTCCCTGCCACCTGGCCGTGCACGAAAACTGGGTCTTCACCGCCAACTACGGCAGCGGCTCGATCTCCTGCCTGCGCCTGACAGACGACGGCCGGCAGGCCCGCCTTGTCGCCGTCATTCAGCACAGCGGTTCCTCGACCAACAAGGGGCGCCAGGAGGGCCCGCACACCCACTGGGTCGGCATTGACCCCGACAGCCGCTACCTCTACGCCGTTGATCTGGGCATCGACGCGGTCCTGCGCTATCCACTGGATATGCTTTTTGCGAAGTTCGACACCCTCCCCGCGGACGCCGCGGTCCCCGTGCTGGACTTCGCAGAAATGGAACATGACAGAATCGTCTTCCCGGACGGTGAAGGACCCCGACACATGGTCTTTTCCGCCGATGGCCGCTACGGCTATGTGGTGACGGAGCTCGGCAACCGCGTGTTCGCCCTCGATCTCTCCGAACCGCTGCCCCGCGTCAGGGACTGTGGCGTGGCCGGCGGTGCCGAGGGGGAGGCAAACTACCCCGCCGCCATCCGTCTGGCTCCGGACGGGCGCCATCTGGCTACGAGTATCCGCGGCAGCAACTATATCGCTATCTTCGCCCTCGATGGTGCCGCAGCGACACGCATTCAGAACCTGCCCTGCGGTGGTGACTGGCCGCGCGATCTCTTCTACGCCGCCGACGGCCTGACGCTCTGGTGTGCGAACGAACGGAACCACAGCATCACCCGCTTCACGGTCGCTGCGGATGGAACGATAGCAGGCGGCTGCCAGGTCGCCGTGGTCTCATCTCCGGCCTGCCTGCTGGAAGTCCTCTGACATTCACGCTTGCCCTGGCATATGTGCCCCGTTTTCGTCAGATAAACGAAAGCGGGGCATTTTGTCGTGTACTTTTAAACAAATATTCACGCCCGCTAAGCCAGAACCTGCTACAATGGAATTGCAACAGGCACTGATTGCCGCCAGTTTTGCCTCATTGCACCGATTACGATGAGGAGGTTTGACGCCGATGGTTCAAGGTTTTGTTTCGCGTTTCAATGGACGCAACGCCATCATCGAAGACATCGAACGCAATCAGTTCAGTGTTGAGCGCATCAAGTTGCCGTCCGATGTCAAAATCGGCGACTTCGTCGTCGAGGACCCGCGGAAAGGGACTTTCCATATTGACATGGAAATCACGAAGAAGCGACAACTCGAACTGCGCCGTATCGCTGACACGCACTTCGATTGATTCTATGGCAACCCGTCTGTGCGGGATGAATTGACAGCGAGAAAACTCGTGGTAGAATGTCCGACGTACCTCGGCGATAAGCCGCAGTACGAAGGTGCCGATTAGTGTAAAGGTAGCACACCTGACTCTGGATCAGTTTGTGAGGGTTCAAATCCTTCATCGGCAGCCACGACAGGAGCCCCCGCGACAAAAGCAGTCGCGGGGGCTTTGTTTTTGGGAGACACAGTCCATTTCATCCTTGTTTGACAATGATTTTGACAACAACACAAAAAGCATGAGAGAAAGCCGCAGACTTCAAATGCCACATTTTCTGATGGCGGTCATGTTTTTGTCCCCTGCCCGCCGAAGCGTGTTCTCCAGGCAGTGTGTTCACCAGGCTGTGTTCACCACGGTGACGCACAAAAGCGTTCATGGAAGGACGTAATAGAACGCGGACTGAAACACGATCAGGGAAAAATTGCGCTGGCGCCCCGGAATCGGGGCAGGAGCAGAAAAACTTGTCCACACTCATTTGCTCCAACCGGCGGTGCAGCACCGCCGCTTTCTCTTTTTTATTCTTTCATCACAAAGCGGCGGCAAACGAATCGATAGGAAGCAGTCGTACGGGCGACACCTGCTGCAGCTGCCTGGGAATCGGGGCAGGAACAGAAAAGCTTGTCCAGGGGTGGGCAAAAAAGGGCGTTTGTGCCCCGGAAACCGGGCAAGAGCGAAAAAATTGGCCAAGGGTGGACAAAAATTGCGCTGGTGCCCCAAAACCGGGGCAGGAGCGAAAAAATTGGCCACAGCTGGCCAAAAAAGGGCGTTTGTGCCCCGGAATCGGGGCAGGAGCGAAAAAATTGTCCAGAGGTGGACAAAAATTGCGCTGGTGCCCCGAAAACCGGGCAGGAACGAAAAAATTGTCCACAGCTGTCAAAAAAAGGTCGTTTGTGCCCCGGAATCGGGGCAGGAACGAAAAAATTGGCCAGGGGTGGAAAAAAATTGCGCTGGTGCCCCAAAACCGGGCAGGAGCAGAAAAACTTGTCCACAGCTGGCCAAAAAAGGGAGTTTGTGCCCCGGAATCGGGGCAGGAACGAAAAAATTGGCCACACTCATTTGCTCCAACTGGCGGTGCAGCACCGCCGCTTTCTTCTTTTTTATTCGTTAACGCAAAGCGGCGGCAAACGAATCAATAAGAAGCAGTCGTG
>JASGUW010000227.1 GCA_030055235.1 Bacillota bacterium
CCGAAATCGGGGCAGGATCGAAAAAATTGACCTTGGCTGGCCCAAAAAGACCGTTTGTGCCCCGAATTCGGGCACAAACCCCGATTTCTGGCCAGGGATGGACAAAAATTGCGCTGGTGCCCCGAAAACGGGGCAGGAACGAAAAAATTGTCCACAGATGGACAAAAAATGCGCTGGTGCCCCGAAACCGGGGCAGGAACGAAAAAATTGTCCACAGATGGACAAAAATTGCGCTGGTGCCCCGAAACCGGGGCAGGAGCGAAAAAATTGACCACAGCTGACCCCAATCGCCAGGCCATCAGCTCTTCAGGTGTGTTTCTCACCTTTCGCCATTCCCACCAAGTAGTTGTGTGCACATGGAATCCGATTTCTGCACGCCTTCCCCCCACAGGCTCCGTGTCTGCTCGGAGGGCTTTGGAGATGGAAAATCATCCAAACTGGTGCATGCGCAAGCTGCCAGCAGCGGTGTCTTTCCCTGCTTTACAGCCGAAATGCTGTCATAAAACGATTCTTGTATAACAAATATGTGACAAATTCCCTACAATTTTCCTACAAATACCAAAAGACGGAATAAAACATCTGATTTTGATTCAATAGAATTTATAATAATAGCGCACCGTCTCTGACTATGAGACGGCAATCTGACGCAGCTTCTGCGTCAATGGCGAAGGAGAAGCTTGACAGTGATGCCTGAGTTTATCAATCGCCTCTTCGGCCGCTATGGTCAGGATGAGGACGACTACGACTACGAAGATGAGCTGGCGGAGAACCTTGAGGATAGATACGAGGATCAACGCGAGCCGCTGCGGGAGACCATTGCCCGCTCAGGTTTCGGTCGCCGCAGTGACAAGGTCGTCGATTTCCGTTCGACCGGATCCCAGCAGCTGATCGTCATCAAGCCCACGAATATAGAGGCGGCCAAGGATATCAGCAACCATCTGCGCGCCGGCCGCACGGTGGTCTGTAACTTTGAGCGCGTCGACCCAGATGTAGCCCAGCGCATTGTCGACTTTGTTTACGGCGCCACCTGTGCCCTCGACGGCCGCGTGGAACAAATCGCCAGCTTCATCTTCGTCATTGTGCCACGCTCGGTCACCGTCCTCGACGGCAGAGAAGAGCGCGACAGCCAGCTGGACTACCTCTACCGCAGCAGCGTTTCGCACTAGAAGACCACGGTTTCCCATGCCCCTGATAGTAGGACTTGACATAGGCGGCAGCACGACGAAGATTGTCGCTGTCGAAAAGGGAGCGATTTCGGCCGCTCATCTGGTGCGCGCCGACGATCCCGTGACCAGTGCCTACGGTGCCCTGGGCCGCTTCCTTAACCGCTTCGACGGCATGACGCCGGAAATAGCGCGCATCATGCTGACCGGCGTCGGCCAGGGCGTGATCGCCGACGAGATCCTCAACATCCCCGCCTGCCCCGTCGATGAGATGGAGGCGATCGGCCGCGGCGGCCTGGCCCTGGCCGACCGCGAGCGCGCCGTTGTCGTCAGCATGGGTACCGGCACCGCTGTTGTCTGGGCCGAACAGACAAGCCCCACCAGCACCGCCGTCAAGCGCCTCTTCGGTTCCGGCGTCGGCGGCGGCACGCTGCTCGGCCTCTCACGCTCACTGCTGGGCACCCGCGATTTTCTCCGCCTGGAAGAACTCGCCGCCGCCGGCAATCTGCATGAGGTCGATCTGACGGTCGGCGATATCGCCGGCCGGGCCATCGCCGGGCTCGCCAGCGACATCACCGCCTCCAACTTCGGCCGCGTCCACGACGCCTGCCGCCCGGAGGACCTGGCCATCGGCATCCTCAACCTCGTCTTCCAGACCATCGGCTCCTGCGGGGCCCTGGCCGCCCGCCAGCAGGGCTGCCCCGACTGCGTCTTCACCGGGAATCTGAGCCAGTCGCTCATCGGCCGCGGCATCCTGGCGACGGTCTGTCAGCTCTACGGCGTCAACTGCCTCATCCCCGAGCGGGCCGCCTACGCGACGGCCTACGGCGCGGCCCTGACCCCGCCCGCCGGGTGAGCCGCCCGACCCGCTGCGGCCATCTGCTGCCCGGCCTCCTGGCCGGCTTTGCCGCCTGCCTCTTCCTCCTGATCTCAGCCGTAGACTGGGCTGCCTTCGACCCGGCCTTTTACCGCCGCCAGTACGCCCGCCTGGACACGGCCGCCGACATCGGCATTACAGAGGCAGAGCTGGAAGAGGGGACGAAGGTGCTCCTGGACTACCTGGCCGGACGCCGCGACGACCTTTCTATAGAAGTTATGCGAAACGGCAGCCGTCAAGCGCTCTTCAACGACCGCGAGTGGGCCCACATGGTCGATGTCCGTGACCTCTACCGCGGCGCCCTCAATGTGCGCCTTGTCGCCCTCGTCGCCATCCTCATATCCATTCTTATATATAAACGCGAAGCCCGCCCCGACCTCCGTCTTTTTGCCCGCGGCAGCCGCTACGGCATTGGCCTCTTCCTGGCCCTGGTTGCCCTGGTCGCGCTCTGGGCTACGGTCGACTTCGGCGGCTTCTGGACCCGCTTCCATCTCATCTTCTTCAGAAACGACCTCTGGATTCTGGATCAGGAGACCGACATGCTCATCCGCATGGTCCCCGAGCCCTTCTTCGACGCCCTGGTGCGCCGCATTGTTCTGGCGACAGCAGGCGGGATCCTGATACTATGGGGGCTGGCGTTTTTTCTTCCCCGGATCAGACGCCGCTCCCAGAGGACCGACTCCCAGCAATAGAAAGGACACCTTCAGCCCGTGCCTGTCCGACCTGTAATCTTTGACCTTGACGGAACCCTGCTCGATACGCTGCCGGATATCACGGCCGCCTGTAACCATGCCCTCACCACGCACGGTCTCCGGCCGCTCGAACCCGCCACAGTCGTCCGCTTCGTCGGCAACGGCCTCTACGTTCTGGCGGAGCGCGCTCTGGCAGAAGTCTGCCCGCCCCCCGGCACAGTGACGGCCGAGCAGATTCACCAGGACCTGGTCGACTACTACCGCCGCCATCCGCTCGACTACACCAGGCCCTATCCCGGCATCCCGGAACTGCTCGAACGCCTCGGCGCCCAGGGCGTCCCCCTGGCCGTCGTCAGCAATAAGGAAGACGGCCTCTGCCGCCTCATCGTCCGTCATCATTTCGGCGACCGCTTCGACGCTGTGATCGGCATGCGCCCGGATCTGGCGCCCAAACCCGATCCCGCCATGGCCCGGGCAGCCGCGGCCGTCTGGCCCGTAGCGGCGGACGCCGTCCGCTATGTCGGCGATTCGCTGACCGACAGAGAGACCGCCCGCGCCGCCGGCATGCCCTTCATCGCCGTCTCCTGGGGCTTTCGCAGCCGGGAGGAGCTGGAGACGGGCGGCTGCCGCCAGATCGTCCACGATACGGCCGAACTGGCCCGCCTGCTCGATAACCAGATACCGTGATCCCGCGCCTGGGACTCCGCCGCCTCAGCCGCGGCTGGTGGCTGCTGCCGCCGCTTCTTGGCTGGCTCCTGCTGCAGCTCTTCCGCCATGATGCGGATCTGGCAGAAGCCTACGCCGCCCGCTGGCGCCCCATCCTCATTGCCCCGCTGCGCATTCTGGCGAACCTCGTGCCCTTCTCCGCCGCCCAGCTCCTGCTGGCGGCCCTGGCCCTCCTCTTCCTTATCGGCCTCCTCAGCCTGCTGCCCCGCCTCCGGCGCCCCATCACCCTGCTGCCGGCACTCGGCCGCCGCCTTCGCATCGTAGCCATCATCCTCTCTATGTCTCTGACTCTCTACCTGGTCTTCCACGCCTGGAACTACGAGCGCCTGTCCCTGGCCAGTCACCTGGGCTGGACGGTGCGTCAGCATGACGCGGCCGAGCTCTATCGGGCCAGCTGCCATGTCCGCGACCAGGCGATCCTTCACCGGGCCGATCTCCCGCAGGACCAGGACGGCGCCATGGCCCCGCGCGCGGATGAGTCCCTGAGTCAGGAGCTGGGCCGCGCCTTTGCAGGCTGGGAGCGTTTAGGCGAAGTCTACCCCGTGCTCCGCACGGCCCCTGTACGCCCCAAAATCGTCCTCTTCTCAAACTACTGGTCCTATACCGGGATCACGGGCATGTTCATGCCGCTGACGGCGGAGGCCAATGTTAATGTCGATGCCCGGGTCGACGAGCGTCTGGCTGTCGCCCTCCATGAAATCGCCCATGTGGCCGGCTATGCCCGGGAGGATGAGGCCAACGCCCTGGCCTTCCTGGCCGGCATTCACCACCCGGACCAGGACTACCGCTACAGCGCCTGGCTGCTTGCCTTCGTCCACATGTCAACCCGCCTGGCCGGCGCCGACCACGATCTCTGGCTCGAACTCTGGGAGCCCGTGCCCGCCTCCATCCGCGCCGACATCAGCCGCCGCAACGCCTACTGGAAGGCCTTTGAGGGGCCGGTGCAGGAGACGAGCACCCGCGTCAACGACCAGGTCCTGAAGGCCAACCGCCAGCACGACGGCGTCCAGAGCTACGGCCGCATGGTCGACCTGGTCCTGACCTGGTACGAAACGGAGCGGCCGGATGCTTGAAGTCCGCCTGCAGGGGCACCGCCGCTTCTTTGCCGTGCAGGATCTGCTGCAGCTCTTTTTCGGGCGGGCGGAGATTCTGGAGTCAGAGAATCTGGTACGGGTGCCGCAGGGCCCCTGTCTCACGCTGACGAGCAGGGTCGGGGAGGGGGAGGTCAGCACCCTGAGACCGGACGGCAGCGGTCCCCGCGCCACGCAGCCTGAGGACAGCCATTTTCTGGGCCGCCTGATCCGGGTCCAGCTCTATGATGTGCTGGCCCGGGAGACTGGTCGCCACTTTCCCTGGGGCTCACTGACGGGCATCCGGCCGACCTGGCTGGTCACCGAGCGGCGCCGGGAGGGCTGGTCCGGGCTCGACATCGCCCGCGAACTTGTTCATTTCTATCGTGTCTCGCCGGCCCGCGCCCGCCTGGCCCTGGAAGTCGAGCGCACGGAGCTGAGCCAGCTCACAGCCCTCGAGCCGGGCGACTTCATCCTCTATATCCACATTCCTTTCTGCCCCAGCCGCTGCGGCTACTGCTCCTTCGTCACACCGGCCGGCGTAGCCCGGCCCGCCGCCGAGCATCTGGCCTATGTCACAGCCTTGCTTGAGGACATGGATCACTTCTTCCAATCTTCTCTTTGGCGAAGTTTCAGTGCCGCCGGCCGCCGCATCCGGGCTCTTTATATCGGGGGTGGCACCCCGATCGCCCTGGCTCCGGAGGCTCTGGACCTGCTCGTCGGCTGGCTGCAGGAACATGATTTGCTCCTGGGCGGGACTCTGGAGCGCACGATAGAGGCCGGCCGTCCCGATTTCTTTAGCCCCACTGTCCTTGGCCGCCTCAGAGATGCAGGCTTTACGCGGATCTGCATCAATCCCCAGAGTTTTTCCGATGAGCTGCTGCAGGCCGCCGGCCGTCCCCACGGTCGCCGGGAGAGCGAAGCCGCCTTTGCCATGGCCCGGGCCGCCGGCTTCCCGGAAATCCACATGGACCTCATAGGCGGTCTGCCCGGCAGCACGGGCGCCACGGTCCTGGCCGACATCCGCCACGCCCTCCGGCTCGGCCCCCAGTCCCTGACACTGCACGCCCTGGCGCCAAAGCGCGGAGCCGACTGGCAGGATTTCGTCTTTCAGGCAAGCGGGGATCTTGTGCAGTCCTTTGACGCCGCCTACCGCCTCCTGCGGCGCAGCGGCTATCTGCCGGGCCCGCTCTACCGCCAGAAGCGCATCATGGCCGGGCTCGAAAACTGCACCTGGGCGCTGCCCGGCGCGGGCGGCCTCTACAACACGGCCATGCTGAGCGACCGGGTCGATGTCCTGGGCTTCGGTGCCGGTGCCATGAGCAAGCGCGTCGTGGCGCCGGGAGAATTGCGGCGCCTGGCCGCTCCGCGTGAGCCCGGGCTCTACATCAGCCGTCTGGCCGGGCACGGCCAAAGCCGCCTTGCGCTCTGGGAGACGGAGCTGTGACGGCGGATAACATCATCCTGATCGGGATGCCGGGCAGCGGCAAGTCTTCGCTCGGCCGCCGTCTGGCCCGGCGCCTGGGCTTCGGCTTTGTCGACAGTGACACGGTGCTGGCAGAGCGGGAAGGGCGGACGGTTGCCGAACTGCTGGCTGCCTGTACGACCGAGGACTTCATCAAGCGTGAATCGGCCGCCGTCCGCAGCATCCAGGTCCGCCGCAGCGTCATCGCGACCGGCGGCTCGGTGGTCTACTGCCCGCAGGCGATGGCCCATCTGGCCCGCCAGGGGACAATTGTTTATCTGGATGTCCCGCTGAGGCTGCTCAGGCGACGCGTCGGCGACCTGGCCGAACGGGGCGTGGTCTCCCGCACAGGGGGCGGTCTGGAGATGATCTTCGCAGAACGCACTCCTCTCTATCGTCGTTATGCCGATATTCACTACCGCGTGCCGCCCGCAGGGCGCCAGGAGGCCACAGAACGGCTGGCTCTGCTGCTGGCACAGAAATTGCCGCAATTTAATCTGCCGGAAACTTCACAAAATGGGGCAAAATCAGGCACAATAGCCAAAAGGCGGCCCGCAAATGCGGGTCAGGCTTGGCGCCGCCGTCGCCGGCGGCCGCCCGGGGAAGCAGGAGGGAGGCATGGCAGCGAAACGGACCATTGAAACCTATGCGGTCATCGATGTCGGCTCGAATCAGCTGACACTGAAGATTGCCGAGGTGCGCTCGAAGCGCCGGCCGCGTGTGATAGAGGTTGTGCGCGGTGCGCTGGCACTGGGGCGTGATACCTATAATGAGCAGCAGATCCGGAACACCAGTCTCAAGCTTTGCATAGAAATTCTGCAGGGCTTTGAGCAGAAGCTGCGGGAATACGACGTCCGTGACTGGCGGGTGGTGGCGACCAGCGCCATCCGTGAGGCGGCCAACCGTGAGTTCGTGCTGGCGCGTATTGCCCAGGAGACGGGTTTTGAAGTGGAGGTGCTGGACAACAACGTCGAGCGCTTCTACCATCTCAGGGCCCTGACGAGCGACTTTGAATTCTTTTCTGAGCTCAAGCAGAAGAAACTGCTGCTGGTCGATGTCGGCTCCGGTTCGCTGCAGATCTCAAACTATGAGTCAGGCCGTCTCTGCTACAGCCATAATGTGCTGCTGGGCGCTCTGCGCGTCTATGAGATGATGAACCAGCTGCGTGAGCGCACCCGTGACTACACCCGGCTGCTGGACGAATATATCACCTGTGAGCTAAACGACTTCGAGCTGATTGAAGAGCCCGGCGCCGTCTATGACGTGCTGGTGGCTATCGGACCTGAGATGCTCTGGCTGAAGCGTCTGGCGGGCATGGATCCGGGCGAAAGTGAGATTTCGCTGGAAGCTTTTGGCGAGCTGACGCGCCGCCTTTCCCGCGAAAGCAGCCTGACCCTGACGACCAGGGAGGGCGTCCCCGCCGACATGGCCGACCAGCTGCTGCCGACGGCCATCATCCTGGACAAGTACGTCCGGCACCGCCAGATCCACCAGCTGCACCTGCTGCAGACGGATCTTAGCGACGGCCTGATTCTGGAACACGCCGAGCGCTGGTACCAGTTGCATGTCAATCCGGTAGAGGAGGCGGACCTTCTGAGTATGGTCCATCAGCTGGCCAGGCGCTTCCGCTACGACGAGCAGCATGTGCGCTATGTCGAAACGCAGAGCATGATGCTCTTTGACCGCCTGGCCCGCCGCTATTCTCTTGGCGACCGCCAGCGCCTGCTGCTTAGGATCGCCGCCGTGCTTCACGACGTCGGCAAGTTCGTGCGCCTCAATTACCATGCCGACCAGAGCTTTGAGATCATCCGCCATCTGGACCTGCTCGGTCTGACGGATCTGGAGCGTCTGCAGGTGGCCTATATTGCGAGCTTCCATTCAGCGTCGCGCCTGCCGACTGTCGACGCCATTGAAGGGCTGGACGCCACCAGGCGTCGTCAGGTCCTGGAACTGGCCGCCATCCTGCGCCTGGCCGACGGTCTGGACAGTTCCCACCGCCAGAAGCTGGGTGAAGTCAGCTGTGATCTTTTTGAGGAAGAGTTCGTGATACATATTCGTACCGATCAGGACGCCACGCTGGAGACGGCGGTCAGTCAGTCCAAGAGTCAGCTCTTTTCGGCGATCTTCGGGCTGCGGGTCGTCTTTGACGTGCAGGGTCCGCGCTAGGACCCTGGTGCAGCCGTCGGACAATAGAGCCGGAGAAGGGAGTCTTCCAGGATGGCCAAAGAAACGCTCGACAATGTGAATACCGCCCAGCCGGCCCCGGCGAAGGCCCCGGAGACGGCCCCGGAGGCGGCGCCGACGCCGGCCCCGGCAACAGCCCCGACGCCGGCGAAGGTCCCGGCCCCGGCGAAGGAAACCGCAGCTGCAAAGGGGGCCGGGCAGCTCAGCGCTGGTGAGTCCTACCAGTCCGCGGGCCAGACCCCGGATCTGGAGGCGCCCCAGCAGGGCTCGGAGCCCGGCAGCCGCTGGCTGGTCCCCGAATCGGTGACGAAGGACCAGAAGGCGCCCAGGTCCGGCAAACGCCGCCGCCGCGCCGTTGCCCAGACCCTCAAGGCGCGCCTGGGCTACGAGCTGGCGAATCTCAGCCCGGTAGCCTATTCCCGCGACCCGAACTTCATCAACCGCGAACTCAGCTGGCTGCAGTTCAACGGCCGCGTCCTGGATGAAGCCCGCGACCGCAGCAATCCCCTGATGGAGCGGCTCTCCTTCCTCTCCATCACCCAGTCCAACCTGGATGAGTTCTTCATGGTCCGCGTGGCCTCCCTGAAGGACATGGTCCAGGCCGGCTACACCAAGCCTGACATTGCCGGTCTGACAGCCGTAGAGCAGCTGGTCGCCATTTCCGAGCAGACCCACCTGCTCTACGGCCGCATGTACTCGACCTGGGGCCGTTCTCTGGAACCCGTGCTGGCGCGCGAAGGTGTTCATGTCCTCAAGGGCGCAGAACTCAGCCCGGAACAGCGTGAAGAGGCTGCCTGGTACTTCCGCACCCATGTCTATCCCATCCTGACGCCGATGGCCGTCGACCCCGGCCGCCCCTTCCCCCTGATCGCGAACGGCAGCCTCAACATCTGCGTTCTCCTGGCCGAACGCTCCGACACCGAGCCGCGCTTCGCCACTGTTCAGGTCCCGGGCGTCCTGCCGCGCTTTCATGTCCTGGCCAACGCCCCCGCAGCCCCCGGTGCCAAAGAGCCCGTCGTCTCCGGCATCCTGCTGGAGGAGCTGGTCAAGCTCTTCATCGCCGAAGTCTTTGAGAACTCCGATGTCGAGGCCCTGGCCACCTACCGCATCAGCCGCAACGCCGACCTGGACATCGACGAAGAGGATGCCGAGGACCTGCTGATAGAGATCGAAAAACAGGTCCGCCTGCGTGAATGGGGAGAGGTCATCCGGCTGGAGGCCGACGCCGACATCGACCCCCGCCTGCTCGGCTTCCTGGTGCCGTCCCTCGGCGTCTCCAGCGACGACATCTACCTGATCAACGGCCCGCTCGACCTGACCTTCCTCTCCCAGATCCGCTCGCTGCCCCAGGCCAAGCGCCAGGCCGCCTGGTACTATCCGCCCTACGACCCACAGCCGGTCTCCATCTTCTACGAACGGCGCCAGAAGCTCATCGATCAGGGGGTTCAGGACCCGGACTTCTTCTCCGTCATCGCCTCCGGCGATGTCTTCTGCCACCATCCCTTCGAAAGCTTTGACACCGTCCTGGACTTTGTCCGCGCCGCCGCAGAGGATCCGGACGTTCTGGCCATCAAGCAGACCCTCTACCGTGTCAGCGGCGAAAGCCCCATCATCCGCTATCTGGAACAGGCCGCCCGCAACGGCAAGCAGGTCATGGTGCTGGTTGAGCTGAAGGCGCGCTTCGACGAAGCCAACAACATCGTCTGGGCCCGCCGCCTGGAGCGGGCCGGCTGCCATGTGATCTACGGCCTGATGGGCCTGAAGACGCACTCCAAAATCACCCTGGTTGTCCGCCGTGAGTCCGACGGCATCCGCCGCTATCTCCACCTGGGCACCGGCAACTACAACGACCAGACGGCGAAGGTCTACACAGACATGGGCATCCTCATGTGCCGCGAAAGTTTTGGCAGCGACGCCACGGAATTCTTCAACATGCTTTCCGGCTATGCCGAGCCCGACAGCTGGAACCGCCTCATCGTGGCGCCCTACTGGCTGCGCGACAGCTTTGTCGATCTCATTGAGCGTGAGGTGCGTCATGCGAAAGCCGGCCTCCCGGCCGCCATCCGCGCCAAAATGAACTCCCTGGTCGACCAGAGCATCATCGAGGAGCTCTACCGTGCCAGCCAGGCCGGCGTCAAGATTGAGCTCGTCGTCCGCGGCATCTGCTGCCTGCGCCCCGGCGTTCCCGGCCTTTCCGAAAACATCCACGTGCGCTCCCTGGTCGGCCGCTACCTCGAGCACTCGCGCATCTACGTCTTCGCCAACAACGGCCACCCGGAGACCTATCTTTCATCGGCCGACTGGATGCCGCGCAACCTGGACCGCCGCGTCGAGCTGCTCTTCCCGGTGGTCGACCCGCTCTGCATTGAGCGCGTCAACGAGGTCCTCGACCTGGAGATGATTGATACCCAGCGGGCTCACATCGGCCAGCCCGACGGCGGCTACATCAAGCGCCCGCGCCGCGGCCGCAGCGCCGTCGACAGCCAGGTCGCCCTCTGCGAACTGGCGCTCGAGCGCGCCCCCCAGAAGAGCCCGAACGGCGCCACGCGCCTCTTCCAGCCGGTCGGCGACTAGACGCAGGTCGAGGCCGAGGCCTACCGCCTGACCGTCGACGACGACTAGCGGGCTGCGGCGGACGGGACCGGAGCTGGAACCGGAACCGGATGCGCAGTCAATGACAAAAAGACCCTGAGGCAGAGAACGCTTCAGGGTCTTTGCCATGACGGGTGTCATGAAGGTTTTGAATTAAGACGGTATTTGGAATATCCCGTGCTTTTGCCGGAGACAAAAGTTTCCCGTGATCAAGACAGGCTGAAGTGGCATTGCATTGTTGCTGTCCAGAGGGAGTTAGCAGAGTGTTTTCAATGCCTCCACATAAATTACATCACTACGCATTGACAAATCCGTCCTCGAATTTGACAGAAAGTCGAGTTGTGTCAGGAAAAGCTGAATAAAAATAGGGTTACAAATTGATTAGGCGTCGCTAACATTCAGCGCCGACGGTTGATGCCATTTTGTACCCTGAGCGAAGTGAGAGGTATAGGTTATAAAAGTCGGTATTGCCCCGGGAATCGGGCAATATCGAAGTTTTTGACCAAGGGGTGGACAAAAATCGCGGTATTGCCCCGGAATCGGG
>JASGUW010000228.1 GCA_030055235.1 Bacillota bacterium
GCACGCTGATTTGCCCAGACAGCGCCGCCTCGTGGTCAAAGTAGCCTGTAATCCAAATCCTGTTTGGGATAGCACGCTATTTTGTCCAGAAACCACCCATTCGTGGTCAAAGTAGCCTGTAATCCAAATCATTTTTTGGATAGCACGCTGTTTTGACCAGAAACCGCCCATTCGTGGTCAAAGTAGCCTGTAATCCAAATCATTTTTTGGTTAGCACGCTGTTTTGACCAGAAACCACCCCCTTGTGGTCAAAGTAGCCTGTAATCCAAATCGTTTTATGCAAAGCACGCTATATTGGACAGAAACCACCCAATCGTGGTCAAAGAAGCCTGTAATCCAAATCGTTTTTTGGATAGCACGCTGTTTTGACCATGCGTGCCGTGCAGCGGCCTGCACGCCGCGTAGCAGCGTGCGTGGCTTCTTCGTGGTCAAGACTGGCTGAAATGACAAAAGGTGGTTGCAGCAGGAAAATCCGTCTTGTGTGCATTTTGGGTGTGTTCAAATCGAATTCATGAACAAGATCTGGTACGAGTGGTGGTTATGGTTTCAATAAAGAGACTTGTACATGGCGTGTACAAGTCTCTTTATTCTCCACAAAGGATCCAACAGGACTCCTGCGGCAATCCCAGGAACTCCAGCGACTATTTCAGGACTCCGACAGCCGCCTGTCGCAGGGCGCAGACCTCGATCGCGTCGCAGAGGACTTCCATCGCGGTCTTCAGCTCAGAAAGACTCGGATAGGTCGGGGCCAGGCGCAGGCAGGAATCCTCGGGATCCTGGCCGTGGGGCCAGGCAGCCCCGGCCGCCGTCAGCTTGACGCCGCAGCGGGCGCTTTCGGCCACCACCGCCCGGGCCAGACCCGGGGCCAGATGCAGGCCGATAAAGTAGCCGCCTTCGGGTTCCAGCCAGCGGACGATGCCGCCGTTGCCGTGGCGCTCGCGCAGCATCTCGTTCGCCAGGCGGAACTTCGGCCGCAGCAGCTCGGCGTGACGCTCCATCAGGGCCTCCAGTCCGCCGGCGGCATCGAGCAGGCGCAGGTGGCGCAGCTGGTTCATCTTGTCCGGGCCGATGATCTGGTAGAAGAGGCGGCCGAGCAGCCACTCAACGTTGCGGGGACTTGAAGCCACAGCGGCGATGCCGGAACCGGCATAGCTGATCTTGGAGGTGGAAATGAACTCGAAAAAGCGGTCCGGATGGCCGGATGCGGCCGCGAGCGGCAGGATGTCGGGGCAGAGTCTGGGCTCTTCCACCAGGTGGTGAAAACGGTAGGCGTTGTCCCAGATAACCCTGAAGTCAGGGGCCGTTTCCATCGTCGCCAGGCGGCGGCAGACTTCGTCGGAGTAGACGATGCCGTCGGGATTTGAATACTGCGGCACAGCGAACATCAGCTTGACGGCCGGATCCTTGACCAGCTCCTCCACCAGATCCATGTCGGGGCCATTCTCATCCATGGGGACCGGAATGAGCTCGAGCCCCAGGCTGTCGGCCAGGGCAAAGTGACGGTCATAGCCGGGGGCCGGACAGAGCACCGCAACACGGTCGAGACGGGACCAGGGTCCCTCGCCGCCGGGCAGGCCGGTGAGCAGGGCTTCTACAATAAAGTCATACATCAGCTTGAGGCTGGAGTTGTTCATAACGATGACCTGGGCTGCAGGTACCTTGAGCCATTCGCCAAAGAGTTTGCGCAGTTCAGCCAGACCCGCCAGACCGCCGTAGTTGCGGCAGTCGCTGCCGTCGGCGGCGTAGTGATCCGTGGTCGACAGGAGCTGATCAAAGCCAAGTTCGCTTACCATGTCGAGCTGCTCGGTCGAGGGTTTGCCGCGGGTGAGATCCAGGCTGAGTCCGCGTTTTTGCCATTCATTCATACGAGCCTCAGCGGCGCCGAGACGACGTTCCAGTTCGGCCGGGTTGAGTTCGGCATAGGGGTTATACATACTGTCAGGTTCCATCCTTCCACTTCAATCAAAAGTTCATTCAAAATGCATCAGTGGAATATTATAGTAGATGATGATTCCGGCCTCCAGCCGGGAAACGCCTGAAACATGGTCTATAATGGGCTTTCGTATGCAAAACTTTTCCGCTTTGCTTCAGGAAGCGAGGGTTCATGATGAGCGAAGCGACGCATTTTTCCCGCCAACTCAGGAAACTCAGGCTTCACCGACATATGTCCCAGCTTGAGCTGGCGCGCAGCGCCGGCGTCACGCAGCAGGCCATCCATGCCTGGGAACACGGAGATGGCACACCTGATCCTGACATGCTCTGCCGTCTCGCTCTATGTCTCGACACCACCGTAGATCACCTCGTCGCCTGCCGCGAAGCCCTGCCCGAACGCGGCCGGCTCCTTCAGCCGGATCCTCTGAGCCCCCGCGTCCGCCTCTGTCTGCCCGACGGCAGCCAGGAAATCCCGGACCAGGACGGCTGTTTCGAAGTCCACTGGCAGGGCCGCAGCATGCTGCCGCAGCTGCGCCCCGGCGCCTGGATGCGGTTTCGCAGCGGTGACGGCGGACGCCGACGCGGCATGGGACTCATCTTTATTCCGGACGACGGTCTGTATTTCGCCCGCTTCCATAACGACCGTGATGAACTTTTGCTGCAGTACCACAATACCCTCTATCCAGAACGCCGCCTGCCCGCTTCCGCCTGCCACATCCTGGCCCTGCTCGTTGCCTGGTATCATCCGGACGAGCCTCTGCTGGCGGCCAATCAAAAATGTGAGGAGATAGATAATGTCTGACCAGAAACTGCCCCTGTCACAGGAGACCAGATCACTGGCCCTGGCTTCGCCCGGCGTGCGCCGGATGTTCGAGCGCGGCCGTGAGCTGGCCGCCCGCTACGGCGCCGATGCGATTGCCGACCTCAGTCTGGGCAACCCCGACCTCCCCGTCCCACCGGAGCTGACAGAAGCTCTGGTCGCGGTCGCTCAGGAGGCCCGCCACGGCTACCTGCCCAACGCCGGCCTGCCGGAACTGCGCCGGACGCTGGCCGACCGCGCCGCCCGGGAGAGCCGCCGCCCCGTCACGGCGGAGGGCGTCGTGGTCACCGTCGGTGCGGCAGGGGGACTCGCCATCGCCCTGCGCGCGCTGCTCGACCCCGGTGACGAGGTCATCCTCTTCTCCCCCTATTTCTCCGAATATCCGCTTTATGTCCGGCTCGCCGGCGGCTGTCCGGTGGTGGCCGAAGGCGACCGGGAGCATCTGCCGGATCCGGAAGCGCTGCGGGCGGCGATCACGCCCAGAACCCGGGCCGTCATCCTGGACAATCCCAACAACCCTTCCGGTTCACTGGCCGATGCCGAGCGCCTGGCCCGGCTGGCCGCCGTCCTGGACGCGGCGGAGCAGCCCATCTGGCTGATCAGCGACGAGCCCTATGCCGACATCGTCTTCGACGGTCTCAGGACCCCTCCGGTCCTGGACGCCTTCACAAATGTTATCGTGGTCCGTTCCTGGTCCAAGACGCTCTCCATCCCCGGCGAACGCATCGGCGCCGTCCTGGTCCCCGCGGATGTCCCCGCCTTCCCCGAGCTGATGACGAATCTCATCTTCGCCAACCGCGCCCTGGGCTTCGTTCATGCCCCCGCCATCTGGCAGCGGGTGCTGGCACGGGTTCCCGACCTGGCCGTCGATCCCGCACCCTATGAGCGCCGCCGCAATCGCCTGACCGAACTGGTGCGGGCGGCGGGCCTGGACGTGGTCACGCCGCGCGGGGCCTTCTACCTCTTCCCCGCCGTTCCCGGCGACGATCAGGTCTTTGCCGAATTGGCCGCCGCCCAGCGCCTTCTCGTCGTCCCCGGCAGCAGTTTCGGCAGACCCGGCCACGTGCGCATGGCCTACTGTGTGGCGGATGAGGTCATTGAGCGCGCCGGCACCTGCCTGGCCCGCGTCATGAAAGAGCTTCCTCACGAGTGAGCACCAGCAGCGCCTGACCCTTTTCAATATTTATGCGAAACTCCCCACCCGCGTCCGCCGGCCGGTTGCTCAATGTGCGCGTCAGGCCGCGCCGCAGCGTGGCCGCCTCCAGCGGCCAGAGCAGGCCGGTATAGCTGACGCCCTCCAGTTGCTGTGACACTGGCAGCAGGGAGACGACGGCGGCTCCCGGCAGCAGGGGATCCGACTGCGGATGCCGCAGTTGGATGGATTCCGGACCCACGAGCGGAATAAAGCGGCTGCGGCCGTCCGTCAATTCAAGGTTCAGGCAGGGATCCTGGAGTTTGGCGGCCGTCAGCAGTTCCAGATTGGCCAGAAAATGATCGGGGCGCGAAAAATCGCAGGAGCCGATAAAGAGAATATGACGCGCTCCCCCCTCAAGCGCCAGACGCAGGGCGATTTCGCCGTCGCTTTCGTCCTTGGCACTGGGGTAGCGCAGAATCCGGGCGGTCCTGGCAGAGGCAAGCCGTTCCGGCGGCAGTGAGTCAAAGTCACCGAGCAGAATGTCGGCAGAAAGGCCGAGCGTATCCAGATGCAAAAGCCCTGAATCGACCGCCAGGACGCGTGCACAGGGCGCCGCCTGAGCCAGGCGCTGCCGGAGTGCTGCCGGCGCCCGCAGGCAGCCGCCCAGCGCGATGAGCCAGGTCACAGGCTGCGGCAGGACTGGCGCAGGGCGCGGATCGCGGCGGCCGGGTCCGGGGCCTTGAACACGGAAGAACCGGCCACCAGGATGTCGGCGCCGGCCGCGGCGGCGATGGGAGCCGTCTGGGTGGTGATGCCGCCGTCCACCTCTATCGGCAGGCTGAGCCCCAGGGCGTCGATCCGCTCACGCAGGCGGCGGATGCGCTCCGTAGCGGCCGGCAGGTAGTGCTGACCGCCGAAGCCGGGATTGACACTCATGATGAGCACCTGGTCGGCGAGCTCAAAGACGGCGTCAAGCTGGGCCAGACTGGTGCCGGGATTCAGCGTCACGCCGGCTCTGGCGCCGGTGGCGCGGATCTGGTCCAGGGTGCGGGCAATATGGGGGCAGGTCTCCACATGCACCGTGATCGTCTGGGCCCCGGCGGCGGCGAAGTCTTCGATGTAGCGCTCGGGCTCCTGGATCATGAGGTGGACGTCAAAGTGCAGCCTGGTCAGCGGGCGCAGGGCCTCCAGCAGGGAGTAGCCGAAGGAGAAGTTCGGCACGAAGCGGCCGTCCATGATATCCAGATGCAGGAGGTCGGCCTCCGACTCAATCGCGGCGAGCGACTGCGCCAGGTGGGTGAAGTCGGCCGCCAGCAGCGAAGGAGCGATGCGGACGGGATGCGGATCAGGCTTTGCAGACATCATAATGACCTCCTTAAAAACGGTCGGTGCTCATCGGCAGACCGGGCGGCGGCAGCAGCTCGCGCCGGCGGCGCAGCTGCCAGGGCTCCTGGGCCTCCAGCAGTTCGCGAAAGAGGATGTAGCGCTCGTAGCGCGGGTTTAATTCAGGGTGATCGCAGACGACCCTGCGGACGGCGCAGTCCGGCTCCTGGATGTGGCGGCAGCCGGGAAAGCGGCAGCCTGAGGCATGAATTTCAAATTCCGGATAGCCGAGGATGGTCTCTTCGGGCAGGATGCCGAGCTGGTCGAGTTCGAGCGAACTGAAGCCGGGCGTGTCACAGATCCAGCCTTCGCCCGCCCGGAAGAGCTCGACATGGCGCGTGGTGTGGCGGCCGCGGCCGAGCTTTTCGCTGATCTCGCCGGCCTCCATGACCTCCTCCCCCAGCAGGGCGTTGGTCAGCGTCGATTTGCCGGTCCCGCTGGCCCCGGCGAAGGAGACCAGATGGCCGTTGATCTCTGCCAGAAGACAGCTGACGGGCTGCTCCTCAAGTGAAGCGGCAAACTGCGGCCAGCCCGTGGCCAGATACTGGGCGCGATGGCCGGCGAGCGCCTCCGGGGCCAGATCGGTCTTGGTCCAGACAATCAGGGGCTCGATGTTGTGGATCCGGCAGATGATGCCGAGCTTGTCGACAAGCTCGAAGTCGGGCAGCGGATCGGCCAGGGCCACGGTGATGAAGCAGCGCTCCAGATTGGCGACGGGAGGGCGCACCAGGGCGTTGCGGCGCGGCTTGATCTCCTCGATCGTGTAGGGAAAGTCGTCGTCGCCGGATTCTGAGCAGAGGACCCGGTCGCCCGGCAGCGGGCTGAGGCGGCGGCGCCGGAAGATGCCGCGCGGTTTGGCGGCGGTGACGCGTCCGTTTGTCTCATGGATCCAGTAGGCGCCCCCCACGCCACGCAGAATGAGGCCGGGAATCATGGGGCGGCTGTTGTTGTGGGCGCTTCGGGCGGCTCGGTCGGGGGCGGTTCGGGCGCCGGGGTCGTCGTCGGCTCCGGCGTGGTGGTGGGTGCCGGCGTCGTGGTCGGCACCGTGGTCGGTTCCGGAGTCGTCGTCGCTTCGGTCGTGGTGGGGACCGTGGTCGGTTCCGGGGTCGTCGTCGGGACAGTAGTGGGCGCCGGGGTCGTCGGCACCGGCGTCGGGTGCAGCCAGTAGTAGTCGGCGAAGGACAGCGTCACCCGGCTGCCGCGGCGTACCACGCTGCCGGGCATCGGCTCGATGGCGACCAGGAACTGCGACTCCGGCGGCAGGGCCGGGTCCGGAGAGATGACGGCCGTCTGGGCGATGATGAGGCCGAGCTCACCCAGGATGTACTCGACATCCATGCGTGAGCGCCCGTTGAGGTCCAGCGGAATGCTGACGTCCGGCGGTCCTTCGCTTACATAAAGAATCACGATCCCGTCCGGCGGAATCTCTCCCGCGGGTGGATCGTGACGGATGACGACGTTCTGCGGTGTCTCGTCGTTGGCCTCCATCTGTACCCGCACCTCATAACGGCTGTCGTAGCGGTAGCGGATATCGGCCTCTGCGGTCCTGACGTTCTGACCGGCATAGTTGGCCAGCCTGAGGCTGGAATCGCCGCTGCTGACGTAGAGGATCAGGCGCCGGATACCGCTCAGAGAGATGACCTCCCCCTCCGGCGGATCCTGATCGTAGACCTGGTTCATCGGGGTGTCAGAGCGCGCCTCCTCACGGATGTCAGGAGGCGGCAGGCCGGCGGCTCCGATCAGGCGCTCGGCCTCGTCACGGGTTTTGCCTATAAAATTTTCAACGACATACTCCCGGCCCAGGGTCTCCTCCTCCCGCGCGGGCGGATTCAGGCGGCTCCAGATGAACATGGTCAGGGCGATAAGCATGGCGGTAAAGAGCAGGACGAAGACAATCAGAAGGCCGTTTTCCCGCTGCCGGGAGCGGCGGCGCTGCTGGATCGAGCGCTCCAGTTCGTGGATACGTTCATAGTCGGCGTTCGGGGCCAGCGGCTGCCCTTCGACGGAGACCGTCTGCATGTCGATCGTGTCGTCCACATAGCCGTAGCGGCCCGTGGGGTCGAGGACGAAGGCGTCGAGGTCGTCGATCAGCTCCCGGGCATTGGCGTAGCGCTGTCGCGGGGTTTTCCGGATGCACTTCATGACGATGTCGCAGAGGCCGAGCGGCAGCTCCGGCACAATTTCGCGCGGGTTGGTCGGCGTGTCCTGGAGGTGGCGGATGGCGACGGCGACAGAGGTTTCACCGTCAAAGGGGACGTCGCCGGTCAGCATCTCATAGATGAGGATGCCGAGCGAGTAGATATCGGCGCTCGGGCCCACCATGCCGCCGCGGGCCTGCTCGGGAGAGAAATAATGCACCGAGCCCATGGCGGTGCCGCTGGCAAAGGTGATCGTGTTGGCCGAGGAGGCGCGGGCAATGCCGAAGTCCGTGACCAGCGCCTGGCGGTCGGGCGTAATCATGATGTTGTGCGGCTTGATGTCGCGGTGGACGATGCCGGCGGCGTGGGCGTGCTCGAGCGCCAGGGCGACCTGCAGGGCGATGGGTACGGCGACGCGCCAGTCGAGGCGGCTGTACTGGTCGATGAGTTCCTTCAGCGTGGTACCTTCGACATATTCCTGCACCATGTAGCGGATGCGCCGCTCCTCCCCCACCCCCAGTACGCGGACGATGTTGGGGTGCGAAAGACTGGAGGCGGCCTTCGCCTCCGTATCAAAGCGGCGGACGAATTCCTCGTCGTTGGCAAGCTCGGACTTCAGTATTTTTATGGCGACTTCACGGCCCGTCTGGGTGTCAACGGCCAGATAGACCAGAGCCATGCCGCCGCTGCCGATCATGCGCATGATGCGGTAGCGGCTGCCCAGAATCATGCCGGAAGATATGGTACGTTCGTTTTCGTTGGCCATGGCAGCTTCAAACCTCAGGATTGCACGAAGGCACAGATGACGGTGACGTTGTCGACTCCGGCCTCGGAATTGGCCAGGAGTATGGCCTGCTCCGTCACCGCCTGCGGCGTGCGTTCATGCTTCAGTATGTGTTTTATATCCGCTTCGCTGACATAGTCGTGGAGTCCGTCAGTCGAGAAAAGATAGCGGTCCCCGCGGTGCACGGGATGTACGGAGGTGTCGGGCATCATGTGTTCGGCGGCACCCAGGGCGCGCGTCACCACATTTCTGCGGGGATGGCGCCGGGCTTCTTCGGGTGTCATTTCGCCACGGTCCACCAGGGCCTGCACCAGTGTGTGGTCATGGGTCAGAGAGATAAGCTCGTCACCGCGCAGCCGATAGACGCGGCAGTCACCGATATGGGCGATGATGAGGCGGTCGTCGGCGAAGACACCAATGGTCATCGTCGTCCCCATGCCCTGATTAAACTCGGATTCCAGCGACTGCAGGTAGACCTTGACATTCGCCTTCTCAATGACGCGGCTGACCGTCTCCTTGATCGCGTCGCTCGTCATCGTGGCGCGGATTTCGCGCGAAAGGGTGTCGGAGGCATAGCGGACGGCAAGCGATGAGGCGAGCTCACCGCGCTGATGGCCGCCCATGCCGTCGGCCAGCAGGACAACATAGGAGCCGGGCTCCATGCCCTTCAGGACGACATAGCTGTCCTCATTGTTCTGACGGGTCAGGCCGGTATCGGTGTCGGCGGCGAAAATGATGCGGTTGTTCATGATCCGGCATCCCGCCGCAGCTGGCCGCAGGCGGCCTCTATGTCCCCACCGAGGGAACGGCGTACCGTCACCGTGATGTGGCGCTCTTCCAGGCGCTGGCGAAAACGCTCAATGCGTTTGGGGTCCGATGGTGTCAGATCGCTGCCCGGCACCGGATTGGCCGGGATCAGATTGACGTGGCAGCGCTGGCCGCGCAGCAGAGAGGCGAGTTCGTCGGCAGCGGCCGGCTGATCGTTAACATTCTGGAAGAGGGCGTATTCGTAGCTCAGCCGGCGCGACGTCTTCGTCAGATAGTAGCGGCAGGCGGCCATGAGTTCATCAAGGGAATAACGGCGGGCAACAGGCAGCAGGCGGCGCCGGACAGTGTCGTCGGCGGCGTGCAGGGAGACGGCCAGGTTGGCGGCGAGCCCTTCGTTGGCGAAGCGGCGGATTTCCGGCACCAGGCCTACTGTGGATACGGTGATGTGGCGGGCGCCGATGCCGAAGCCTTCAGGGGCATTCGCGCGGCGGATGAAGTCGAGCGTCTCCTCGTAATTGTCAAAGGGTTCGCCGATGCCCATCAGCACCACGTGGCTGACGCGTTCGCCGCGGTCCTCTGCGGCCAGGCGCAGCTGGGCGAGCATCTCAGCGGCGCGCAGATCGCGGCCGAAGCCCCGACGTGACGAAGCGCAGAATGTGCAACCCATGCGGCAGCCGGACTGCGATGAGACACAGACACTGTGGCCATGGCGATAGCGCAGGGAGACCGTCTCCACCTGATGGCGCTCATCGAGGGCGACGAGATACTTCACCGTCTCCCCGTCGGCCGACTCCTGCCGGCGCAGGATTTCGAGATGGTCAAAGCGAAAGTCCGCCTCCAGCTCCGTGCGCAGGGCGAGCGGGAGGTCGGTCATGTGGCGGGTCTCCGTCACCTGACGTTCGAGCCAGGAGGCAAGCTGACGCCGCCGGTAGGCCGGATAGCCGCGTTTGGCAAACCAGTCATCCAGCTCCTTCGCGCTCACGCGATCGATATACGGGCGTTTGGCGCCGGACGGTCGGGTGTCGATGTCAGATCCTGCTTTCGTCATAGCCTCTAAGGCTACCTCCTTGTGTGCTGGGCGGGTGCTTGAAACAACATTATAGCGGACGTCCGGCGGCAGCGCTCGTCTGCTACAAAAGAAACTGCAACTTATGTTCGCCGTGCGCGGGGCGGCTGGGCGACAGGGGCCGGGCGGCTGGGTGACGGGGGCGGCAGGCGGCTGGGACGGCGGGACGACGGGAGACAGGCGACGGGTGCCGGAATCTGGGACAGCGGGCGACTGTGTTACATACTCTTATCGCTGCACGCGATCACTCACCGTATGCACGCGATCACTCACCGTAACGGAATGTCAACTTATAGCGTTTTGTCCGATTCCCCTGATACAACGCTTCGGGCAATATCGAAGAAATTGTACAGAAGGTGTACAAAAATGACGATATTGCCCCAGAAGCGGGCAATATCGAAAATTTTGCTCAAGGGTGGACAAAAATTGCGCTGGTGCCCCAAAACCGGGGCAGGAGCGAAAAAATTGTCCAGGGGTGGACAAAAATTGCGCTGGTGCCCCAAAACCGGGGCAGGAACGAAAAAATTGACCACAGCTGGCCAAAAAAGGGCGTTTGTGCCCACGAAACCGGGCACAAACCACGATTTCTGGCCACGCTGGCCAAAAAAGGCTGTTTGTGCCCGCAGTCTGGCCAAAAAAGGCCGTTTGTGCCCGCAGCCTGGCCAAAAAAGGCTGTTTGTGCCTGCAGTCTGGCCAAAAAAGGCCGTTTGTGCCCCGAAACCGGGGCAGGAACGAAAAACTTGACCACTCCTATTTACTTCAGTACTTCAAATGGCCGTCTGCACGGTAGTTCACTTTCCTAATCACACAGCGACGGCAAGCGAAACGGGAGGATTCACTTGTTCAAGGGACGCTTGTTGTGCTGCCGGGAGGATGAAACAACTCCAAGAAGCGGCTGGCCAAAAAGGGCGATTGTATCCGCGAAACTGGGCAGAGACTCCGATTTCATCCATGGCTGAGCAAAACGCGCTTTTGCTCGTAAGATGAAGGTCCTCATTATTTCTCTCTGCTATAGAAGTCAACCAGGACAGCATTACTTCGTGACCTGCTGATGTCCGACCATGAGCGGTCACCCTTGTATCTGAAGCAGCAACAGCCCTTTACAAAATGGAGCTGCAAGCCCGATGAAGAAAAGCGCCTACACTACAACCTCTCCAAAAGCGCCACGAAAAAGCCTTCTGTACCGGCCGGCGGTGGCCAGAGGGAAATGCCTCCGGCGTCAGGTCGTGAAAAAGAAATGAAATCGCGGGCGGCGAGGGCGGGCGGCAGCAGCGGCCTCAAGTCAACGGGGCGCCAGTTCTTTCCCGATTCATGCAGAAAGTCGCGCACAACGTCTTCGTTCTCTGCGGGATTGATGGTGCAGGTGGAATAAACGAGGCGGCCACCGGGGCGGAGATAGCGGCTGCCGGCTTTCAGCAGAGCGCGCTGCAGTTCAATGAGACCTGACTCAGTAGCTGCAAGGTCACGGCTGCGCATCTCCGGCAGGTCGGCGATGCGGCCGAGGCCGGAGCAGGGTGCGTCAACCAGAACAAGGTCGAAGCCTCCGTCCGGCACGGCGTCTGGCGGAAGGCCGCAGCGGCCGTCGTGTTCGAGGAGGCGGATGTTCTGAACGCCCAGGCGCTTGAGGTTTTCGCCGAGTCGCTCCAGTCGCCGGGGCTCAATGTCGACGGCCAGCACCTGCCCGGAGGGGGCGACTGCAGCGGCCGCCTGGATGGTTTTGCCTCCCGGAGCAGCACAGAGATCCAGAACCCTCTCCCCTTCTTTCAGCCCGGCGAGGTAGACCGGCAGCTGCGCTGCTTCGCCCTGGACATAGAGTCCGCCTTCTTTAAAGACTTCAAGCTCGGTAAGGGCTGCACCGCAGAGCTCCAGGATTGCCGCCGTCGGCATGTAGACCGCTGGCAGCAGCCGGGCTGGAGCCAGACTCTGATGTTCAAATGGCGCGGTGAGTGGCCCGTCGCCAAGGCCGAGGCGCTGGGTGAGAGGCTGCGTCAGGCGGACGGTGAGCGGAAGAGCTGCGCATGAAGCTTCAAGCCAGGTGATAACAGTCTCTCTGCCGAGGCGCTCGGTCAGGAGCCTGAAGGTAGCCGGATGGAGGCCAAGGCGCTGCCAGTCGGCGAGATCGCGGTCATCTGGGCGCGCACGCAGCCAGCGGCGCAGGATGCCGTTGGCGAAACCTGCGGCACCGCCGTGGAGCTGGCGCCGGGCGATATTGACGGACTCGTTCACAACGGCATAGGGAGGGCTGCCATCCATGGTCTCAAGCTCGGTCACAGCGGCGAGGAGGATGGCGGCGAGCGGCGGATCCAGGCGCTCGAGGGGACGCCGGGAAAGGCGCTCCAGCAGCGCAGTGTTGCGATAGCGCCCCAGCAGGGCGCGGTACAGGAGAGCGTGGGCGAAGCGATCCTGTCGGGGATCCCCTTCTGGTAATTGGCGGTCGAGCAAGGTGGAGGCATCGACGACCTCCGATCGGAGGCAGACGTCCAGGGTGAGAACGACCGCCTCCCGCGCCGTCTGCGCCCGCCGGCGTCGCTGCCGTGTCACGTTCTTGGCTTCTTCCCGAATCGTGTGTCAGGGGCCAGATTGTGGCCGACAGCATCTGCGGTCTGGCGGCCGCGGCCGGCAAACTGCAGTTCGCTGATCACGAGCTCACCGGAACCAGCGGCAATCCTGATGCCTTCAGGGTCAAGGCCCAGCAGGCTGCCGGGCGCTGTGTTGTTATCGTTTTTCGCTTCACGGGCGGTAGCGGCGTGGATCTTCACCCGCTTGCCGTCAAGTTCTGTCCAGGCTCCCGGCCAGGGGCGCAGGCCCCGCACCTGCAAAGCGAGTTCATGGGCCGGCCGTTCCCAGTCCATTTCACCGTCTTCGCGGCGCAGCAGGCGGGTGAAGGTCGCTTTGGCATGATTTTGTTCCTGAGGCTCCAGTTCGCCGGCGAGCCAGGCGGCCAGGACGTCGCCGGTTTTCGCGGCTGCCAGAAGGCTCAGGCGTTCCATCAATGAGGCGCTGTCATCCGTGTCCAGGATTTTCAGACGCTCGCGCTGCAGCACCGGGCCGTGGTCGACCTCCTCGTCCATCAGCAGCCAGGAGATGCCGGTTTCCCGATCGCCGGCGAGCAGAGCCG
The DNA here is from genome assembly GCA_030055235.1 of Bacillota bacterium. Taxonomy (GTDB): domain Bacteria; phylum Bacillota; class Clostridia; order Saccharofermentanales; family Fastidiosipilaceae; genus JAEZYR01. Next base: position 13,145 of record JASGUW010000228.1, read on the forward strand.
CCTGCACCGGCGCGGCACCGCGGTAGAGCGGCAGCAGGGAACCATGTACGTTGATCGCTCCCCGGGGCGGGATGGCGAGCACGCGCGGCACGAGAATGCGCCCATAGGCGGCCGTCAGAATGAGATCCGGGCGCGCGGCGGTGATGGCGGCGGCGAAGGCGTCGTCACGCACGCGGGCGGGCTGGATAAGCGGCAGCTTGTGTTCCTCGGCCACCAGGCGTACCGGAGTTGGCAGCAGCTCCTGACGGCGTCCCTGGGGACGGTCAGGTTGACTGACGACAAGGACGATGTCAAAGCGCGGATCGCGGGCCAGGCGACTCAGGATGCCGGCGGCATAGTCCGGCGTGCCCATGAAGACGATGCGGGCCGGCGCCGTCACTGCTGGACCTCACGACGCAGCGGGCCTTTGGCCCGATCGCGGAAGAGCACGCCATCCAGATGATCGTTTTCGTGGGCGATGCAGACGGCGAGCAGGCCGTCGGCCTCCAGACGGAAAGGTGTGCCTTCACGGTCCAAGGCCTCTACGACGAGACGGGCAGGGCGCTCCACTTCGCCCCAGAGACCGGGCAGGCTGAGACAGCCCTCTGTCCCGCACTGGCTGCCCTCGGTCTCCACAATGCGCGGGTTGACAAAGACACGGGTACCGCTGTCATCCTGCATGTCAATGACAAAAATACGACGCAAAATGCCAACCTGCGGCGCCGCAAGTCCAATACCGTTACCGCAGTCGGCAAGTGTGTCAATCAGGTCGCTGATGATCTGTTCGGTTCTGGTGTTGATCTCCTTCACTTCCCGCGACGTTTTGCGCAGAACCGGGTCACCTTCTTTAATAATCTGACGAATGGCCATAGTCCACCTCGAATTGAGATACTTTGCTCTGGCATCCTAGCACGCCCGGGAAGAAAATGGCATCTCAGCGGTTTCGGGTAAGTGAGTTGAAAGATACAATTTGAGAATATTTTTGTTTTAGCAGCTCCTTGGATGGCCTGGCTTTCCAAGGAATGATTTCGTTGAACGGGTCGTTCATCCTGCACAGTAAGCGGCCGCAGATGCGAAAACAGGATGCTGTTCAGAGGGTTAGCTCGAAAAACCTGCAACTCTGACCTGCTTGATGCGAAATCTTTTTGAGTTGTGTCAGCCAAAAGTGACACAACTCCAAAAGTTGGCAAATCCATCTTTGAATTTGTCAAAAAAGCGAGTTGTGTCAGCCAAAACTGACACAACTCCAAAAGTTGGCAAATCCGTCTTCGATTTTGACAAAAAAGTGAGTTGTGTCAGCCAAAACTGACACAACTCCAAAAGTTGGCAAATCCGTCTTCGGTTTTGACAAAAAAGCGAGTTGTGTCAGCCAAAAGTGACACAACTCAAAAAGTTGACACACCATGTAGATTTAAGCTGTTGGAATCTCACAGCTATCCCATCTGAACAAAATTGCACGTTCCACAGGGGCGATTGCATGAATATATGATTCATTGCATATAGCTGCCAAATTATGCAGAAATACAAATATATATGCACAGCATCAACTTCAGCTCAAAGCGTTCACTTCCCTGCTCGACCACCTTACGCGTCGAGCCCCACGGTTGCACCCGGCCGCGTCAGGCCGGATCCATCGACAGGCCGATGGCGGTGCCGCTCTCCAGCCGCATGCCCGCCGCGATCCCAAAGAGCCAGGCGATGTCGCGCGTCAGCGGCGAAGTCAGGTGCAGCTGCCAGCGCGAGCGGTTGTTGAGGCGCTGGATCGCGGCGGGGGTCGGCGGCAGGACTCGCAGGCCCACCAGGCCGGCACGGCGGGCCTGGCGGACCAGTTCCTCCATGATGCTGCGGCAGGCGCGCTCGGCGAAGGGATCGGAGCTGTGGCTGACCGTGATGGTCCCCATGGTGCTGTAGGGCGGGTAGCCCAGCTTCTCCCGAAAGCGCAGCTCCTGGCGGTAAAAGCCCTCGTAGTCCTGGGCCACCGCACGGTTCAGCGCCTCGTGATCGGTGGCAAAGGCCTGGATGATGACATGTCCCGGGCGGTCGGCGCGCCCGGCACGCCCGGCGGCCTGGGTCAGCAGCTGGAAGCCGCGCTCGGAGGCATGGAAGTCGTTGGCCTGAAAGAGCTGGTCGGCCAGCAGGACGCCGACCAGGGTGACGTCGGGAAAATCGTGGCCTTTGGCGATCATCTGGGTGCCGAGGAGACAGTCGGCCTCGCGCCGGCGGAAGGCCCCCAGAATGCTGGCATGGGAGCCGCGCCCGGTCGTCGTATCCTGATCCATGCGCAGGATGCGCCGCCCGGGAAAGACCTCCTTAAAGATGCTCTCAATCTGCTCGGTGCCAAAGCCGCGCGGGGCCAGGGCGGCCTCCCCACAGGAAGGGCAGACGGGCGGAACGGCGTGCGTCAGGCCGCAGTAGTGGCATTCCAGACGGTCCGGGCGGCCGTGACGACCCAGATGCAGCGTCATCGCCACGGAGCAGGCCTGGCACTCCACCACGGCGCCGCAGTGGGAGCAGATCTCCAGGCCCGACCAGCCCCTGCGGTTGTGAAAGAGCATGACCTGCTCGCCGCGCGCGAAGGTCTCCGTCATCGCCCGGTGGAGGACGGGGCTGAAGAGGCCTTCGATCCCGCCTGCCGCCTGCTGGCGGAGATCGACCACCCGCACCGAAGGCAGACGCGCCCCGGCCGGCCGCTCGCCGATGCGCAGCAGCTCGGACATGCCGCGGTCACAGCGCTGGCGGCTTTCGAGCGAAGGCGTGGCCGAGCCGAGAAGCAGCAGGGCCTGGCGGTCACGCACCCGCAGGCGGGCGACGGAGCGGGCGTCATAGCGGGGATTGCGGTCGGAGCGATAGGTCGACTCCTGCTCCTCGTCGATGACGATGAGGCCCAGGTTTTCGAGCGGGCTGAAGACGGCCGAGCGGGCGCCGACCACCACCTGGACCCGGCCGCTGCGGATGAGTTCCCACTGACGCTGGCGCTCCCTGGGCGTCAGACGCGAATGCTGGATGGCCACCTGTTCGCCGAAAAAGCTCTGGATGCGCTCGGACATCTGCGGCGTCAGCCCGATCTCCGGCACCAGAATGATGACACCCTGGCCGGCGGCCACCACCGCCTCCGCCAGGCGCAGATAAACTTCTGTCTTCCCGGAGCCGGTCACACCCTGCAGCAGGTATTCGCGCACCCTGGGTCCGGGCTCCCCCCGCCCCTTATAGGCGGCCAGCAGCCGCCCGAGCGCCGCCTGCTGCCCCGGCGTCAGGCGCAGTGCGGCCGGGTCGACCACAAGTGGCGCAGCCGGCTCCTCCCGGGCGGGTTCCTCCGTCAGCCAGCTGGTCTCAATCCAGCCCTTACGCCGCAGCGTCACCAGCGTCGACTCGGTCAGCTGGCAGGCCGTCAGCAGGTCATGGGCAGCGACCGGCGCCTCGGCGTCCAGCAGAAACTCCATGATGCGGATCTGGTTGACATGGGTGACATCGCCGTTTTCTAGCAGACTGATGGCCGCCTCCCGGTCCGTCAGGGAGACATGGCGGACACGGCCGCCGCCGGGTCCTGCGGCCTCTTCGGTCAGGGCCGGGATCATGAGGCGGGCGGCCTCGCCGCGCGTGGTGGCATAACGAATGGCCATATGTTCGCAAAGCTCGAGCTGGTCTCCGCGCAGCAGCGGGAAGTTTTCAACCAGCGAGTCGATGCTCTTCAGGGTGACAGGGCCTTTTGTCTCAGAGGGCCCGTCCGCCAGACGGCGGACAAAGGCCGGACGCAGGCTGTCGCCGCGCCCGAAGGGCACCAGCACCTGCATGCCGGGCCGGATGATCCCCTCCAGTGGGGGCGGCACCAGATAATCATAGAGGCGGTCGAAGCTGGGGCGCGCGTGACGCAGGAAGACCTGGGCGTAAATCGGCATCAGTCCGGACCCATCAGTCCAGATCGAAGAGATCGAAGAAGCTCATCTGATCGCTCTCCGGGAGTCCGTCCAGAATGCCGCGCTCAGCCAGCGCCTGCAGCGCCGCGGGTCCCAGTCCCGTGCGGCGGCGGAGGTTCTCCTGGGTGTCGAAGGGCCCGTCCGCCCGCGCGGCGACGATCGCCTCCCCCATGGCCCGGGAGATGCCGGCGATGGCGCAGAAGGGCGGCCGGACGGCGTCGGGCGTTTCAGCGCTGAAGCGGTCGGCCAGGGAGTGCTCCAGGTCCACGGGCAGGAAGCGGATGCCGCGCACCCGTATCTCTTCGCAGAGCTCAAAGAGATTGTACTGGCGCTGCTCGCGTTCGGGCAGATTCTTCCCCTGCTGGTCAATGTAGCGGCGGCGGCGCTCGAGCTCCGGCAGCTCAGCCAGCATATGGTCGTAGTCGAATTCGGCCAGTTTCTCCGTAAACCAGGCGGCGTAGAAGGAGGCCGGCCGGTGGATCTTGAACCAGCCCAGACGCATGGCCGAAATCGAGTAGGCGGCGGCGTGGGCTTTAGGGAAAAGATACTTGATCTTACGGCAGGACTCGATATACCAGTCCTCCACCCCGTGGCGGCGCATCAATTCCGCCTGCTCGGGCGTCAGGCCGCGGCCTTTGCGTACCTTCTCCATAATGTCAAAGGCCGCCGCGGAATCGACCCCCTTCTGCATCAGCGTGGTCATGATGCCGTCACGGCAGCCGATGACATCAGAGAGGGCGAAGCCGTCGTCCAGGATCAGCTCACGGGCGTTGCCGAGCCAGACATCGGTGCCGTGCGACAACCCCATCAGCTGGACCAGGTCGTAGAAGCTGCGGGGACGGGCCTCCCGGATCATTTCGCGGGCCAGGCGCGTGCCGAGCTCGGGCAGGCCCAGGGTGCCGCAGTCGGCATCCGTTGTCCCCGGCTCGATGCCGAGCGGACGGGTCGACTCCAGAAGGGCCAGCACTTCCGGCGCCGGTACCGGCACCTCTGTGAGCTGCATGCCGGCTTCGTCACAGAGTTGCTTGAGCATGCGCGGATCGTCGTGGCCCAGTATGTCAAACTTGAAAATCGTCTCCTTAAGGGCGTTGAAGTCGAAGTGCGTCGTGGTCATGGCCGCCGTCTGCTTGTTGGCCGGGTACTGGATCGGCGTGAAGTCCCAGATCTCCCGGTCGCTCGGGACGACGACGATGCCGCCGGGGTGCTGACCCGTCGTCTTCTTGACCCCGATCAGGCCGCGCGCCAGACGGCTTTTGTCCGGCCTGGTCGCGTATTCCCCGATCGTCTCCAGGTAGTGCTGCACCAGGCCGTGCGCGTTCTTCTCCGCGTAGCCCGAAATGGTGCCGGCCCGGAAGGTGTACGCGGAGCCGAACATCTCCTCCACCTGGGCATGGGCCCGCGCCTGGTAGTCGCCGGCGAAATTGAGGTCGATGTCAGGCTGCTTTTCACCCCGGAAACCAAGAAAGGTTTCAAAGGGGATGTCCTGACCGTCGCGGTCAAAGGGCGTCCCGCAGCGGGGACAGTCGCGCGGCTCCAGGTCAAAGCCCGAGCCGTAGGAGCCGTCGGTGATGAATTCGGAATAGTGGCAGCCGGGACAGACATAGTGGGGCGGCAGCGGGTTGACCTCACTGATGCCGCAGAGATCGGCGACGACGGAGGAGCCGACCGAGCCGCGGGAGCCGACGTTGTAGCCTTCCGCCACCGCCTGGCCGACCACGACGTGGGCGATATAGTACATGATGCCAAAGCCGTTTTTGATAATGCCGTCGAGCTCGTCACGGATCCTGGTCTCCACCAGCTCCGGCAGACGACCCTCGTGTTCATAGCGGGCTCTGGCGGTCTTCCAGGTCAGCTCCACGACGGCCTCATCCGCATGGGGCAGATGGGGCGGATAGGATCCCTTCGGGAAGGGGCGGAGCTCATCCGCGACACGGGCGGCAATCTCCTGCGGAGCCTGGAGCACCACCGCCTCCCGCTCACTGTCGGTCAGGTAGGAGAACTCCGTCATCATCTCGTCCGTGGTTCTGAGATGCAGATCCGCCTGGTTTTCCACGTCCTCAAAGCCCATGCCGGCCTGCAGAATCTTCCGGTAGATGCCGTCCTCCGGCTCCACATAGTGGGCGTCGCTGGTGGCACAGACGGGGCGGCGCGCCGCGGCCCCAAGTGCGACCACCAGGCGGTTGAGATGGCGCAGATCCTCTTCCCGGTTGATCAGCGGCAGACCCTCCCGCAGCATGAAGAGGTTGTTGGCGATGGGCTGCACCTCCAGATAGTCGTAGTACTGGGCCAGGCGCCGGGAGGAGTAACTCTGCAGCAGCAGCAGGGCCTCCTCATAGCGGCCGCCCGCCTCCTGCCAGATCTCCAGCACATGGCGGAAGACCTCTCCCGCTTCACAGGCGGCGCCGACGATGAGGCCGGCACGGAAGTAGTCGAGCAGAGAGCGCGGGATGCGCGGCCGTCCCTTGAAGTAAGTGATATGCGAAAGCGAAACCAGGCGGTAGAGGTTGTAGAGGCCGAGCTGGTTCGAAACCAGCAGGACGACATGCCAGGGCTTGCGTTTTCTGTCGAGGATCTCGTCGAGCGGCAGACGTCCCGCCGCGGCGTTGAGCGCAGCCAGATTGGTGGAACCCAGTTCGCCGAGCAGCGTGACGGCCACATGGGCGGTCGCTTCGACATCGGCGGCGGCACGGTGGGCCACGGTCGGCACAAAACCCAGGGCGGGCGCCACCGTTTCCAGCCGGTAGTTTTTGAGTCCCGGCCTGAAGGCCCGCACCAGCGGAAGCGTATCGATGCACCAGGGGTTGAACTTCAGCGGAGGTTTGTCCGGCAGAGCCGTGCGGTAGGCCTCATGGCGCACCAGTCCCAGATCGAAGAGCACATTGTGGCCGACCAGCACCGCGTCGCCGAAAAAGGCATGAAGTTCCGGCAGGACCTGGTCGATCGTGGGCGCCTGCATGAGATCCATGTCGGTCAGGCCGGTCAGTTCCGTGATCCGGGGCGAAAGGCTGCGCTCGGGATTCACCAGGCTCTGGTAGCTCTCCCCGGCGACAAAGAGCGGCTCACCGTTCCCCGCCGACAGGCGGTGATAGCGGCAGGCCGCCACCTCAATGATGCGGTCACTCGCAATATCAAGCCCCGTCGATTCGACGTCAAAGACAACGAACGTTTCGAGCTCTCCCTCAGGCCCTTCCGGGGCTTCTCCGGGGCCATAGACCACGGCGTTGCCGTCGTCCACCAGATAGCCCTCCATGCCGTAGATCAACTTGATCTGCTGCCCCTTAGCGGCCAGACTGTCGCGCGTTTCACAGGCTTCGGGGAAAGACTGCACCACCCCATGGTCGGTGATGGCGATCGCCGGATGGCCGAAGTCGGCCGCCCGGCGCACCAGCGCCTCCGTGTCGGCGATGCCGTCCTGGGCGGAGTTTTTGGTATGGGCATGGAGTTCCACGCGGCGCTGTCCCGGCCAGCTGTCACGGCGCCGGGGCGGGGCTTGACTGAGCCTGAGGCCCGACACTTTGGCCTCAAGATCACGGCTGTAGGTGCCATCGTAGGAGACCATCGCCTCCGCCTCCACATAGCAGCCGTCCTTGAGCAGGGTCCTGATATGCTGCTCTTCTTTTGGGCGGGCGAAAAACACGCAGCTGACCGCACCCCTTTCCCCGCAGACGGCGAACTTCACCAACAGAGAGGTTCCGGTGGACGTCGGCCGGATCTCCAGCTCGGCGACTTCACCGCGGAAACGGGCTTCACCGGTTTCGCTGGTAAAGCTGCGGATATCAGACAGCGGCATGTCACGGCGGAATTTGCCGTAAATCGTGCCCTCTTCCTTTTTTTCGTATTTGGCCGGGGAGCCGGGTGCAGAGCGCTTTCTCTCTTTCCTCTCCTTCTTCTCCCCGTTGCGGCCGACCAGAACCGGGCTGCCGTCCTCGGCGACACGGCGCTCAGGCGTGGCCGACTCTTCTGCCTCTTCCCGGCGGCGCTCGCGCTCCTGTTCCCTGAGATTTTCAATCAGGTCCTGGATCTGCCCGGACTGGGACGGCAGCGTCCCGCGCCCGTTATCAGGCGCCTCCGGACTGAAGCGCCAGCTGACTTCAAGCTCCAGGCCCGCCCGCTGCAGGAAAAACTCCGCGACCTCTGCCGGGACATCCCCCAGCTGATCCGTGGCGCAGCCCGGTGGCAGCACGATTCCCAGGCGCCTGCCATCGACTTCCAGCTCACAGCGCTCCAGATGCATGACGCGAAAGCCGTTTCGCAGCCGCCAGCTGTCGAGGAGCCAGGGCCAGAGCCGGGCGGCGGCCGCCGCTGCCTCAGTCAGATCGGAGGCAGAACGTGAATGTATGCAAAGCTCGAGCGCCTCCTGACCGAGCTGCTCCCGCAGCCAGGTCTCTGCCGCTAACAGGGCTGCGACTGGGGGGAAGGCAGCCGCGAGCAGCGTCAGGCGGGCGCCGCCGTTGCCGAGCAGCAACGTTTCTGCGCGGCTTTCGAGCAGGAGCCCGTCCGCCGCCGCGGGTGCTCTGAGCCCCAGCTGGCGTATCAGATCAGCCAGACTGGGCATCCGTCTCCTCCTCCGGGAAACGCTCGGCGATCAGCTGCAGCAGACGCTCAACGGCCTCGGCCTCCGGGACACGGGCCAGAACTTCGCCTTTCGCAAAAAGCAGAAACTCCCCGCGTCCGCCGGCGATGCCGACGTCGGCCGCACGCGCCTCCCCGGGACCATTCACCGGGCAGCCCATGACCGCCACCGTCAGCGGGCGGCGAATGCCGGAGATACGCCGCTCCAGCTCCGCCGCCAGCGGCACCAGGTCGACTTCCGTACGGCCGCAGGTCGGGCAGGACACCAGCGTGGCCCCGCGGCGCACCAGCCCCAGCGCCTGCAGGATGGTCCAGGCCGCCTCTACCTCCAGCACGGGGTCGCCCGTCAGGGAGATGCGGATCGTGTCGCCTATGCCTTCGGCGAGCAAAGTACCGAGCGCCACGGCGGCGCGCACGCGGCCGCGCTCGGGCGTTCCCGCCTCTGTGACACCCAGATGCAGGGGATAGTCCGTCTCCCGGGCCAGCGCCCGGTTGACGGCGATGGTCAGGGCGGGGTCGGAGGCCTTGGCCGAAATCACGATATTGTCGAGCCCGGCCGCCTCCACCGCCCGCACCGCCAGCAGAGCCGATTCGACCATGGCCGGGACAGAGATGCCGCCGTGCTTCTGGAGCATGTCGCGGGAGAGCGAACCGGCATTGACGCCGACGCGGATCGGCACGCCGTGAGCCCGGCAGCAGTCCACTACTGCGGCGAGCTTCGTCTCCCCGCCGATGTTGCCGGGATTGATGCGGATCTTGGCGGCGCCGTTTTCCACCGCCGCGATCGCCAGGCGATGGTCAAAGTGAATGTCGGCCACCACCGGCAGCGGCGAGCGCCGCACGATCTCATTGAGAGCCCCGGCCGCCGCCATGTCCGGGATGGCGACGCGCGTCAGCTGGCAGCCGGCCGCATGCAGCCGCTCGATCTCCGCCAGGGTCCTGGCGACATCCCGGGTGTCAGTCGCGTTCATCGACTGGATGACGATCGGAGCGGGCCCGCCGATAAGGACGGAGCCGACCCTGACCTCCCGCGCGGCCCGGCGCGGACTCAGATATTCCCGACTCATGGTTTAACCCCGCAGCACGATGCGCGAAACATCAAGGTAAATGCCGTAGAAAAAGATGGCGGCGATGATAATGACACCGCTGATGCTGACGATCTGGATGACGCGCCGCGGCAGGCGGCGGCCGCGGATCGCCTCTATCGCCAGCAGCAGCAGGTGGTTGCCGTCCAAAAGCGGAATCGGCAGCAGATTGGTGAAGCCCAGGCTCAGGGAGATGATGGCGACCAGGGTGACCAGGTCGATGAACTTCTGCCCCCAGTTGATGCCCGGCTGCGCGACGACGGTCGACATCATGTCGACGATGGCAATCGGGCCCGACAGTGTCTCCTGCGGCTTGAGGGCGCCGGTGAAGAGCCCCCCTATCGCCCGCAGCGAGCCCGTGATCACGGACCAGCCGTACCGGAGGGCATAGGGGAAGGCGCCCAGGCGATCGTGGCTGCGCGTCAGCACCAGGCCGCGGTCGGTCAGGGTCTCAATCCGGCGCGTCACCGTCTCCAGCCCGACCTCCTCCCCGCCCCGGCGCACCAGAACGCTAAAGGGGCCTTCGGGCTGCTTCACCAATATTTCTGCGAAGCTCTCCTGCGTGACCCGTTCCCCACCGATCTCAAGGATCACGTCATCCACCTGGAAGACCGGTGAGCCGTCGTTCTGCCAGCTTTCCACCGCCAGCACGCGGATGTCGCTCTGGCCGCGGTCCGTCGTGATGCCGAGACGGCGCACGGTCTTTCTGGCGGGCTCGAGCACGGTCTCCAGGCGGCTGCCGTCGGGCTGGCGCACGCGGATGGCAAGAACGGCATCGTCTGGCGCCAGGGCGTCGGCATAGGCCGCGTCGATGTCCGTGCGCACCCGGACGCCGCCCAGCATCTCAATGCGTGCGCCGGGCAGGAGCCCGGCCGCCTCTGCCTGCGTACCCGCCGGCACCTGGCCGATGACCGGGATGACATAGCCGCGGCCCAGGAAGAGAAAGAAGTAGATCAGGATGCCGCTCAGGATGTTGGCGGCCGAACCGGCGACCAGCACCGCCGCGCGGTAGCGCTTCGGGCGGTTGATGAAGAGCCCGGGGTCGTGCGGGTCATATTCGATGTCGTCTTCGGTGATGACCTGGTCCTCATCCTCTGCCGCCGAGAGTTCGCCGCCGGCGAAACTGACCGCCGCGCCGATGGGGATCAGGCGCAGGCTGTAGCGGATGCCGTCCTTGACCCGACTCCAGAGCCGGGGACCCCAGAAGATCATGAACTCCGTGATTTTAAAGCCGAGCCGGCGCCCGACCAGAAAGTGGCCCAGTTCGTGAATCGTCATCATGATGCCCAGGGCCAGCAGGGCGATGATTATGCCTATAAAACGCTCCATGCGAAGGTACCTCTATATTTCAAATATCAGCGGGTCCCGAAGCCGCGGACAGCCGCCCGCGCCAGGCGCCGGGCCTGGGCGTCGAGCTCCAGGATGCGGCCAATCTCCGCCGCTTCCTCTCCCCAGCCGGCGTTACGTCCTTCCAGAACCGCCGTCACCACCGCCATGATCGCCGGAAAGCTGATCTCCCCCGCCAGGAAGGCGGCAACGGCGACTTCGTTCGCCGCGTTCAGCGCCAGCGGATAGGAGCCGCCCCGCCGCAGACAGTCGCGGGCCAGGGCGGTCGCCGGGAAGACATCTTCGTCCAGGGCGGCGAAGCTCAGCCTGGCGCTCCTGGGGTCGAGGGGATCAAAGCGCCGCTCGGGGGCCGGCCAGCGCTTGGGGTAGCTCAGCGCATATTGAATCGGCTGGCGCATGTCCGGGAAGCCGAGCTGAGCCAGGACCGAACCGTCCGTCCACTCGATAAAGGAGTGGATGATGCTCTGCGGATGGACGACGGCGTCGATTTCATCGGCGCCCAGGTCAAAGAGGCGGGCGGCCTCAATCATCTCCAGACCCTTGTTCATCATGGTAGCCGAATCGACGCTGATTTTCGCCCCCATCGACCAGGTCGGGTGGGCGACGGCGGCGGCCGGGGTGACGGCGGCGAGCTCCGACCGACTGGCGCCGTAGAAGGGGCCGCCGGATGCCGTCAGAATAATCCTGCGAAGGGCCCGCTGGCGACAGGCGGTGGCGGCCTTCGCATCCGGGCGTGGGGAGCCCTCCAGCGCCTGCCAGATGGCCGAGTGCTCGGAGTCGATCGGGCGCAGGCGTATGCCGGCCCGGCGGCAGGCCTGCTGCACCAGCGTGCCGGCGGAGACCAGGACTTCCTTGTTGGCGATGGCGAGCTCGTGTCCCTGCTCGATGGCCGCCAGCACCGGGCCGATGCCCGCCATGCCGACCATGGCCTGTACGACGATGGCGGGGCCGGGCAGCCGCGCCAGCTCCAGGGCGGCCTCTTCCCCGGCATGGACGACACAGCCGGCAAAGGGCGTGTGAGCCAGGCGGTCCTTAAGGACCCGGGCCGCGGCCGGGTCGGCGACAGCGACGGCGGCGGGCTGATGGCAGCGGATCTGCTCGGCCAGCAGGTCGATGCTGCTGCCGCAGCCCAGGCCCAGGACCGGGATGCCGTAGCGCCGGCAGACATCCAGGGTCTGGCGGCCGATGGAACCGGTCGATCCGAGCAGGATGAGCGGACGGGGGTCGGGCTTCGCAGACATTAGAAAAGATAGTAGACAAAGCCCAGCGCGAGTGTGACCGGCAGGGTGAAGAGGACGCCGTCAAAGCGATCCAGAATGCCGCCGTGGCCGGGGAGGATGTTGCTGTAGTCCTTGATCCGGACAAAGCGCTTGAGGGCGCTGGCAAACCAGTCACCGAACTGGGAGACCAGGCTCAGGACGAGACCGGCCAGCAGGCCGAAGGCGATATTGCGCCCGAGCGCGGGCCGCATGGGTTCGGGACCGCCCATGACGATGCCGAAGAAGAGAGCGGAGATCAGCATGGTGCCGACGACGCCGCCGATCGTTCCTTCCAGGGTCTTCTTGGGGCTGATCTGCGGCAGGATCGGGGTGTGGCCGACATTGACGCCGACGTAGTAGGCAGCCGTGTCGCTGATCCAGGGGGCAAAGAGGGCCAAAAGCAGCCAGAGCCAGCCGTTGGGGACGCCGTAGAGCAGGATCGGGACCACCGCGAAGGGGGCGGCAATCCAGAGGAAGCAGGCCGTCTCTGCGCCTACAGCCGGCAGAGCTTCGTTGCCATAGCGGATGAGCTTGAGGACGGCGATGAGAAAGATGGAAATCACTGTGACGAGGGCGGTGAAGGCGAGCGCCAGGCCGACCAGCCAGAGATAGTCGGTCTGCCAGCGCGCATCGATGGCGGGGCCGGATTTGGGCAGCAGCTGCCAGTTGGGGCGCAGCATGCGATAGGACAGCAGGGTCACCAGGGGCCAGAACTGGTAGAGCGAAGCCGCCAGCATGGTAAACAGGGAGATGTGCTCTACCTTCCGCGACAGGGCATGCTGCAGCTCCAGGGCTGCGGCCAGGCCGACCAGGCCAAAGAGGACGAGGGGCAGCCAGGGGATGCGGAAGCCCGGAATGACAAAGGCCAGTACGATGACTGTGAAGATGATTCCGGTTCGGACACGCGTTTTCATAAAAACTTAACTCCCTCCTGCCCCGGGTGCTGCGCTCGTCGCAGCGTCGGGAGCCAGTGCCCCGAAGCGGCGGTCACGCTGCTGGTAGGCCTGGATGGCCGCGAGCAGGGCTGCGGCATCAAAGTCCGGCCAGAGGACCGGTGTGGCGTAAAATTCGGCGTAGGCGGCCTCCCAGATCAGGAAATTGGAGAGGCGCTTTTCGCCGCTGGTGCGGATGACCAGGTCCGGATCGGGGACATCAGGCATATAGAGATTGCGCGCGATATCCTCCTCCGTGATCTTCCCGGGGTCGATACGGCCGGATGCGGCCTCCTGGGCCAGGCGGCGGGCAGCGTGGACCAGCTCCTGGCGGCCGCCGTAGTTGAAGGCGATGATGAGCTGGAGGCCCTGACGCTCCCGGCTCTCCGCTTCCGCATAGGCCCAGGTATCCTGTACGTCGGCGGGCAGGGCATCCCTGTCGCCCATGAAGCGCAGGCGCACATCGGCCTCCCGCAGGCGCTCGTCATAGAGATGAAAGAACTCCACGAAGAGCTTCATCAGCGCTCCGACCTCGTCACTGGGCCGCGACCAGTTCTCCGTCGAGAAGGCGTAGACGGTAAGATAACGAACCCCCTGACGGGCCGCGGCGGCGGTGATGTCATGGAGGCGGGTGGCGCCGGCGCGGTGGCCCGCCTGCCGGGGCAGGCGGCGCTCTTTCGCCCAGCGGCCGTTGCCGTCTATGATGATGGCGATATGGCGCGGCACCTGACCCGCAGCGAGCGGCACGCTGTCGGCGCTGTCGGAACGCAGCAGGCGGTCCAGCAGGCCCTGCAGCCGCAACTTAAAGCCTGCGGCCGCCGGTGGCGGAGACGTAGTTTTCGGCATCGTGATCAGATGTCCATCAGGTCCTTTTCTTTTTCCGCCACCGCGCGGTCGACACCCTCGGTCATGCGGTCCGTGATCTTCTGCACCTCAATTTCGGCATCCTTCAGGTTGTCTTCGCCGATTTCACGGCGCTTGAGGTAGCCCTGCAGTTCGCTCATGCACTCACGGCGCACGTTGCGGATGGCGACCTTCGCCTCTTCACCGAGCTTCTGCACCTGCCGCACCAGGTCACGGCGGCGCTCTTCGGTCAGGGGCGGGAAGGCCAGGCGGATGGTCTTGCCGTCATTGGTCGGGTTGATGCCCAGGTCCGATGCCTGCAGGGCGCGCTCAATCTCACGCAGCAGGGTCGGATCCCAGGGCGTGATGGCGAGCAGGCGCGGCTCCGGGACCTGAATGGCCGCCACCTGATTCAGCGGCGTGTCGGTACCGTAATAGGGTACGGAGATGCGGTCGAGCACACGCGGATTGGCCCGCCCGGCGCGGATGGCGTTGAACTCCTCGCCCAGATAGTCGATGCTCTTCTGCATGCGGTTCTCGTAATTGCGGTACCAGTCCCTGGTAATCTCAATGGCCATGCGTTTAGACCTCCTGATGATCCTTGACAATCCGGCCGCTTAACAAGCGGGTCCGGTGTCCGTTTCCCTTTATCTTACTCAACCAGAGTCCCGATTGTCTCCCCGCGCACGATGCGCAGGATGTTTTCGGGATCATCCATGTTGAAGACGATGATGCGCAGATGGTTGTCACGACAGATTGCCGCGGCGTTCGAATCCATCACCTGCAGACGGTTCTGGAGGATGTCGTCATGGGTCAGACGGCGGTAGAGCCGGGCGTCGGGATTCGTTCTGGGATCGCTGTCGTAGACGCCGTCGACATTGGTGGCCTTCAGCGTGACGTCGGCGCCGATCTCTGCGGCGCGCAGGGCCATCGCCGAATCCGTCGAAAAATAGGGATTGCCGGTGCCGCCGGCAAAGATCACGATGCGCCCCTTCTCCAGATGGCGCAGGGCACGCTTCCTGATATAGGTCTCACAGATCTGGCGCATTTCGATGGCCGACATCACCCGGGTAACGCTGCCCAGCTGCTCCAGGGCGTCCGAGAGGGCCAGGGCATTCATGGTCGTGGCCAGCATCCCCATGTGGTCCGCCGTCACCCGGTCCATGCCGCCGCTGGTGCGGCCGCGCCAGAAGTTGCCGCCGCCGACCACGATGGCGGGCTCGACGCCCATGGCCGGCAGCTGATGCAGCGCAGCGGCCAGACGGCCGAGCGTGGCATTGTCCAGACCGTGGCCGCGGGATCCTGCCAGGGCTTCGCCTGAAAGCTTCAGCAAAATTCGTCTGTAGACCGGATCACTCATCTATTTTTCTCCTCAAGGCTCCTCATGCCGCGTTTCAGCCACCGGGGGCTTGAGCGACGCAGCTGTCTCATATGTAAAAATGGAGGGCATCCGTTCGCGACGGACACCCCCAATAATACACTACGTGTTCCCCGGATTCAGGGCGGCTTATTTGATCTGGCTCATGACCTCGGCGGCGAAGTCCTCTTCGCGGCGCTCGAGCCCTTCACCCAGCTCATAGCGGGTAAAGCGGCGGATGACGATGCGCTCACCGATCTTGACGGTCATCTCGGTCAGCAGCTCCTGGACCGTTTTGCTGTCATCCTTGATGTAGTCCTGGTCGAGCAGGCAGTTTTCCTGATAGAACTTGGCGATGCGGCCGTCCACGATGCGGTCCACGATTTTCTCGGGCTTGCCCTCGTTCAGCGCCTGATTGCGCACGACTTCGCGCTCCCTGTCCAGCTCCTCGGCAGGAACATCTTCGCGCGCTACCCAGCGCGGGTTCATTGCGGCGATCTGCAGGGCAATGTCGCGGACAAAGCCCTTGAAGGCTTCGTTGCGCGCGGCAAAGTCCGTCTCAATGTTGACCTCGACAAGCACGCCTACGCGGCCGCCGCCGTGGATATAGGACTCAACGATGCCTTCGGCAGCGATGCGGCCGGACTTCTTCAGCATCGTCGCGATGCCTTTCTCACGCAGCCAGTCAAGTGCCTTCTCAATGTCACCGCCGTTTTCGACAAGTGCCTTTTTGCAGTCCATCATGCCCGCGCCGCTCTTGTCGCGCAGGTCCTTAATGCTCTGAATGCTGATCTCAGCCATGGTTGATCCTCATTTCTCCTTTGCTCTTCCCGCCTTTCACGGGCCAGCTTTTAGTCGTCGTAATCCTCGTCGTAGTCCTCATCCGGAATCAGGGAGGGCTCGATATCCGGCATCTCACCGTCGAGCTCAAGTTCGTAGTCCTCGCCCTGGTGGCCTTCGATGACGGCGTCGGCCATCTTGCCGGCGATGAGCTTGACGGCACGAATGGCATCGTCGTTGCCGGGAATGATGTAATCCACTTCATCCGGATCGCAGTTGGTGTCAACAATGGCCACGATCGGGATTTTCAGGCGGCGTGCCTCGGCGACGGCGATCGCTTCCTTCTTCGGATCCACGATAAAGACCATGTCAGGCAGCTTTGTCATGCTCTTGATACCGCCGAGGTTGGCCTCAAGCTTCTCATGTTCAAGCTGCAGTTTGGCGACTTCCTTCTTCGGCAGGTAGTTGAGGGCGCCTTCTTCAAAGAGGCGGTCAAGTTCACGCAGTCTGTTGATGCGGCGGCGGATCGTGACAAAGTTCGTCAGCGTGCCACCGAGCCAGCGGTTGTTGACGTAGAACATGCCGCAGCGTGTGGCTTCCTCACGGATCGAATCCTGTGCCTGCTTCTTCGTGCCGACGAAGAGAAGATTCCCGCCCCGGGCGGCCATGTCGCGCACCGCCATGTAGGCAGTTTCGGCCATGCGTACGGTCTTCTGCAGATCGATGATGTAGATGCCGTTGCGCTCGGTGAAGATGTACTCAGCCATCTTCGGGTTCCAGCGACGGGTCTGGTGACCAAAATGGACACCGGCTTCAAGCAGCTGCTTCATGCTAATGACGGACATAGATAACCTCCGTTTTATCCGCCATGCCCCCTCGAGCGCCTGTGGCGCTCACGGATAGCTCGAATGGGCATGTGTGTAATGGGCTCGAGACTTAGTGAGCCAACGGGGATTATACCATGAGGCAGCAAGATGGCAAGGAAAAATCGCTTACTCCCTGCTTTTCAGGAGCTTGCTCGAGAAATGCCAGCATATTACAGAGAACAACACGACGAACAAGGTTCTTCTGCTGGAACGCGCATCAAAGCTACAATTTCAAGTGATCCGTATGCGATGATTAGGGTGTCAAAATGTCTTTTAGCCCCTTTCAGCAAACACTTCAATAGTGATCATTAGTTGAGATAGAACATCAGCAATGTCGCTGTATTAGCCTCAGAAGAATTTCGTATAACAGAATAGTTTTATCAAACAATCAGCGGATTCAGGTTCTTTTGAAATTGTGATATTTCCTGCCCCAGCGTTTTACATCTGAATTCTAAAAAGCGAGTTTTAACACCCTGATTATAACACCACTACCAAAAATCAATTGAATCTAATAACAATAATTAATGCATGTCACCACCAATAAATACGCCTTCTAGTTTTTAAGAAATTCAACATTAGAATGTCGCACTTTATAGTGCCTCTTTAGCGTTATTATGACATCTCAGGTTGATCCATTGATATGAAACTACCTGCAATCACTTTGGCACCGGTAGTCTTACCACATCATTTAGAGTCCTTCAAAAAAATGGCACCTTTGGCTCCCAATCTTTTCTTTCACCCATTATTTTATCTATAATCCTTGTTAAATAATCCTTTATAAGTCTCACCTTAAATCTATTGCAAAGAAAGCAAAACACGTTTTCAAT
>JASGUW010000229.1 GCA_030055235.1 Bacillota bacterium
CGCATCCCTAACAGTCTGCGTTTCAAGATCCGGCACGATCCGGAAAACAGGGGACAGTTGCACGGTCTCATCTTCCACATGCCCTGTCTGCCGCCTCCGGATTTCAATCCGGACAAGGAGACGATCACGAACACATGGAGACAGGTGCACGACTTTCTGTCACAAAACCAGAATCTCACGAGGGTTCAGGAATAGGACTATGAGCGAGAAAAACGACATTTTATGGAAGACGAAACTTGCGGCCCGACTGCACGACCCGGCGGAAAAGGCTCTGGTGCTGTTGCGCGATCCGGCGGGGCATGAAGGGGGTACCAGCCGAGCCCTGATGCGGTTACTCAGGATGCACGAGATCGATAGTGAGATCGTCGACACCGACGGCAATATCGCGACGCTGTTCAGGAACGGAATTCCGGCTTCGATGTATCGCCACGTGCGGCTTGCGGACCGATGGGCTGCGGCTGCCGACCGCCCGCAATGGCCGATGGAGGAGATTACTGTGTCCTCCAGAGGCGGCGCAGAGAAAACGCTTAAGGTTGCGGACTGGGCGCAGGTGCGATGGGCGAAAGATCCCGTGCTGATTCATCCGCTCACCGGCGCAAAGTTCCATCTTCCTGGCGGCTTGAGCGAAACGGACTTTCATGACATCAAGCAGCGCACCTTCGATCATGTTGCCAGGTTGTTGAGCACTCTTGATGAGCACAACGGCGGTCGTCTGGATTGGCGCCTTACCCTGCTTGCTCTCTGGCGCTTCGGTCCTGAAGTCGAAGAAGAGCACGACAACGGCAGGCTTGGCCCGCTATGGCATCTTTTGCCCGCTGACACGCGTGTGCCCGACCACAGCATCTGGGATCATCTAGATCTCGTTTCGGCTTTTGCGGGAGCCTTTTCCTTTGATCCTGCGGGCGAAATAGCGTTGTTCTCACTATCCATTGGGCCTGTGCAACCCTTTATCTCAAGCGCCCGGAAGATGGACGACCTATGGGCGGGCTCGCATTTGCTGGCGCGCCTGTCATGGGAAGCCATGCGCGTGGTGTGCGAGAGGCTCGGGCCGGATGCGATTCTCTTCCCACGCCTGCGTGGCGTTGCGCAGGTCGACCTGTGGTTGCGCGATGAGTGCGGTCTGCCCGGGGACTTGTTCAGAAATTGTGAATGGAACAGGGGCGGTACTGACAGTAACCCACTGTTTTCGGCGGCGCTTCCCAACCGTTTTGTAGCAGTGGTGCCTCGGTCACTGGTGAAGGAAATCGCTGAAGCCGTTGAAATCGGTGTGCGGAAATGGCTGGGAAAACTTGGAGAGGAAGTGGTGAAACGGTTGCTGCATGAGGCCGGCTGCGGCGACGTGAATCTCGATGTGCCCCATGATCAGATGAAGAGACAGCTGGAAGGCTTTCCCGAAGTACATTGGGCAGCTGTTCCGTTCTCGCTTATTCGATCGTGTGATAAAGGGAACCAAACCGAGCTGGACGTGACGGAGCTTGCCGCCGCAATGAAGCCGTTCTTTGCCGGTGAAGGCGATCCTGGTTTTCTGTGCACCCACGCGTGGAAACTTCTGCAGAGTGAGCTCGAACTGGTGGATGAACAGGGAAGAAAGTCTGTCTTCTTCGTCCCCAATCCCGGCGTACTGTATCCTGCCGTGCATGATCTTGCCGACCGATTGCTGAGTGCAGCTAAGAGCGTACGCACATTTGCACAGGCGAAGCAGGAGGGCTGGCGCTGCTCACTTACGGGAGAGACTGAATGGCTGACAACCGACCGCAGCCAGTTACAAAAGTCCTATCGCACGCGGCAGGACACCCTGTGGGCTCGGATCGCCAGAAACAAACCGGCCTGGGCAAAAGAAGGTGAACACCTGGGAGCGCTCCCCGCCATCAAACGCCTGTGGCCGACACTGTTTGCTGAAGAAGTCGGCAAGGCACTGGGCGGGAATGGTCAGAACATTGATCGGTTCGTCGTTTCGAGTCACACAATGGCCGTGGCACATCAGCTCGATAAATGGCTGACCAATGGAGGAGCCGGCGAGGAAGAAATCCGGGCGGAGGCTGTTGCGCTGCCGCGCAGACTGGTGCTCAAGCACAAAGACAATCGGGCACTTGCAACGGCCAGACGCATCCCCGGCATGCTGGACGCCGCGCGCGAAAGCGGAGATGAACGCGAGCTCGAACGGGTGAAGCGAATCGTCGGACGTATGTTGGGCGGCGAGATCGAAACCTATTACAGCCTGATCCTGATGGACGGCGACCGTATGGGTGCCTGGCTTTCAGGAGGCGAGGACTACGCCATCAGCTATCGTGAGAGCTTTCATCCGCAGATCCAGAAAGGATTCGATATGCACGCGGAGCGGCAGCCGCGCATCGGTGAATACGGCCGGCAGAAACGGGCGCTCTCGCCCAGTCGCCACCTGGCCATCTCCGGCGCTCTGAATGATTTTTCTTTGAGAGTAGTGCGCCATGTCGTGGAAGCAGAGCATCTGGGCCGTCTCATCTATTCCGGTGGCGACGACGTCTTTGCGATGCTGCCTGTAGCCGATCTGCTGCCTGCCATGCAGCGCCTTCGCCACGCATACTCGGGTCATGATCCGGAACACGAAGGGGGCGTGCACCATGGCCTGGTGCTGCAGAATGGTTTTGCGCGACTGGGCGGCAAGCTCATGCGCATGATGGGTGGTAAGGCCACAGCATCATGCGGTGCCGTCATTGCCCATTACCAGGCTCCGCTGTCGGCCGTGCGCCGCGAGCTGGCTGCTGCCGAGCGGCGCGCCAAAAACGAGGGCGGGCGTGACGCCTTTTCCCTCACCATCATAAAACGTTCGGGTGGGGCACTGCGACTGACCGACAAGTGGGGTGAGCCGGTCAGGCTGCTGACCGATATGCGTGATTTTCTTGCTGCAGAAGATGTTTCCCGCCGCGCGGTGTATCACACCCTGGAATGGCTAAATGAGCGGGAACTGCCTGTTCCTGCCGGTGACGGGTCCATGCTTCAGAGCCTGTTGAGCTATCAGCTTATGCGGCAGGCGAGGGATGTATCTAAACCTGCAGCGCCTGGACTGGCAAGACGGCTCGGAAAGCTGACTATGAATTGGAATCAAGCGGATCGTATCAAGAAGTTGCGCAACTTTTTGTCGGTTGCTGAATTCCTTGCGCGAGAGATCCGCCATGATAAAGGAGAAGCAGCATGAGCATTGAATACTGTTTCATTTCGCCGTTGGACGTGTTGCTTCTGCGCGGCAACCAACTGTTTGGCGATCCCGGGAGCTACGGGGAAAGTCTGATTCCGCCCTGGCCGTCTGTGGCCGCGGGGGCAATACGTTCACGTATGCTGGTGGACGATCAAATCGATCTTGCAGCTTTCTCGAGAAGCGAGATTATGCACCCTACGCTGGGTACGCCCCGGCAACCCGGCAGTTTCGTGCTGGCAGGCTTCTATCTCGCGCGCAAGAAGCAGGAGCTGACCGAGATTCTGATGGCGCCTCCTGCGGATTTGGTCTTTCAGAAGCGGGAAGATGCGACCGCCGTGGAGATTCGTCGGTTCATGCCTCGCTCTGTGGATCTGCCATCTTCCTGCACACTGCCGTTGCTGCCGGTGTTGCCGCAAGACGAACGGAGCAAAAGCGAAAGCGGCTGGTGGCTGACCCAGGCCGGCTGGGAAGCTTACCTGAAGGGGAATCTTCCCAAGGCAGAGGAGCTTGTGCATTCATCAGAGCTGTGGAAATTTGATGATCGCGTGGGCATAGGAAT
>JASGUW010000230.1 GCA_030055235.1 Bacillota bacterium
GTCAGTGAGAACTGACACAACTCTAAAAGTTGACAAATCTGTCCTCGTTTTTGACAAAAAAACGAGTTGTGTCAGAAAAAAGTGACACAACTCCAAAAGTTGGCAAATCCGCCCTCGTTTTTGACAAAAAAGCGAGTTGTGTCAGAAAAAAGTGACACAACTCCAAAAGTTGGCAAATCCACCCTCGTTTTTGACAAAAAAACGAGTTGTGTCAGAAAAAAGTGACACAACTCCAAAAGTTGGCAAATCCGCCCTCGTTTTTGACAAAAAATCGAGTTGTGTCAGGAAAAGCTGACACAACTCCAAAACTTGGCACACTGAGTTGATAGAGGTGATGGATTCTCACACTTATTCCCTCCAAGCAGCAACAGAATTGCTCACTTCGCGGACACCACTCACGCGATTGTCCAGCCGGCGGCACTCGAAAGGGTCCAGCAGCAGACCTCAGTCGTAGCGGCGCATCTCCCGCCAGATTTCCAGGATCAGCTCATAGCGGTCGACCGGCATCCCCTTAAAAGGTACGTTGCTGGTAGCGAAGATATAGCCACCGCCCTCCTTCCCCCAGGTCAGGCAGTACTCCGCGCTGGCGCGCACCTCCGCCTCCGTGCCCGTCTGCAGGGCGGCGCAGTGGACGTTGCCGCAGAGGGCGACACGATCGCCGACCAAGCGCTTGACCTCCCGGATATCGACGCCGGCCATCGGGTCGAGCGAATGCAGGGCATGCGGATTGGCCTGAACCAGCTGATCCAGAATCGGCATGATGTTGCCGTCCGTGTGCTTGATCACGTACTGACCATTGGCGCGGCCGGCGGCACAGATACGTGCCAGATAGGGCGTGATCAGATCCGCGAACATGGCAGGCGACATAAAGGGCCCGGAATTGTAGCAGTAGTCCGAGCAGAGCAGCAGCACCTCGACCCCAGCCTGAGCCAGCTTCTGATTGCGCCGGATCGCGGCCTCGGCCATGGCGTCGGCACGCGCCAGCACGCCCTCGTAATCGTCGGCAATGGCATAGGCGAAGTCATACATCTCATTCCCGTCGGGAATGGAGAAGGTACCATCGCCATGCCAGCCCAGCATGCGGCGGCCGCCGAAGCGCTCGTGCAGGCGCCGGAAGTAGAGCGCCAGATCCGGCCCCACCTCTCCTGTCTCCCAGAAGCGCTCCGACCCCGGCCCGTAGGCCGGCACGATCGCGTAGTCGAGGGCGTCGTAGACTTCGGCGGCATAGTCGGCGGCGGCGATGACGGCGCGCTCGCGCTCCAGGGAACTGAGCTTCTCCAGCTCGTCGGAGGCGAGCTCCGGCGTCATCAGCGGACGTCCGAACATCAGATCGGCCAGCTGGAACTCGAGCTCAAAGGTCGGCACCTCATCCGGGATGCCAAGTTCCAGGGCACAGCGGGCGCGGTCGGCGGGGGTCATGGGGAACTTTGCCATCATCATCATCATCCTCCAAACAACAGGGCGGAACGCCGCCTGAGTTCATCAGTGTAGTAGCGCACCAGATCCCACTCGGTCTCCGGCGGCAGGCGGTGGTCGGGACAGGGAATATAGCCGCCGCCCTCCACCAGAGGGAGCAGGCGGTCGATCTCGGCATCAACCGCCGCACGGTCCCGGGCGAAGACGCGCTTGTCGGTGCCGCCGACCCCGCGCACCGCGTCGCCATATTGCGCGCGCCAGGGGGCGATCGAAGCGTTCCAGGTGCCGACCTCGATCGGGAACATGGTGTTGACGCCGTTCTCCAGCCAGACAGGCAGCAGCAGGTCGATCGAACCGTCACAGTCGACGGAGACAATGTCGATGTCGTACTCCGCCAGCAGGGCCGTCATGCGGCGATAGTGGGGGCCGACAAGTTCGCGGAAGACGCCGGGGTGGACGAGCGGACCGTTTTTAAAGCAGATGTCCTCCCAGAAATGGGCGAAGTCGAAGCGCTCACCGGCCGCCCTGGCCGCCTCCAGAGCGCGGCGGGTGACGGTGTAGCTCATCTCGGCATTGACGGCGATCATCTCAGCGTAGAGCTCGGGCTCGTCGGCGGCGATATAAGCCAGGCCCTCCAGCCCCGCCCAGTTGCGGATGTTGCCATAGTAGGAGCCGCAGAAGAGGCCGACCAGCTCCCCCGCCCCCTGCCCGGCGCGCAGGAAGGCCAGCATCGCCGGAACATCAAGGCGCTCGGGAACAGCCTGGAGGCGCGGGCGGTACTCGGCGTCAAAACTGCGGCGGTCCACCAGCATGTGCGCGACCTCTGTCGGGATGGAGACGGCGCCATGTCTTTCTCTCACAATAACGCCATCAGCGTTCAGTTTCAGATAGCTGCCATCGGGATACTCTTCCACTATTATTTCTGCGAAGCCCGGCCAGAGTCCCGTATTCGCCCCCGTTGTCTGGTAGTAGTTCTGGTCGAAGCCGAGACGCCGCCCGATCGCGCGGTCGATGTCGTTGCCGTCACGCCAGCCGGTCGCCTCCGCCGCTGTCAGGTGCCCCTCGGCCGCCCATTTTTCGAGCAGCTGGTCCCAGAAGCCAAAGTGCAGAATCGGCAGGCTGTCAGCCGGGCCGGTCACCGTTTTGGACCCTAGAAGGGCCAGTGCATTTTCCCGTACAGAACGTCCCATGATTTTATGTCAACCCTCCGGATGAAAGCTGCCGCCGCGGCGCCAGACAGCAGGTGTAACGCCATTGTAGCGTTTAAAGACGCGGATAAAGTAGGGGGCGTCGCAATAGCCGCAGGCGGCGGCGATGGCGGCGATGGAGTTTTCTGTGTGCAGCAGCAGGCGGCGGGCGTGGCGCAGGCGGATCTCGTTAAGGCAGACGGAGAAGCTGCGGCCGGTCTGCTCGCGGAAGAGCTGGCCCAGGCGGTCGCTGCTGACGTGGAGCTGGGCGGCGAGATCGGCCAGGCGGTGCGGGGCAGCGGGGTCACGGTCGATCTGGCGCAGAGCTTCGCGTACCAGAGCCGAACTGACCTGGGGAAGGGGATCGAAGATGCGTCGGGTGAGGTCGCGGATGGCCTCGCTGAGCCAGGCCGTCAGGCTGAAGAGATCGGGGCACTGCAGGATCTCGTGACGATGGGTCGCGGCCGGCCAGGTCGAGAGGACGCCCGGTCCCTCGAACTCGGTCACCAGGCGGATCACCAGGGCGGTGAGCTCGATGGCGTAGCTGCGGAGGCGGCCCATGTTCTCCGCACCTTCAAGATACATGCGCATGAAGATGTCGTTGATCAGGCGGCGGCAGAGGCGGGCGTCGCCGCTGAGGGCGGCCTCCCGGATCCGCTCTTCGTCGGCGGGGCTGTATAGGCATGAGCTGGTGGCGCCGGCGTGCTCGGCCAGCCAGTCGGCGATCATGGTCAGGAGGCCTTCGCAGGCTGCCAGCTCGGCTTCCCGGCCGGCGTCAGTGGCTGCCGCGTTCGGCCAGGCCAGCAGAATAGCGGCGGCGGCCCGGTCCGTTTCTGGCTCCGGGACCGCAGCGATGAGGCAGAGGCTGCCGTCCGGCGCCCGGTAGCGCTGCGGGCGGCCGCGCTTCAGGGACTGCTTCGCCATGCGGGCGTGGGTGTACTGCAGTACTTCGGCTGGGCTGAGCTCTGCCTCAAGCAGAATCTGCTCCCCGTAGGGTTCGCCGCGGCGCAGAGCCTCCCGCAGTTCTGTGGCCGTCAGGAAAGTGACCGGATGATCGGTTGCCGCCGCGAGCTCCGCCGCCGCCGTCCGGCCGAGCTTTAAAAAGCCGCCCTGATCTGTCCGCCTGGTCTCCATCGTCGCTGCCCTCCTCAAATGTCAGAAGCCTGGATAAGTACAATTTAACACAGGAAAAGTGCAATTCTTTCGTTGGCCAGTCGTCTAGACTTATGCTGCCGCTGGATTACGGACATCATATGAGCTTCGCAAAAAAGAAAGAGACGGTAATTCATATGTCACAAGCCATCCTGAATGAGATCAGCATGCTGCTGCAGCAGGGCCGGGCGCCGAAGGTGGTCGAGGCTGTCAAGGCTGCACTGGAGCAGGGCGTTGGGGCGAAGGATATCCTGGAAGAGGGTCTGCTCGCCGGAATGAATGTTATCGGTGAGAAATTCAAGAACAATGAGGTCTTTGTGCCCGAGGTGCTGATTGCGGCCAGGGCCATGAACCGTGGGATTGCCCAGCTGAAGCCGCATCTGGCGGAGGGAGATGTCGAGGAGCGCGGCACTGTGGTCATTGGAACGGTTAAGGGCGACCTCCATGACATTGGCAAGAATCTGGTCCGCATGATGATGGAGGGCAAGGGGCTCAACGTGATCGACCTGGGCACCGATGTGGATGCCGAGCGCTACATTGCTGCCGCCCGGGAGCATGACGCCGATATCATTGCCTGTTCGGCGCTGCTGACCACGACCATGGGGGAGATGCGCACTGTGGTAGAGAAGGCCACGGAGGCGGGCATCCGCGACCGGGTCAGGATCATGATCGGCGGTGCTCCGATCACGCAGCAGTACTGCGATCAGATTGGCGCCGACGCCTATACGCCGGACGCCTCCACTGCCGCCGAGGTTGCGCTGAAGTTCTGTACCGGCGCCTGAGTTGTGAGGCGGTGCCGCTGCCGGAGTGCCCGCCCCGAGGTGCGTAGCCGACGTCGCTGCCAGAGTGCCCGCCCGAGGTTAGTAGCCTAAGTCACTACCAGAGTGCCCGCCCGAGGAGGTGGGCACTTTTTCGTGTGTTTATATGAGCAGAGGCTTGGGCTTTAGCTGCGTGGGGTGTTAAGCTTTGGCGGCTTCGAGGATTCGGGGACTGCAGGCGAAGATTTATGTTTGATTTGCTCACTTTTCGGCTTTTGCTGTGCATTTTTTACGTTCTGGACAGCTGAAGCCGGACCATGAGCCTCAAAATCTGTCCAGAGCGGAAATTTTGCTCGCTTTTCGGCTTTTGCTGTGCAAATTTTACGCTCTGGACAGCAAGAGCCGGACCATGAGCCTCAAAATCCGTCCAGAGCGGAAATTTTGCTCACTTTTCGGCTTTTGCTGTGCAATTTTTACGCTCTGGACAGCTGAAGCCGAACCAATGACCTCAAAACCTGTCCAGAGCGGAAATTTTGCTCACTTTTTGGCTTTTGCTGTGCAATTTTTACGCTCTGGACAGCTGAAGCCGGTCCAAAGACCTCAAAACCTGTCCAGAGCGGAAATTTTGCTCACTCTGGCGCCTTTTAGGATCCGAACGCTGCGTCTGGGGGATTGTATTTTGAGGGGGCTACAAGCGGCGGGGTACTACAACAAACCAGGGACTTGATTTTTGGCAAAAATCCTCTGTAATTGGGTATAACTGCAGGAGGTGAAAGATGGCCTACGAATTCATCCAGAAATCTGGCAAGCACACGTATATCTGCCTGGGCAGGGCATACCGGGACGAGAAAGGCAGACCACGCTCGAAACGGGAATATATTGGCAAGATTGACCCGGAGACGGGGGAGCGCATCTATAAGGCAGAGTATCTCAAGCGGCTTGAGCAGGAAGGCGTCGACACCACGGACATGGCCAGCGACGCGGTGTTTAACAATTTGGATATCAGTGCTTCAAGCGTGCGACAGTACGGCGTGTTCCAAGTGCTGCGGAAGCTGTCAGAGGATATCGGCTTGAGCGACTGTCTGGAGCAGGCCTTTCCAGAGGAGTGGCAGCAGATCCTTTCGCTGGCCTTCTTCCTGACCGTGAGTGAAGATCCGCTGACGTACTGTGAGGACTGGTTGAAAGACAGTGACTCTTTCGAGATCAAGGCGCTAAGTCCCCAGCGAATCTACAAGCTGCTGGAAAACATGGGTGCGGATGAGCGCGATCGCTTCTTTGAGCTGTGGAATGCCCGGCAGCCGGAGGATGAGTATCTGGCACTGGATATCACGTCCGGCTCGTCCTGCTCTGCACTGCCGGTCGATGACGACTGGAGCTACAACCGGGACGGCGAGGATCCGACCCAGATCAATCTCTGTTTGCTGCTGGGAAAGCGCTCCCGCCTGCCGCTGTATCAGCTGCCATACCAGGGCAGTCTCCCGGATGTCTCTGCGCTTCAGGCGTTACTGGCGGAATTCCGGGCGATTACTCACGACAAACCCGTTGTTGTGGTTCTGGACCGAGAAGCCTACAGCCCGGAGCGTGTTGATGCCATGCTGGCCGGAGAGGGTGAGGCTGCTGTGCCCTTCCTGATTTCGGCACCTGTCTCTGCAGAGCGCATTGTGGAATGGGTAGAACAGGAAAGGGGCGACATTGAGCGACCCCTGAACATTCAGGTGCTGAGACAGCAGCTGTTTTACTCTGTAAACCGGAAGAAGGAGTGGAGGGAGAAAGAGTCTATCCAGGTTCTTTTCATCCTCTCTCCCGAACTGGCGTTCAGGGCGAAAGATCATCTGATGAAGCATGTTGTCCATCTGCGGGATGAGGCACGGAAAGAGCCTGGGCGCTATTTGGACAATTCTTTTTACACGAAATATCTGGAGATCAATCCGAAAGCTGATGAAGACTCCGAATACGCGACCGTCATCACGAAAGACGAAGTCACCGAGAACGAACTGCTAAATTCCGGCTTGACGGTGCTGCTTGGCAACACGCAGACAGGCGCAGTAGACGCTGTGCGCATTTACCACGATAAGGCTGTCCTGGGGATGGCATTTGGACGGCTGAAATGCAGCCTGGATCTGAAGCAACTGCGTTCATACAGCCGGAAGATCCTGGATAACAAGCTCTTTGTTCTCTTTCTGGCTCTCTGTCTGCAGTCCGCCGTCCATCAGGTAATGGAAAAGCACGGACTTGATAAGGTTCTGACGATGAAGCAGATATTCCGGACTCTGGCCACACATCGCGTCCAGACGATCGCAGGGCAACGGATAGTCCAACCAACAACCAAGCACCTGAAGGCCATCTACAAGGCCTTTGGTATCAAGCAGCTCATGTAGACAGGAGTACCATACCGGATCCCGCTTGATTCCGCTGCTTTGCCGGACGCTATGGCATCAAGCCGCTTATGAAGCCAGAAGTACTGCAGGAGTTGAGGGGTTACGGCCGCCATCTACTCGGGCTTGAGTTCAAATAGGTAGAAGTACTGTGAGAGTTGAGGGATCGTGATCCTTACAGGCTGTGGTATTGGAGCCTTCGTGGCCATATGCTCTGTGAGAAATGATGAAGCTACAGCAACGCGGATTGAAGTACTTCCAAGGTAAGTGAACCATAAGCGCTGTGAAAATTAATAAAAAAGGGTGACTGCTGATTTTTTATCGTTGACCATATGATTTAACGTCTTTCTTACGGTTTCATACGAAGCGATTTCCAAAAAATCATTAGTTATGGATACCTTTCCCGGCTCGGTGTTATCTATCGTGTCCTCAATTTGTTGAGCAAACGAAATCACTTAACCACCACCTTTGTCCCGAATACATTATTATATTCGGGACAAAGTGCAAACCCGTTTTCCCAGATTGGCACAACATATATTTGTCTCCCATGCTAATAGCCCCAAAAGCCAAAGAACATAATTTGTTTTTCATTATTTCTTAATATTAACCAAGGGCATCGCATCTTTTACATCGGATAAGCTTTTTATATTTTACAACCTCATCGCCTCAACAAACTCCACTGACGCATGTACGTCTTACAACACCCTCCCCCTCCCGAATCCAACACGTCAGTTCCCCGGCGCGTTTCTCCACACATTTCGAAATCCACTTCAGTATAATCAGGAGAATCACCTCCGCCGGTTTCCTGGCATCCAGGCACCCTGAAGTAAATGAGGCAGAGCTCGATGAACGAAAACACGCCCGAAGGATCCAGCACCAGGCGTTACGACGCCGCAGCCGAGCAGAAGCAGAGCCCCGCCGGACTTGAGGCACTCATCGCCGACATCCGCGCCTTTGCGGAAGCTGGCGGCGCCACGGCCACCGCCGTCTTTCGCGTCGCCGACATCGAACTGCGCGAAGAAGTCCGCGCCATGTGCGCTGCCGACCGCTGCCACAGCTACGGAAAGAACTGGATGTGCCCGCCCCACGTCGGCGACCTCGCCACCTGGCGCCGGCGCATCGACCACTACAGCCACGGTGTCCTCATCCAGCACACCTGCCAGCTTGAGGACAGCTTCGACTACGAGTCAATGGCGGAAGGCCAGCGGATCCTGAAAGAAGTCTTCGCCAACTTCATCGGCGAAGGCGCCTGCCCGCCCGGCATGCTGCTGCTCACCTGCGGCACCTGCACCCTCTGCCCCAGCTGCGGCTGCCCCGACACCCCCTGCCGCTTCCCGGACCGCGCAAGCCCCTCTCTGGAAGCCATCGGCATTCTGGTCACCGACCTCTGCAAAACCGCAGGCCTCCCCTACTACTACGGCCCGAACACCCTGACCTGGTCGGGCGGCATCCTCGTCTGACTGGAAGGACCACCTGATGACCGTACGCACTATTCGACGCGAAGAAGTCCCCGAATTCGAGCGCATCCGCAGCGTCGCCTACAACGCCACTCCGCCCGACGCCGGCGACCAGGCACTGTTGGCGTATTTCGACAAGCTCTTCCCCAATCCGGTAGAGCGCCAGACCATCCTCGACCACTGTTACGCCAGTTTCACGGACGACGACCGCATGACAGCGGTGGCGATCTACGGGCAGTTCCGCGCCGGCTTCCTGGGCGAGCTGGTCTCTGTCGGCGGTGTCGGCGGCGTCGCCTCCTACCCCGAACATCGCCGCGGCGGCGGTGTGCGCCGGATCCTGGAAGAAATGCTGCGGCAGATGGCGGCCGACGGCTGTGTCTTCGCAGCACTCTATCCTTTCCGTCACCTTTTCTACCGCAAATTCGGCTTTGAGGTTATCCAGAATTCCTGGTGCTACAGCCTCCGCCCGGCCGACATCATTCTGCGCGTCCCAGCGCTGGAGGGCAGCTGGACCATGCTGCGCCCTGCGGGTTCAGAACAGGATTTCGCCGACTGGCGGCGCCTGGAGGACCGCATGTGGCGGCATTTTGACGGCTACTTCGAGCGGCACATGGACATCAGGGCCCGCCTGGAGCAGGACAATCCCTTCACCACCAGGCACTACCATTATCTTATGCGTGATGCGAAGGGCGAGCCCCAGACCGCCCTCTCCTTCCACTCCGATCAGCGGCGCATTGTGGTGCGCGACCTGCTGTTTGCGAGTGCCCCCGAGCTGGCGGCCGTGCTGCGGTTTTTGCAGAGATTTGCCGCCGACATCGATAAGGTGGAGCTTGAGCTGCCGCCGGGCTACGCCTTTTCCCTCCTGATCGAGGACACGCCGGCCCCCGTCACCCGCACGGCAATGCTGCGCGTCGTAGATGCGGAAGCGTTCCTGGGCCTGCTGTCCCGGCGCTGGCACAAAGCACACCCGGGGCGCAGCCTGCCCGCCGGCATGGCTGTCTCTGTGCATGACGAACTGTTGCCTGCAAATCAAGCCTCTTTCCTGCTGACGCCCGACGGCGTCCGCCGCGGGACCGCCGCTCCTGAAAGCACGCTTGATCTTGACATCTGTGAGCTCTCGGCGCTTGCCAGCGGGGATCTCACTGTTTCAGACCTGCCCCTGACCCGGGCCCAGGGCTGCCCTGCCGCCCTGGCCGACCGGGAACGGGCCGCGGCGTTTGCGGAGTTTTTCTCCGACCGCCGCTGGTATATGAGGACGTACTTCTGATGAGCAAAGACAGCAGCCGCGGCACCGAGGCCGATCGGCAGCTTGCCCGCATGACCACGACGCCGATTCCCCCGCTTATTGTGCGCTTGGCCATTCCATCGATCATCAGCATGCTGGTGACGACGCTCTACAACACTGCAGACACCTGGTTTGTGTCGCAGCTTGGCACCAGGCAGAGTGCCGGCGTCGGCGTCTTCATGCCGGTGATGGCCATCATTCAGGCGCTGGGTTTCATGCTGGGCCAAGGTGCAGGCAGTCATATCGCCCGCCTGCTCGGGCAGCAGCAGCTCGAGGCCGCCCGCCGGAAGGCGAGCTCGGGTGTTTTCGCAGCTTTGGTGACCGGCCTGGTGATTACGATCGTGGGCATTTCGCTGCTTGATCCCATGCTGCGCCTGGTCGGTGCCGGTGAGGACTTCCTCGTTTATGCCCGGGAGTATGCGTTCTGGATTCTGCTCGTGGCGCCCATCAAGTGCGCATCTTTCGTGCTCAACAATCTGCTGCGCTATGAGGGGAAGACCTTCCATGCCATGATTGGCCTCACCAGTGGTGGTCTGATTAATATTGGGCTGGATCCGCTCTTTATCTTTGTTCTGGGTTGGGGCGTTTCCGGCGCGGCCATTGCGACTGCGCTGTCGGCCGTGATTTCGTTTGTGATTCTGCTGGCGATGCTGCAGTCACGCCATTCAGCGCTGCGGCTCTCGCCACGCGCCATCAGTCGGAAGGCAGGCGATTATCTCGAGATGGTTCGCCTGGGCTTCCCCTCGTTGACGCGGCAGGGGCTCGCCAGCATCGCCATCAGTCTGCAGAACAGCAGCGCCGAGGCGCTGGGTGGTGCTGCTGCGGTGGCGGCCTTCTCCATCGTGGGGCGCGTCACCTTCTTTGTCACAGCGCTGATGCTGGGCCTGGGCCAGGGCTTCCAGCCAGTTATCGGCTACAACTATGGTGCCCGCGCCTGGAGTCGCGTGTGTACGGCCTATCGTTTTACCATCACTACGGGTTTACTGCTGCAGGCGGGCATGGGGCTGCTGCTGTTTATCTTCGCGCCTCAGGTGGTGCAGGCCTTCCGCGACGACCCTGCCGTTATCGCGATCGGGATCCCGATTATGCGGCTGCAGACAGCCATCCTCCCCCTGATGGCGCCCAACACCGCCACCAACATGCTCCTGCAGTCGTCGGGGCACGCGTATTCTGCGACGATGCTGGCTGCTTCCAGACAGGGGCTCTTCTTCATCCCCCTGATGCTGGTCCTGCCCCGCCTCTTTGGTCTGAACGGTGTCATCGCCGTGCAGCCCATCGCGGATCTGCTGACGCTCGGGATCACGATTCCTTTCGCGCTGCGCTTCTTCCGCAACCTGCCAAAAGCGGACGGGATCGCGTACGGTTGAGGTCGGCTCCGACGGGCGCTGGGTGGTTTTGGCCACCTGAGTACCTAACTGGACAGGAGGCCCGAGCATCGTCAGGCATGGTCGGAGGCTCGAACACCTGCAGACTTGGCGTTTGTGGTACTTTGCCGGACAGGATAGCCGCATTGCCTATTGCATAAAGAGCTTTTGAGCTATAAAGCGCTGTTCATGCATAAAAAATCGAGTTGCACGTGAAAAGAGGCGCACAGGCCGAGTTCTTGTGCACTCCATAATGTGCCCAAAAGAAAAGCATCGCTTTACCGGCTCCATCGAGCTTCCAGAGGGCTGTCCTAAGCCAAAATTCTGATCCGGCATGTGTATTTCGAACTGCCAGGCAAGAATCCGGCAGAGCAGTCGAGAATCCAGCATATATGGACTCCATTGAGAATAGCCTGAAGGCATCTTTAGCAGACACTTCGTCCGTTTCCTTATTGCAAACTCGGAAAGTCACGTCAGGGGCTGCCGTCACGTGGACGGAAGCCGACTGTGGTCTGAATGAGCTGACAGGCGCTTCGACAGGTGTTCAAGAAAGGGATTGCTTTGCAAAGCCGATGCGTCAAGTGCGTATGCCTTTTGAAAGGTCAAAATCGGTAACACCGGTGGCAGTTACTCTCCTTTTTCTCCCCTAGAATGTCGACCATGAATAAGAACAATATAAAGTACATCCTGCTGGGCGGCGGATTGATCGCCATCTTTGCCCTGGCAGCCCTCCTCCTGAAGCTTCTGGGCGGCAATGCCGATCCCTCCAGCGATTCCGGGCCGCTTGTCACCCGGCGCCCCGACACGACTGTGACGACTGCTGCGCCGAGTACCACTCTGGACAGTGTCACCGTGGCACCGCCTGAAACAACGAAAACGAATGATGCGGCGGGCAGCGAGACAGCGGGCGCTAAAACGGAAGCATCGGACAGCGAATACCAAGCTCCCGACTTCACTCTCAGCAACAATCTGGGCGAGACACACAGCCTCTCGGAATTTCGCGGACGTATCATTGTCCTCAATTTCTGGGCTTCCTGGTGTCCGCCCTGCCGTGCCGAGATGCCGATGCTCGACGCCTGGTACAAAGAGATCAAAGATCGCGACGACATCGTCTTTATAGCTGTCGACCTGACTGACGGCGGCCGTGAGACCCGTGATGCCGCCGACCGCTTCATTGCCGGCGAAGGCTACAGCTTCCCCTACTACTATGACGAGCGACAGGCGGGCACGCCGAGCGCAGCAGAACTCTACTACGTCCAGTCTATCCCCACGACCTGGATTATTGCGCCCGACTTCAATCTTTTCTATCAGCACCGCGGCATCCTGACCCGCGATCAGCTCGATCACTTCCTTGAAAGTGTGAAGAGCTATGCCGCTGAGGCTAACTAGGAGACAGTTGCCATGCCGGTACTGATGGTTTTTCTGGAGGGAGTGCTTGCCTTCCTCTCTCCCTGTATCCTGCCGATGCTTCCCGTCTATCTTGTTTATCTGGCCGGTGACGAGGCCGCCGGGCGTCGCCGGCGCGTCATCAACACCCTGGGCTTTATCACCGGCTTCACACTGATCTATATTGCTCTGGGGGCTACAGCCACTTCGATCGGTCGCGCGCTCTTCCGCAATCAGGATCTCCTGCGACGTATTTCAGGCGTCATCATGCTTGTCTTAGGACTGCACTACCTGGGTCTCTTCGACCGCCTGCTCGCCTGGCTGCGGAGCCGTTTTGTCAAAGGCGAAGCGTCTTCTCTGGGCGAGCGCATGCTGAATCAGCACAGTCAGGGGCGTGGATTCCTGCGCAGCCTGCTCTTTGGCCTGGCTTTCACGGTGACCTGGACACCCTGCCTGACCGCCTGGGTCGGTGCAGCAATGACGATGGCGGCCAACAGTGCAACCGTCTGGCAGGGGATTGGGCTGCTCTTTGCCTTCTCCATGGGACTTGGCATCCCATTCATGCTGACGGCGCTCCTCTACGAGAGCATGGCCACGGGTCTGGCCTTCATCAAGCGCCATATGCAGCGCATCCGCCTGTTTTCAGGTCTTTTGCTGATTTTGATCGGTATTTTGATGCTGACCAATCTTATCGGACGCTATATGAGTTTCTTCAGCTGAGGCGGGCTTTGTTTCGCTGAAGGGATGGCTGCGTGTTGCTTGAATCAGCGCGTGAATGACAACTTTTCGGGTTGTGTCTGCAAAAGCTGACACAACCCCTTTTTTCATTACAAAGCTTCTGCTGGCAGTTTTTGAGTTGTGTCAGAGATATCAATCCCAATCTCTGCTGCGAGCACTTTTTCTTCTTTTGATGCAGTGGTCAGGGGTTTGAGTCAGTCCTACCGCGGACCACGGTAATTGCAAAATTGGATAATGGACAACAAGCGAAGTAGTGCTCTGGATCGTGGGGACAAGCGTGTCCTTACAAGTCGTAGACATAAAAGTGTTGGATCCTATTTTGGGGGCAGCACAGCAAGTGTCGCCCGCACGACTGCTTCCTATCGATTCATTTGCCGCCGCTTTTCGATAAAGAACAAAATAGAAAAAGCGGCGGTGCTGCACCGTCAGTTGGAGTTAATGGGTGTGGCCAAGTTTTTCGTTCCTGCCCCAGTTTTGGGGCACCAGCGCAGTTTTTGTCCACCCCTGGACAATTTTTTCGCTCCTGCCCCGATTCCCGGGCACACACGCCCTTTTTTGGCCAGCTGTGGTCAATTTTTTCGTTCCTGCCCCGATTCCGGGGCACCAGCGCAATTTTTGTCCACCCCTGGACAATTTTTTCGTTCCTGCCCCGATTTCGGGGCACCAGCGCAATTTTTGTCCACCCTCCTACATAAATTCTTCGCTCCTGCCCCAAGGTCAGGATCGGAACTTAGAAAAACAGCTGTGCTCGGAGTTGGGGAGCATGCTTCAACCCAGATGTTGTGAACGCTAGTTACGCATGGTTTCGAACTACAATCAACATTCATGGCGCAACTTGTGCAGATGATGATCAAAACGACAAAAACCCTTGTTGCGCCAGGGAATGCAGACATAACCCCAGAAGCTGAACTCCGGGCTTCTGCAAAATGGAATATCTATCTCTTTTCTGAAGCGGAAACTCCCTCAATGCCCAAAGCGATCCACCATTGTACGATCCACCTTTGTATGATCCGCCTGTGTCTCAAGCAAACCTGGAAGACATTAACCTCAATGACATTATGAGGATATACCAGCAGCTGTTTCATGATGAGAAACTGCCGAATGAAAAGATTGCCAGGGAAAATCTGGAGTGGAGGGGCGGAAACTTATATCTTTCAGAATCAGCAGACAAGGAGCGTAAGAAAGTCTTACTTATCCGAGGCGAACATGACGGGCGCCGGGCTTGTTGACAAGTTTCACCGGCTGGCGGGTCCCCTGTGCTATACTCAAAAAATCACGAACAAGCCCCTATAAGGGGTGTCCTCGAACAACGATGGAGGAAACACGGATGATTTTGTTCCTGTACCAGGCCGACCGTGGCCGCCCGGAATCGGGAGAACCGGAGGAGCATAAAGCCGCCCATAAGCACGGTCCTGATTGCGGGCATGAGGATGGGGTCGAACTTGACCTTGATTTTGATGACGATGATGTCGAGTCCGAGATCATTACGATGGTCGATGAGGAGACGGGCGAAGAGTTCCGCTTCATGATTGCCGATGACTTCGAGTTTGAGGATCAGGTCTACTGTGTGCTCGTCACACTTGAGGAAGACCCTCAGGCCGTGATCGTCCGCATCATTGAACTCGAAGATGGCAGCGAGGGCTTTGAGAGCCTCGAAGACAGCGAGTTCGACCGCGTCTCCGCCGAGTACGACCGTCTCTGTGAGGAAGCCGATGAGCTCGCGACCTATGACGATGACGAGGATGACGAGTTTGAGGATGAGGACTGAGCGGCTGCCTTAGCAGCAGCCGTCCATGGATCTTGTCTGTCATGCGCTTTTTTCAACAACGCGAAGCCCGGGAGCCGGAAGCCGAACTGCCGCCCCTTGAGGAGGATGAGGTTCTGCTCGTGCTTGAGGATCTCGACAATGGCCAGGAGTACTACCTGGCCTTTGTTGATCGTTTTACTGTGCTCGGCCGTGAATATGTGGCTTTGGGTGCCTATGAACCAGACGATGGAGCGCACCGGCCGCCGGAGTTTGTCCTCATGCGTTTTGATACGGGACCACACGGCGAGCACTACTATCAGTCGATTCGCAAACGCAGCGAACTGAAGCTCGTTTTCGACGTCTTTTTTGAGCGCTATCTGCGCCGTCTGTAAGCGAACATAGCCGCCGGCCCGTTGGCATCGTGCGTCGGTACCGAAACGCTTGCGGTATACTAAAGAAGATTACAAAAAGCAAGCGAGGTAGACATAACGTGGCGCAGTACGGCGACTCTTCTTCCGGTTTACCGCCTTCGGGCGTCACGCCGCCACCTTATGGAGCAGCGCCCGCCCTGCCGCCCGCCCGGCCCAGGCCACGCTTTGATGCCGGAACCATCCTCATCCCGCTGTTGTTCATGCTGCTTCATATCGGGCTGCAGACGACGGCCCAGATGGTGAGCCTCGCCCTGCTGCGGCCCGAGTTTGACGGCTCTTCGGCCGAGTCTATCGAGCAGAGCCTTCTCCAGTGGTTTAACCAGAACAGCACCATATGGCTGGGGGCTGCCTCCGCCGCGGCGATCGCCCTCTACAGTCTGGGGCTTTATATTCTGCGGCGCCGCGGCCAGCCCTATGTCCTGCTGGAGCGCCCGCGTGTCGGGGAGGCACTCGTGTCCGTGGGCGCCATGCTTGGCTGCATGGGCTTTGCCACACTCTACATGATTCTTGTCAGCCTGCTCGCCGAGCATTCGGACTTCGTGGCCGGCCAGCTGGAACGTTACGCCGAGCTCGCCGGCAGCCTGACAAACGAGCATCTGGGAGCGCAGATTCTGGTCTTCTGCGTGCTGGTGCCGGCGGCGGAGGAATTGCTCTTCCGGGGCGTTCTCTGCGGCGAGCTGCTGCGCGTTGCCAGTGAGCCGGTGGTGATCTGGGTCTCGGCGCTGGTTTTCGCCGTCTTCCACCTGAACCTGATCCAGAGCGGCTATGTCTTCGCAGCGGGCCTGGTGCTCGGCGCGGTCTATGTCTGGACGCGCTCGCTGCCGCTCACCATCCTGCTGCACGGTATCTATAACTTCATTGGCTCCAGCCTGCATCAGATCGTGGGCGAAAATGCCCGGGCCTGGTCCATCATCCACGCGCTCCAGATGGTCCTGGTTCCCGTCGGCCTTTTCTGCCTGGTTCTGCTCTGGCTGCGCCAAAGGGATCGACAAGCGGATAGAGGAGGACAAAAATGGCAGGAAACATGAAACTCGGCGCACAGCTCTACACGCTGCGCCTGTATCTGCAGACGGAAGCGGACATCCGCCGCAGTCTGGCCCGGGTGGCCGCGATGGGCTACCGCGTCGTCCAGCTGTCGGGGCTCGGCGCCATCGATCCGGGCCTGCTGCGGGCGATCTGCGACGAAAACGGCCTGGAAGTCGCGCTGACGCATAACCCCGCCGACCGCATCCTGAACGACACCGACGCCCTGATCGCGGAACACCGCATCCTGGGCTGCCCTTATGTGGGGCTTGGCGGCATGCCGGAAAAGTACCGCTCGCCCTTCTGGGTGGACTACTTCGCAGAGGATTATCTGCCGGCCATCCGCCGTCTCAGGGACGCCGGGCTCGGCTTCAGCTACCACAATCATTCTTTCGAGTTTGAGAAGCACGACGGCCGCACGCTGATGGAGCGCCTTCTTGACCGCTTTGAGGAAGATGAGCTGCTCATCACACTCGACACGTACTGGCTGCAGCATGCCGGCTGCGACATCTACGACTGGATGGAGCGCCTGGCGCCGCGGCTTGCCTGTGTCCATCTGAAGGACTACGCCGTGCGCGGTCAGACGCCGGAGTTCGCGGCGGTCGGGGATGGCAACCTGAACTTTGCCCGCATATTGAAGCAGCTCGAGCAGCAGGGGCACACCCGCTACATTCTGGTGGAGCAGGACAGCGTCCCGGCCGGCGACGATCCCTTCCGCTGCCTGGAGCGCAGCTATCGGGCGGTCGCCGCACTGGGTTACGCCGATTAGTTTACATACGGAGCCGGCCGTACCGACTGCGGGCGGGTCACGGTCATACATGAAGGAGGAGAATCTATGACGCTTGCGAAAGAGAATCAGAAGGTCCGTGTCGGCATCATCGGCATCGGCAACATGGGTACAGGACACATCGGCAACTGGCTGAAGGGCCTGATGCCGGAGGTCGACGTGACGGCGGTCGCTGATCGCGATGCGAAGCGCCGTGAGTGGGCCGCGGCGCTGGCGGCCGAGCACAAGATCGACTGGGAAATCTTCACGGAGGGCAGCGATCTTATCGCGTCCGACTGCTGCGACGCCATCCTCATCGCCGTCCCTCACTACCAGCATCCGGAACTCGCCGTGGCAGGCTTCGCAAATAACAAACACGTGATGGTCGAAAAGCCCGCCGGCGTCTACACGCAGCAGGTGCGTGAGATGAACGAGGCAGCCAGGAACTACGACCTGGTCTTCGCCATGATGTTCAACCAGCGCACGAACCCGCTCTACATCCGCATGCGTGAGCTGATCACCAGCGGAGAGCTGGGCGAAATCCGCCGCGTCAACTGGATCATCACCGACTGGTACCGCTCCCAGGCCTACTACGACAGCGGCAGCTGGCGCGCAACCTGGGCCGGTGAGGGCGGCGGTGTCCTGATCAACCAGTGCCCGCACCAGCTCGACCTGCTGCAGTGGATCTGCGGCCTGCCGGTGCGCGTTTCGGCTCACGCCCATGAGGGCAAGTGGCATGACATTGAGGTCGAGGACGACGTCACCGCCTATCTGGAGTTCGCCAACGGCGCCACCGGCGTCTTCGTCACCACCACCGGCGACATCCCGGGCACCAACCGTTTTGAGGTCACCCTGGACGGCGGCCGCCTGATCGCCGAAAACGACGTGCTCACCCTGGACCGCCTGGAGGTAGGCATCAGCCAGTGGACCCGGGAGACCACGCAGGGCTTCGGCCGCCCGGGCGTCACCCGCGAAGTGATCGACACCAGCGGCGTCAACCCGCAGCATGTCGGCATCATGAACAGCTTCACCGCTGCCATTCTGCGCGGTGAAAAGCTGCTCGCCGCCGGTGAGGAAGGCATCAACGGCCTGATGCTGTCGAACGCCATCCACCTTTCGTCCTGGCTCGGCAGACCCGTCGACCTGCCTGTCGACGAGGCTCTCTTCCTGGAGGAACTCAACAAGCGCCGCGCCACGTCCCGCCTGAAGGAAGATGTCGAGAGCGTGACCTTCGACACCAGCGGCACCTACTAAGCGGAAGCCTATAATGTGACACAAGCCGGCAGCCCTCAGATTTCTGGGGGCTGTCTCTTAAAGGAAGGATCGGTCTTCGCGCATGGAGAATTTTGAACTGTATCTGCCCACCCGCCATGTCTTTGGCAGCGGTGTAGAAAATGAGGTCGGAGCGCGCCTCAAGCAGCTGGGCATGGACCGCGTACTGCTGCACTACGGCGGCGGCTCGGCCGAACGCTCGGGGCTGCTTGGCCGGGTGCGCCGGAGCCTGGACGCAGCCGGCATCTACTATGTCGAGCTCGGCGGAGTCGCGCCGAATCCACGTCTGGACCTGGCCCTGCGGGGACTGGAGCTGGTCCGGGCTGAGAACCTGGGCGGGCTCCTGGCCGTTGGCGGCGGCTCGGCCATCGACTCTGCCAAGTGCATCGCCATGGGCGCCTGCTATGACGGCGATGTCTGGGATTTTTATTCGGGCAAAGCCCAGCCACAGACCGCCCTGCCCGTCGCCTGCGTGCTGACCATTCCGGCCGCCGGCTCCGAGAGCAGCAACAGCTCGGTCATCAGCAGGGTCGATGCCAACGGCACGGTCTGGAAGCGCGGCGCCGGCTCCGAGCTTATCCGTCCCGTCCTGGCCCTGATGAATCCCGAACTCACCTGGACGCTGCCGCCGTCACAGACGGCAAACGGCGTCGCTGACATTTTTACGCACGTCACCGAGCGCTACTTTACGAACTCGACCGGGACCTATCTGGTCGACCAGTTCTGCGAGGGTATCCTGCGCACCCTGGTCCGCTATGCCCCACTGGTTATCGCCGATCCCTGCCACGCCGAGGGCCGTGCCCAGATCATGTGGGCGGGGGCGCTGGCGCACAACAACCTGGTTGGTGTCGGCCGGGTGCAGGACTGGGCCAGCCACCAGATCGAGCATGAGCTGTCGGCGGTCTACGATGTCGCCCACGGTGCCGGGCTGGCGGTGGTCCTGCCGGCCTGGATGCGCTTCGTCTACCGCCATGACCTGGCGCGCTTCGTCCGCTTCGCAACGACTGTTTTCGGTGTCGAAAACGATCCCTTTGACCCGGAGGGCGTGGCTCTGGCGGGCATCCGCCGCCTGGTGGATTTCTACCGTTCCATCGGTCTGGGGACGAGCTTCGCAGAAATAGGTGGAAAAGTGGAGGACATTGACCGCCTCATCAGCGGCATTAGATGGGATGCCGAGGGGCAGCTGGGGAACTTTGTCAAGCTTGGTCCCGCAGAGGTGCGTGAGATCTACCGGCTGATGCATCGATCCTGATGGGGAGTGTGGCTGATTTATGAAATATCTTGACGGCGGCTGGCTGATTCAGCCGGGTTATCAGGTTTCCTATGCGGTGGAGGTTTTCGACTGGCGCATGGGGCAGACGGCGGACGGGCGTCCTGCGCTTTTCGTCTACGAGCCCTTCCGCGCCATACCTCATGCCGGGATGACCCTGGACGGCGGCATGTTGACGACAGAGATCACGGCGCCGCTGGAAGGGGTTTTTGCGGTGCGCCACTACCACCATCTGGGTGGGGTGGTGGAGAGGCCGGCGTTTGAGACGGCGGTGGATCCGGGGGCGGCGCTGGACTTGACGGTGACGGAGACGGCGCTGGTGCTTGACTCAGGGCGGGCCCGGCTCGTGATCGAGCGTGCCGCCCCG
The DNA here is from genome assembly GCA_030055235.1 of Bacillota bacterium. Lineage (GTDB taxonomy): Bacteria > Bacillota > Clostridia > Saccharofermentanales > Fastidiosipilaceae > JAEZYR01. Next base: position 19,995 of record JASGUW010000230.1, read on the forward strand.
GCCGTCTGGCGCTTTTATTATGACGGCGAAGAGCGCACGAAGCTCGATGGCCGCAGCCGGGCCTGGGTGGTCGATGCTGATGGCTGCAGCTGGGTGTCGGCGCGTGTTGGCCTGGGAGTCGGCGAGCAGGTCTACGGCTTTGGCGAGCGCTTTTCCGCCTTTGTGAAGAATGGCCAGTTTGTCGATACCTGGAACCGCGACGGCGGTACCGGGACGACGCAGGGCTACAAGTGTATTCCCTTCTATCTGACCAATCGTGGCTATGGCGTTTTTGTTTCAGATCCGGGCAATGTCGAGTTTGAAGTCGCCAGCGAGAAGGTCTCCGACGTGCAGTTCGCCGTCCGCGGCGAGGAGCTTGCCTGGTGCTGGATCCCGGCGGAGGACATGGCGGGCGTTCTGGAGCGCTATACCGCGCTGACGGGGCGGGCGCCGCTGCTGCCGGACTGGAGCTACGGGCTGTGGCTGTCGACTTCCTTCCTGACGGACTACGATGAGGCGACGGTGCTGTCTTTTGTCGACGGCATGGAGGAGCGCCGGATTTCGCTTTCTGTCTTCCACTTCGACTGCCTGTGGATGAAGCCCTATGAGTGGTGCAACTTTCTGTGGGATGAGGACAAGTTTCCCGACCCGGAGGGCCTGCTGCGGCGTCTGCATGAGCGCGGCCTGAAAGTTTCGCTCTGGATCAACCCCTATGTCGGGCAGAAGTCGCCGCTCTTTGCCGAGGGCCTGGCGGCAGGCTACTTTTTGAAGCGACCTGACGGCTCCGTCTGGCAGTGGGATCGCTGGCAGGCGGGCATGGCGATTGTCGACTTCACCAATCCTGCGGCGGCGGAGTGGTATCTGGGCCACCTTGACCGCCTGATGGATATGGGGGTCGACAGTTTTAAGACCGATTTCGGCGAGCGCATCCCGACCGATGTGGTCTATTACGACGGCTCGGATCCCGTGCGCATGCACAACTACTACAGCTTTCTATACAACAAGCTGGTGTTTGAGCGCGTTGAGGCGCGGCGCGGCAGGGGCCAGGCGGTGCTCTTCGCACGGGCGGCGAGTGTCGGTTCGCAGCGCTTTCCAGTGCACTGGGGCGGCGACAATTCGGCCGACTACGAGTCCATGGCGGAGTCGCTGCGGGCGGGGCTGAGCTTCGGGCTATCGGGCTTCGCCTACTGGAGCCATGACATCGGCGGCTTCGAGGACGACTGCGACCCCGACCTCTATCGGCGCTGGACGCAGTTCGGTCTGCTTTCGTCGCATTCGCGCTATCACGGCAGCCATGCCTACAAGGTGCCCTGGCTCTACGGTGAGCTGGCGGTGGAGAACACCCGGATCTACACCGAACTCAAGCTGCGGCTGCTGCCTTACCTGAAGCGGGCGGCGCTGGAGGCGAATGAACGCGGCCTGCCGCTGATGCGGGCGATGGTGCTGTGTTTCCCGGAAGACCCGAACTGCCTGTGGCTCGACCGCCAGTACATGCTGGGGCCGGACCTCCTTGTCGCTCCGGTGTTCCAGGCGGACGGGCGGGTGGCGGTTTATCTGCCGGACTGCGGCGGCGACGACGGTGACGGCGGAGACTGCGGCGATGGGAGTGGTTGCGGTGACTGCGGCGATGGCGGAGACTGCGGAGATGGCGGTGACTGCGGTGATGGCGGTGACGGCGGTGATCGTGGTGGTCGCGGGGACGTCGGTGATCGCGGTAATCGTGGTTGCTGGACGCGCATCAGTGCCAGGGGAGAGGCGATTGGCTTCGAACCCGGCGGACGTTGGCTGCAGCTGGTCTGCGGTGAGCTTGAAATGCCACTCTTTCTCCGCCCCGGCGCCCCATCGCCGTTCGTGGACTGAGCTATTGGTGAGTTGAGCCGGGAAGTGCCTTGGGTGGGGCCGGTGAGTGCTCTGGGTGTGAGCCCGGCTCTCAGCTTGGAAGGGGGAGTGGAAGGAGATTGTGGCGTGCAGCACAGAAAGAGCGCGAAAGTGGGCATTTTTTTCGCTCTGGACAGCTTTCGGGGCTTCAGGACGGGCGGCGCTTGTCCAGAGCGTAAATTTTGCACAGAAAGAGCGCGAAAGTGAGCAATTTTTCCGCTCTGGACAGATTTCGGGGCTCCAGGACGGGCTGCGCTTGTCCAGAGCGTAAATTTTGCACAGAAAGAGCGCGAAAGTGAGCAATTTTTCCGCTCTGGACAGATTTCGGGGCTCCAGGACGGGCTGCGCTTGTCCAGAGCGTAAATTTTGCACAGAAAG
>JASGUW010000231.1 GCA_030055235.1 Bacillota bacterium
GGTGGACAAAAATCACGGTATTGCCCCGCAACCGGGGTGGGAGCAGAAAAACTTCGCCAAGGATAGACTAAAACAAAAATCAAAAACGGGTCAGATACCGCTAATGCTCAGCACCAACGATTCATGCCGTTTTGTGCCTCGAGCGAAGCGAGAGGCATGGGGTACAAAACTGACACAACTCCAAAAGTTGGCAAATCCATCCTCGATTTTGTCAAAAAGTCGAGTTGTGTCAGCAAAAACTGACACAACTCCAAAAGTTGACACCTCAAGCCGGTAAGAGGTGTTGGTATTTCTCAGCTATCCACGCTGAGCAGCAGGAAATCCAGCGTTCCAAAACAAGCACTTGCGCACAAAAAACGACTTTTGCTCAAAACGATGCATCCAGGCTGATATTCTCCCTGTTGTGCACTGCACACTTAAAACCCTTGCCCAACTGAGCTGTCGATAAGAGGAATAACTTGACAGCATCTGCGGACAGATCATTTGAAACTTTAGCTCATGGCATGTGAAGAACGGCCAAAACGCACGCAGTTCAGGCGTTTTGAACGTTTTTCAATCCATAATATGGGAAGAATTCGCACTGGCGGTGCATGACCAGATACGCTGGCTGTGCGTGACCGGATACGCTAGCTGTGCATGACCAGATAATAGGAGACGATGGCATAGAGAATGCTGTACAGAGTACCGATCAGGTAATACTCGGCAAAGCCCTTGTCTTCCTCGATCTGCTTGAAGCGCGCAATGGATTTCGCAGTGCACACGAGGCCAATGGCTGCCGGCTGACCTATTGCCAGAAAAATGACCGACAGCAGCCGCTCCAGATTGCCGATAAGGGCTCCGGCACCCTCCCGCGTAAGTGATTTTCCCGCGTTCAGAGGTGCGTAGCGGCCCAGAGCGAGCTCGTGCAGGACATTGGCCGGTTTCGTCACCATGATGATAAGAAGGAGCCAGTTGAGCTGCTCTCTGCTGAGAAGGAACGGCTTTAGTGTCAGCAGCCGCTGATCCAGCAGAATGGGGCCAAGCTGTCCTGCGACGAGAGCGACGATAACATGGATCAGCTGATCGGCACAGAAGATGGGCAGGCGCCTGCGTTGGTATTTGCGTGCCAGGAGAGCAATCAGGAGATCCTGAATAAAGTGCGCCGCGATGATAAACAGGAAGACCCAGAGCCCGGCCGGCACCGCTCCCAAACGGATACACAGAACGAATGGATACAGCAGGAGTACGGCATGGACAGCAACGTGACGCAATTGCGCCTTTACGCTCCCGAACCGGCGCCTGAAATTCCGCGGGATGCACAGCTGATAATCTCCCAGCAGCTGGCAGATCAGGAGGATCACTGTGAGGTCACTTAGCTGACTCATCATATGCCTCCAGCAGTTTGGTGATTTCTCCTCTGGCTCTCAGATAGATCTTGATGTGGCCAAGCGAAAGGCGCCGGCTCAGGCTGCTTTCACTGATACCAAGCTTCCGGGCGAAATCCGCCTGGTGAAAATCCTCATGGTAGATGTCTTCGTCCAGCAGAGCGGCAAAGGTCTCGCGCTGCAATTTGGTCCACTGCGTCTTGAGCGTTTCGGACAACAAAAAGAGCGTATTGATGGTGGAGTCGCTGCGCTCATTGCCTCCGGAAAAATAGATATGACAGACGCCACCGTAATTTTCCCTGTGTGCCCGGTCTATAGCTGCCCTGGCGTGCCAGAAGGCTTCGCCGTCCGCACCAATACTCATCTGCGGATCAATAGCGGTGGCAATCTCTCCGTAGCCCAGCCCCATACGAAAAGGATGCGGAGAAGAGATGTAGAGCTCATCAAGCAGGCGAAGCAGCATAGGGTCAGGTTTAAAGATGCCCTGGAATTCATCTCCGAGCGTAAGCATCAAACGGGAGGCAAGCATGTCGGCGTATTTGTCATTGAGCCGGGAGAGAACATTCCGCAGCCGCTCCTGGGTCTCTCCGCGATTTCTGATCTTCCTTGATCCAATCAGGTCACCAATAAGGACAAAATACCTGGCCACATCCTCCCTCCTTTACATACTGTCAACAGGATCCGTCCGCTGCCGGAAGCGAAAGATTCTTGTAGATTTACCAACAAGAAAGATATCTTGCTTCATTTAAGGCAAGATTTCTTTCCTCCATTAAGGAAATATTATGATAACAAAGGAGCTAAGACAAGTCCTCCTTCACAAGCTACGCGTAGCAATCAGAATGGATGTCCTGGTAATCAGTGATGTTCCTGCGGACAGATCAGCCATCCGACATTCCGGCCCGCCTCTCCAGCCCGCCTCCCCCGTCAGTCCCCGCCGGCCGCCGCCGCGGCGTCGCGCTCAAGCTGCTGCATCGCCGCGATCGTGCGCTCCAGCAGCAGGTCGAGCTCCCAGCCCAGACGCTCGGCCCCGTCACGGATGGTATCGCGCGAGCAGCCGGCAGCGAAGGAATTCTGCTTGAATTTCTTCTTCAGACTCGAAAGCTTCAGATCCAGTGTCGAGCGGCTGGGACGGATGACCGTCACGGCGGAAATCAGGCCTGTCAGCTCATCTGTCGCATAGAGAACCTTCTCCATCTCATGGAGCGGCTCAATATCGGAACAAATGCCGTAGCCGTGGCTCATCGCCGCGCGGACAATTTCGGGATCGACTCCGGCCTCAAGCAGCAGTGCCTCGCCACGGACACAGTGTTCCTCCGGGAACTGTTCGAAATCGACGTCATGCAGCAGACCCACAAGCCGCCAGAACTCCCGCTCTTCGCCATAGCCCAAATCATCTGCATACCAGGCCATGACGCCGGCCACCGTATGGGCGTGTTCCAGGTGAAAGGGCTCGCTGTTATAGCGCTCGACCAGCGCCACGGCCTCCGCCCAGCTAAACGTCGGCGTCCGACGGCTGCCGGGATCCTCCGGCAGTCCGGCACGCAGCTTCGCATCCAATCGTGTCATTGTCATCCATCTCCTTCCAGTTCAGCGGCCGGGCAGGGCAAAAGACCCTGCTGCAGGCGCGGCCTAATCCGCCAGAGCGCGAAGGCGCTCCTCCAGCAGATGCTGTGCCGCCCGCAGCTCCTCGGTCGGCTGCGGCTCACTTTGCGTGTCATCGTAGCGCGCCCACTCGTAAAGCGCCAACACCGCCTGGCGCCCAGTCTCATCAAAACCCGCCATCGTCGCCAGATACTCGCGATTGTAGCGCTCGATCTCCCGCGCCGTGTAAGAGCGCTCCATGTCCGCCTCCTCAAGCTCGAGCCAGTTCAGAAGCAGCCGGAAACCTTCGCGCGTCCGCTCGGCCTGGGTCTCCTCCCCCGGCCGCCGCCGCTGCAGATAGCGGCGCACACTCTGGCGCCAGTCACGGCGCTGGCGTCGCCGGCTGCGGTGGCGCAGCTGCCGGGCAGGATCGATGTTCGAGTGATGATCCGAATAGAGCGCGTGACGCTCGACGTCCTCGCCGTCGGGACCGACCTCATGCTGCATCAGACTGGAAAGCCAGCGGCGCAGGCGCTGCAGGCTGCTGCGCAGCAGTCCCCCAAGCTCCCGGCGCCGGTACCAGAGCAGGGTAATGATGCCGGCCAGCAGGGCATATTGGAGCAGATCCCAGAACCAGGAGGCCTCGTTCTGGCTCCCCCTGCCGTCCATATCAGGCATCATCTGGCCGCCGTCTCCGATCTGCGTAACCTCGCCACGGAAGAGATTGCCAAGCCATTCGGCCAGAATCCTGATCAAATGCACCAGCGTATTCCAGGACCAGATAAAGATGCCGGAGAAGAAGTGGCGCAGCAGGTAGATGACGGGAATCGCCGCGGTGAGCAGCAGCACCAGCAGGGCATTGCGCACGCGCAGGCCGCGCGGCAGATCGTCCAGACTGTGGTTGCCACGGCGCATCACGGTATCGATCGTCAGCTGATTGCGGGTCACCAGATGAACCATCGTGATGTAGAAAAAAAGCACAATATGCAGCCCGATCCAGGGATCCAGGCCAAAGAGGTCGACCAGGAAAAGATGGACCAGGCAGGTGACCAGAAAGACAGCATACTGGCCCAGGCGGTAGATCTCGGCATAGCTCCGCAGCGGTGCATCTATGCAAAGCTTCATCATGACGACCGCACACAGGGCGAGCAGCAGGCTGTAGAGCGGACTGAGCTGCCAGCCGCGCACGGCGGCAATGGCCGCCGCTCCCGCGAACCAGGCGAGCTGGCGCAGGGCCGGTACCACGCGCGCCCGCAGCCAGCCACGAAGGCCCGCCGCCTGTCTGGCAGCGATGGCCTCCTCCTTCCGCCTGGCGCGTTCGGCACTGCGCGCCAGCTCACGCGCCGTCAGCAGCTCAGAGGAGCGCTCCGGCAGGCGCTCGTTGGGATCAATCCAGTCGTAGACCCGTGACGGCAGCTCAGGATCGCGGGCTACCAGGAGCGGTTCGATGAGATAGGCCAGGACGGCCGGCAGCGCCAGCACAGCCAGGTCGATTCCGGTACTCAGCGGGGTGCGCCAGGGCTCCCGCAGTGCCTGTGAACCAAAGCCGAGCAGGGCGACGATCAGCAGCAGCAGCGGCCAGAAGGAGACGATGATGCAGCTCAGGTTGAGCGCCCGCAGCAGGCGGAAACCGGCCAGGCGGCGCGGTTCGGGCACAGGATCAGGATGCCGCAGCAACATCGTCCGCCTCCTCCCCTTCCCCGGAACCCATCTTGTGCTGTTGTCCCAGCACTTCCGGAATGCCCGTCTCCTCCACCGTCAGGCCGCTGGCAATGGCGGCTTCGCGCAGATTGTGGGCGACACGGTAGAGCGGGATCACCACGCCGTCAAGATCGCCGGCGCTTACCCGGCGCGTGTACTCATCTTCACCCGAAGACAAAAGGCCGATGCGCGGCCGGCGGCCGGCGGCCATCTGGCGTTTGACGAAGTCCTCAATCACGGGATCGATGTAAAAGCTGAGGATGATGAGGTCCGTTGCCACAAGCTCGTTTTCCAGTGCCTCCAGCAGGGTCGCAAAGGGCACCGTCGGCTGGTTCTGCAGGGTCGCCAGCACCCGCAGCAGACTGTAGACATGGGTCCTGCCCGACGCCCGCCGGCTGCGGTACCAGCCGCGCTCCAGACTTTCGCGGACAAGTCCGGGGAGCAGATTCTCATCCAGGATATCCGCGATCATGGGGTTGGCCGAGCCTGAGTCGGAGGCCTGCCGCGCCTCCGGGTCCAGGCCCTGGGGAAGCGGCTCCGGCAGAGAATTGGTGATCAGTTCGACCGGAACACCCGACGCCAGCGTCTGGTCAAAGGCCGTCGCCGCCAGCCGGATGGCGTCGGCATATTCCAGCGGCGAACGCTCAAAACGGGTCAGGGAGCGCCGCGGCTCCAGATTCAGCAGGACGGCCACACTCTGATCCTGGCTGTCGCGGAGGCGGTGGACCATCAGGCGCTGCTCGCGGGCGGAGGCGTACCAGTGAATCGAGCGCAGCGGTTCCAGGCCGCTGTATTCGCTGACGCCCTCCATAAAAAAGGGATCCGGCACAAAGAGGCGCCGCACCTGCAGCTTGCCGAAAAGGCGCCGGGCCTCCCAGGGCAGGGCTTCCATGTCGTAGGGGCGCGGCAGTACCAGGATCCAGGACTGGATGGGCAGCGGCTGCGAAAGTGTGACATTGCCGAGCAGATCGTTGGAGACCAAAAGGACCTTCTCTATCCCCTGCCAGCCAAAGCGCCGGCAGCGCACCTGCCATTCACGGCGCAGCTGGTGCCAGCCGCGCAGCATGAAGACGGAGGAGACCAGGCGCAGGCGGTCGGTGCGGATGCCCTTCGAGCCGGCGAAGTCCAGCCAGGGCGAAGTCGCCAGCTCCGACTTCAGCCACGGCAGCGGCAGCGGCTTCTGATTGCGCACGACCTCAATCAGGCGCAGCTCTTCCCCCTCAAAGACCTCATGGCGGTTGAGGTAGCAGTCATAGCGCAGCTGTCTCAGGCCAAAACGGCGAAAGACCAGATTCTGGAGCCAGACCACCAGGCCCAGCAGCGCTGCGACGGCGAGCAGAACGGTCATCTGAAGCCTAGTCCCGCGGACTGCTGACAGACGACTTCTCAGTAGGCACCGGCAGCTCGGCCAGCAGGTCGCGGATGCGCGCACGCTGGGCGTCGGAGGAGCGGCCGAGCTGGCTGCCGCGCAGGAGCACGCGGTGGGCCAGGACCGGGACGGCAACGCGCTTGACGTGATCCGGGGTGACGAAATCGGCTCCCTCCAGCAGGGCCCGGGCCTGGGCGGCATGGGCCAGTGCCAGGGTCGCCCGCGGGCTGGCTCCGAGCAGCAGGCGGTCGCTGGTCCTGGTCGCCTGGACGATGGAGAGAATGTAGGAACGCACGGCGGCACCGACATGGATCCGGCGGCTTTGTCCGCGCAGTTCCAGCAGGGCAGGGCCGTCGAGCACCGGCTCCAGACCGTCAAGCGGATTGTCGCTGAGATAGCTGTCGATCATGGCCAGTTCGGCGTCGGCCGCCGGGTAGCCGATCTCCAGCCGCATCATGAAGCGGTCGAGCTGGGCCTCCGGCAGCGGGAAAGTCCCCTGGATTTCCAGCGGGTTCTCCGTCGCCAGGACGATAAAGGGATCAGAGAGCTGATAGGTTTCGCCATCAACAGTGACCTGCCGCTCCTCCATGCACTCAAGCAGGCTGGACTGCGTCCTGGGCGTGGCGCGGTTGATCTCATCAGCAAGCAGCACCTGCGTAAAGACCGTGCCCGGGCGGAAGACAAAACTGCTCTGACTCTGGTCAAAGTAGGTGATGCCGGTCAGCTCAGAGGGCAGGAGGTCGGGCGTAAACTGTATGCGTTTGAAATCGAGATCCAGAAGGCGGGCCAGGGCCTTGGCGAGCGTCGTCTTCCCGGTTCCGGGCACATCCTCCAGCAGGACATGGCCGCCGGCCAGAATGGCGGCGACAAGATCCTCAATCACATCCTGTTTGCCGAGGATGACGCGGTTCAGGCGCTCCACCACTGTCTGCGGTCTGTTCATGGCACTCACCTCGTAATCCAGCTCGAACTCTTATGAGTATAGCATCCCTCCAGCGACATCAGCTGCCGGCGTCCAGATACCGATCCATCTCCAGCTCTGCCCCCGCCAGACGCAGTGCGGCGGCGTCATCCAGCAGCAGGCGGCGGTCGCCCAGCGTCAGCCGGTCACGGCCCACCAGCCCCAGCACCATGATCACGTCATCCGGCCCGGCAGCCATGACCAGGCGCCGCAGTGCCCGCGGCCGGTTGGGTTCGACCTCAATCGCGGCCGGCCCAGTAAAGCCGGCGGCGATGTCCGCCAGAATCTGCCCCGGCGGCTCATGGCCGGTGTCCTTCAGCGTCAGTACAACGCGGTCGGCCAGCCGGGACGCCACCAGGCCCATGTCGGCCCGCTTCTCACGCTCGCGCTCGCCGCGCACCGAAAGCAGGACATGGAGGCGGCCGCCGGGTTCCAGCGTCTCACGCAGGGCACCCAGGCTCGCCTCGAGCGCGGCGGTCGTGTGGGCAAAATCGATATAGCAGCGGCAGGGCACCGGTCCCCGGATGCGCTCCATCCGTCCCTCGGCCCCCGGAAAGCTGGAGGCGGCGGCCGCGGCCTTCTGGATGTCTTCGCCCAGAGCCGCCACAATGCCCAGCGCCACCAGGCAGTTTGCAATGTTGTAGACACCGGGCAGGGGGAGTTCCATGCTGAAGGTATGACCATCAATGTTTACTGCGAAGCTCTGGCCGTCGTCCGTCAGCCGCCTGGTGTCCGGCAGGAGGTGGATCCGGGCGTCCGTGTCCGTCAGGGAGCAGTCGTGGATGGGAGCTTCACATACAAAAGCCATCTGGCTGTAGGCCGCATCGTCGCGGTTGAGGACCGCTCGGGCATCCGGCGAAAGCCCGGCAAAGAGCAGGGCCTTGGCCGCCCCATAGTCCGCCATCGTGCCGTGATAGTCCAGATGCTCATGGCTCAGATTGGTGAAGGCGCCGACATCAAAGCGGATGCCCGCCACCCGCTGCTGCACCAGCGCGTGCGAGCTGGTCTCAATGAGGATGATGTCGCTGCCGAGTTCAATGAGGCGGGCCAGCAGCTGATGCAGGGAGACCGTGTCGGGCGTGGTGTGGTCCAGATGGCCGCTCTCCAGCAGCGGGTGACTTATGCCGTTGGTGCTGACGCTGCCGACCCTGAGGCCCAGGGCGCCAAGCATGTGGGCGGCGAGCCGGGTGGTCGTGGTCTTCCCGTTGGTGCCGGTGACGGCGACATAGCGCAGCCCCTGAGGCGCCGTGGCATAGAACGTGCGGCAGGCTGTCCCCAGGGCGGCGGGCGTGTCGGGGACGACAAACTGCGGCAGACTGAGCGTGGGATCGAGGACTTCGACCAGGGCGGCGGCGGCGCCTTTCCTGGCCACTTCAGGCAAAAAGCGATGCCCGTCGACCGTCAGCCCGCGGATGGCGGCAAAGAGCATCCCCGGCCGGACCCGGCGGCTGTCGGCCGTGATGCCGCTGCAGCGCTCAAGCAGGAAGTCGTCCCTGCGGTAGTCCTCCCGGCACGAGGCCAGAAGCCAGTCCTGAAGCTGTCCTGTGTCGTAACCTGTCACCTGCCGCTTCCTCCTGCTGCTTGTCCTTTTCTTCCCCCGAGTGTATCACCTTGGTCGTCACATAGCGTTCTTTCGAGTTAATATAGGCACTAAAGTATTGCTCCCGGGAGGTCATCCATGCGTCTTTCTTTGTGTACCGAAATGCTTTTTGGCGGTCTGTCCCTGACAGAGGCGCTCGAACGGCTGCGCCCGACGCCTTTCCGCCTGATTGAGTTCTGGGGCTGGTCGAAGAAGGATCTGGCTGCCCTCGTCGTTTTCATGGAGCGGGACGGCTTTGAAGTCTCCGCCTTTGTCACGGAGGGCGGCAGTCTGGTCGATCCGGCCGGCCACGATGACTGGCTGCGGGGGCTGGAGGCCGCGCTGCGGACAGCGGATACGCTTCGTGTCCCCGCCCTGATCACGCAGACGGGCCAGGATACCGGAGCTGCGCGCGGGCAGCAGTTTGATGCGATGGTGGACTGCCTCAGGCGTGCTCAGCCAATGCTCGCCGATGCCGGCGTCCGTCTCCTCATCGAGCCGCTCAACACCCGCATCGACCATGTCGGCTACTACCTCAGTACGAGCTCGGATGCCCTGGCTTTGATGGAGGCCGTCAATCATCCCAATGTACGGCTGCTCTTTGACATCTACCACCAGCAGATTACCGAAGGCGACGTCATCCGCCACCTGACGGAGCTGCTGCCCTTTGTCGGCCACCTGCATCTGGCCGGCAATCCCGGGCGCCACGAGCCCTGGATCGGCGAGCTGAACCCGGTCGGGATTCTGGAGGCGATCCATGCCGCCGGCTACCGCGGCCCGGTAGGGCTTGAGTATGCCCCGCTCGGCGACCCGATCGAAGGACTTGTCGGCTTCGCCGCCAGTCTGTCCGGTCTGCTGGCCCGGCCCGAGGGGGCCGGGCAGACGAGCTTCGCATAAATCATCATCAACAGCGGAGGAAGGAAAATGACAGAAGAGAAGAACACCAGGAGACCTGCCGCCTACATCACCGGCGGCAGCAGCGGCATCGGGCAGGGCATTGCCCTGGTGCTGGCCGAGGCCGGCTACGACATCGCCATCACCTACAACGCCCGGCCCGAGGGCGCCCGCTGGACGGCGGAGCAGGTAGCCGAGCGCGGCGGGACCTGCCACCTGATCGCGGCGGCGCTGGATCAACCGGAGGCGGCCGAGATCGCGGCGGCCGAGGCCATCCGCCTGCTGGGCCGGATCGACGTGCTGGTCTGCAACGCCGGCGTGACGCGCCACCACCACATACTTTCCGTCACCGGCGAGGAGCTCGATTTCCTCTACAACCTGAACTACCGCAGCTATCTGCTGACCACCGGCGCCGTCACGCGCCACATGGTCGAGAACGGGATCCGGGGTTCGGTGGTCTGGATCACCTCGTCGCGCGGCGACCGCGCCTACCCCAACGACCCGCAGTACGGCGGGCTCAAGGCGGCGCTGAAGCGCGCCTGTGAATCGGTCGCCCTGCAGCTCGCTCCGGAGGGCATTCGGCTCAACTGCGTGGCGCCGGGCGCAACCTACACGCGCTGGCCCTATGGCCAGCCCTCCGAGCTGGCCCGCCGCATCCCGCTGAAGCGCCTTGGCACGCCGATCGATATCGGCAACGCCGTCGAGTTTCTCTGCAGTGACCGCGCTTCTTATATCACCGGCATCACCCTGCGTATTGACGGCGGCCTGGTCCTGCCCGGCATGCCCGAGCGCAACTTCGAGGAGATGGCCGAGACCGGCTGGGGGACGCCGCCGCCGCTTGACGCGCCGACACTCAGGCGCTCCTGAGGCGACGGGCTCCGGGCGACGGGCTCCGGTGCCCGGGATGCTGACAACAGGTTTTAGGTGCCCCAGGTTGCAGACCAGAATCGCGTGATGGCCAAAAGCGAATTGGATTTCGTTTCATCGTGGGCATAAACGCTATTTTGGGGCCAGCGCGGACAATTTTTTCGCTCCTGCCCCGATTCCGGGGCACCAGCGCAATTTTTGTCCACCCTTGGACAATTTTTTCGCTCCTGCCCCGATTTCGGGGCACCAGCGCATTTTTTGTCCACCCTTGGATAATTTTTTCGCTCCTGCCCCGGTTTTGGGGCACCAGCGCATTTTTTGGCCACCTGTGGACAATTTTTTCGTTCCTGCCCCGATTTCGGGGCACCAGCGCAATTTTTGGCCATCTGTGGACAATTTTTTCGTTCCTGCCCCGATTTCGGGGCACCAGCGCGTTTTTTGTCCACCCCTGGCCAGAAATCGGGGTTTGTGCCCGATTTCGGGGCACCAGCGCAATTTTTGACCACCCTTGGCCAGAAATCGGGGTTTGTGCCCAGTTTCGGGGCACAAACGCCATTTTTTTGTCCACCTCTGGACAATTTTTTCGCTCCTGCCCCGGTTTTGGGGCACCAGCGCATTTTTCCCCCCCTGGACACTACAGCAAGCGTCGCCCGCACGACTGCTTCCTATCATTTCGTTTGCCGCCGCTTTGTGAGAAAGAAGAAAAAAAGAAAGCGGCGGTGCAGACCGCCAGGTGGCGTAAATAGCAGTGGAGAAGTTTTTCGTTCCTACCCCGGTTTCGGGGCACCAGCGCATTTTTTGTCCACCCGTAAAGCCGCACCTGTTAGTGCACGTAGCTCAAGGAAGTGCTTACACCATTGCAGCAATACTCAGTCACAGATAAATCGGTTCCATGTCGCAGCAGACAACAGCTTGCGGTGGTTTCGGGCGTTTTGGGGATGATCTACCATCCTCTCAGTGCACTCAGATCATAGATTGCCATACACCCACCAATATTCTTCAGTACCGAAATCAAAATGACGGAGCGGAAGCCACATCGATAGAAGTGAATGTCGGAAAGCGGATGCTGCCTATCCAAGCCTCTGCCTTTTTTTCGTTTCTCGCAATGCACGGTATTGGGTTTAGTGATGGCGTTTCCATCGCTTCGCCGGAGTTGATGTTTATTCAATTCTCAGCACGCCTTGACCTGCTTGTGATTATCTTTTCAGAGAACTGCTGCAGCTCTCATACGGACGACTTATTAAGCAGGACGGGCATCTCCAAAAAGATACTGGCTTGCTTTTGCATGGCAGGCAGAAAGCATGAATGGATGCAGGCGCTGCAGGCGCTTTAGTCCGTTCATAAAAGCGCCTGCTCCAACATGAAATTCATCGTTATCTTTTATCTTCCCCAAAAGCTAGGGAGCCTGGGACTGTCAGGCAACTAAGGAGGTTTAGGGCTGTCTTGCGGTGTCTTCGACTATGAGGTGACAAGACGAAAAAGCTAAAACATCATCAGGTCCAGTAGACGCAGCTATATGGACTATTATTTCCCTGAAGCTGAAGATCGCTTATGAATATCATGGTGAACTGCATAATCGAACGAGGGGTCAAAGATTCCCCGAACTCATATCCTTCGACACCTTGGCTACAACATCGTAAGCATCACCAGCTCACAGTCATATTAATCGCTGACACGGGAGTATTTCTTTAGCTTTGTGCGCAAACAGAACGGCCTGCGTCAGCGTATCGAAACGGAAAAATACAAAGTAAATCAAGGACGACTCATGAACTGTTGCCATGTCCGGAACGATAAAGAATCCGATCGCAGCGGGTGCCGAAGGCAGGACTGCTGTTGCGCACCGTGGGCTCAACATCGCGTTCATGCAATCGCTGGCCAGAGGATTGTCCAAGTGACAACAAAGTGTCTGAAAGCGATCAATAAGGCCTTTGATGTCAAGAAACTCAAGCAGCTAAAGTTCAGCGGGAAATTAGGATGAAGTGATGAATTCCATTAGAACGATATCAATACAAACAAAATTAAAGCTTGCAAGACTTTCTATTTTTGAGTAAA
>JASGUW010000232.1 GCA_030055235.1 Bacillota bacterium
ATACTCTTTCTGTTCGGCTGCCATGTCGTCGACTCCTTTCTCAGAACAGAGCGCTCTCGTCGTTGATGCGCTTCACCAACGCGTTGGTGGACAGGATCAGGATCATGCCGAAGACAGACTGCAACAGAGCGGCCGCTGCCGAGAAGCCGAGATTGTTGCGACCCATAAGTCCGTTATACACATAAACGTCGATGGTCTGGGTGACGTCGGCCAGCGGGCCGCTGCCACGGGGTACGATGTAGAACAGGCCGATATCCGAGCGCAGAATCGAGCCGGCGTTCATGATCAGGAGGATGAGGACGATGCTCTGCAGCATCGGGACGGTGATGTAGCGGCACTGCTGCCACTTGCTCGCTCCATCAATCATCGCTGCTTCATAGAGCTCCTGGTCAATACCGGTGATTGATGCCAGATAGACGACCATGCTGTAGCCAATGCCCTTCCAGATATTCAGGACAATGATGATAAAGGGCCAGTATTTCGGCTCCATGTACCACTGATAGCCTGGTGTACCCAGAATGTTGTTGAGCAGGCCGCGGGTCGGCGAAAGGAAGGCGTAGACGAAGTAGTTGACAACCGCCCAGGAGAGGAAGTAGGGCATGAAGATCATGGTCTGCGTGACCTTCTGGATTCGCTTGGAGTGCAGCTCTGAGATCATCAGCGCCATCACGACGGACAGAGCGAGTCCGATCAGGATGAAGAACACGTTATAGACAATCGTGTTGCGGAAGATGATAAAGGCGTCCGGGGTCAGGAAGAGATACTTGAAGTTATCAAAACCTGTCCACTTTGCCTTGATCAGGGAGGTAAAGAAGTTGGCGTCCTTGATGGGCAGATAGTTCTTAAACGCGAGCAGGATACCGAACATGGGGAGGTACGTGAAGAGTACGTACCAGACGATGGTCGGAACGGTCAGCGTGAGCAACTGCAGGTCTCTTGAGCGGAATTTGTGCCGCAACTTCTGGTTTTCCGCCCCATTGGAAGCTGAGGTTACGGTTGCGTTCATTGGGCTCCTCCTTTTCTAGCAGCTGGTTGTCAGATTGCCTAGACAGGGCAGCAGATTCATCAAAAAAGATGTGTCAACAATCTGATCAACGAGACTAACGGAAGCATAGGTCTGCCGGCGGATTGGGTCAAAGAAACAAAATGAAACAGGAAGGACTTTCAGGGGCTGCGGCAAAATAGTGGAAAAGCTGAAAGTCTCCCCGCGCTTCCTGGCGACATGCACAAAGACCGACGCTTGTGCATGTGCACAATGCGCGGCTTTGTTGAAGTGGCTAGCTTTATCTGTTCGTGTCTATCCATTGTGATGCAGCATAGCATAGAGTGCGTCGGTGACCAGCAGCAATGGCAGCTGGGGAGAACGTTCAATGCCATGGCCTGTTTTGCGCCCATTGCCGACCAGAATGCACTCATCTACCGTTACCCCCTTGGCAAAATCCGGCTCTGTAGTGACCAGAACTGTAAAGGCGCCCCGTTCCCGTGCCAGCAGCAGCGCCTCCTCAAGTTCCAGGCAGGCAGCTTCCGCTGTCATGCCTATCACGACGTCATCCTCCGTTACGAGTCCTGCCCTGAGCGGCATGTCCTCAACTGTCGTGACAGCCTGAACTGCCAGCCCCAGATGCAGGAAACGCAGCTCAAACTCACGTGCGGCAAGACCTGCATAACAGGCACCAAGAACATAAATGCGCGGTGACTGTTCCAGCCGCAGAGAAATGCGCCGCATCTGCTCGGTATCAGCGCGTGCCAGCACCAGATCCAGCTGGTATTGACAGTCATCACGCAGACTGAGCAGCGGTGCCGCCGGATCACCGGCGAGGGCCGCACGACGGGCCAGGTCGTGTTCATAATGCCAGACAAACTCCCGATAACCCTTATATTGGCACTTTTGTGCAAAACGTGAGAGCGAAGCCTCCGAAACATAGAGGCGATTTGCAACACTGCGCTGGCAGAAATCGCGTTGCTCTTCGTTACCGAGAAAATACGTGGCTATGCTTCGCTCAACGGTGGTGAGCTGTTCATAAACATCACGAATATGTTGTTTGGCTGAGTTCATGCAGTCATGATTCTGCCAGAAACAGCTGGCATTCTGAGTTCGGGACTTCAAAAGAAGTTCGAACGGCGGCATTCTGCAAACGCAGTGCCCCTCCCGGCCGCGGTCTCCATCTGCCAGAATGCACAAAAAGAGCGGGGGAGAAGCTTTACTGCTTTCGCACGAGACTATAACAGAATGAACATAATTTGTCCATTTGTTCAGTAAGCAATGTAATTCATGCAGATAAATTGTGTTATTCGCCCAAGTTATTAAAGGTGATTAACAAATAGGGGTACAGCACAAATTATCTCAGCCAGCGGTCACCCGTACGCCGCAGCCAGGCATCGAGCCGGGCGCGGGCGGCACGCATGGCGGCCGGCTGCTCGGCGCTAATGTCGTGCATCTGTAATGGATCGCTTGTCAAGTTGTAGTAAATCTCACGTTCACGGTCATGGCCGTCACGGATGACGATGAGCTGCCCCTCGTCATCGGTGATGCCGCGGGCGTTAAGCTCGGCGTTATAGTACCAGCCGTCACGTGGCCGGCTGCGTCCGGACAGCAGATCCGGCGCCAGGTTTTCCCCCTCCACGGCAGCCGGGGTCCGGGCTTCAAGTCCCAGCAGCCCCAGCAGAGTCGGCAGCCAGTCGGGTGTGTTGACGATGAGGTCACTGCGTCCGGCTGCAATCTGCTGCGGCCAGCGCAGCAGGCAGGGAACTTGCGTGGAGTCGAAGTACCAGACACCTTTGTACATCAGGCCGTGTGAGCCCATCATTTCACCGTGATCAGAAGTGAAAAGGACGATGGTGTCCTCCTCCAGTCCCTCTTCTGCCAGGACGGCAAGGATGCGGCCGAGCTGTTCGTCAACGCCGCTCACAGCGGCGAAGTAGTCGGCCACCACGCGCCGTGCCTCGGCGATGTGTCCGGGACTGGCTGTGCGCTGCCGCTCCGTCAGCTCCGGCGCCGCCTGGCGGCAGGCGACGGGCGAGGTCAGCAGCTCGTCGGGACCCTGTCCGGCATAGAGGGCACGATAGCGTTCGGGAACCTCATCGAAAGGCATGTGCGGCGGATTCATGGAAACCATCAGCATGAAAGGTTTTTCAGGGTCACGGCGTCCGTCTTCGGCGCGCAGATAGCGGATGGCTTCGTCCGCTTCAATTTCAGGTGACCAGCCCTGGTACTGGAGCACGGTCTCCGGGCCGCCCGTTCCCGTCCAGTAATGGGGCGTAAAGTGCTGATCACAGCAGCCGTAGCTGAACCAGAAATCAAAACCATGGCGCCGCTCGGGTGGTGTCCAGGCGTCCCAGACACGGCCGTCTTCGCGCGGCGGCTCAAGCCAGGGACCGTCGTCAGGGTTGGGGCTGTCGAGATGCCATTTGCCAATATAGCCGCAGCTGTAGCCGGCGTCGGAGAGCACATCTGAGAGGCAGACCGCATTTCGTGCCAGGCGGATGTCAAACCGCGCCGCCACCGAATTGCAGTTGTGTGTGACGCCCGTTGTCTCCGGAAACTGTCCGGTCAGAAAGGAGGCCCGCCAGGGGCTGCAGACCGGATAGGTTGAAAAACAGCGTGTCAGTTCAAGAGCCTGGGCAGCAAAGCGGTCGAGGTTCGGTGTCAGGACCGGATCTTCGCCACGAAAACCCATGGCACGCCGCCGGTATTCATCAGGTTGCAGGATGAGCAGGTTGGGTTGCTTGTTCTGTTTCATCGTCTCGCCCTCCTTAGGCCTATCTTGGTCCCCTGTGGCGGGGGAGTCAAGTTTTGCAAATCTGCCAAATGCAGGATGCCACACTATTTACATATTAAGCCGTTCGGGCCGCTAACTGGCAAGTGCATCCCTTCATACGGCCCGTGGACAATGGCGGTAAATCGCGTTCGGAAGCTGATCCGTTGACCTGGCTGAGTCTCTTCGAGCCGCAGCGGGATTTGTTCCTTTGATGACTGCCGCACTGCTGTTGCGGTCCGCCCCGGCATTGGCAGGCGAACTCGTGCTGGCGGGCGGGATGCCGCCCTTCGCATGCCATAAAAATTATTTTATTACCTTAATTCCCCGACACCGTCGCTGATTGGCCGCCGCGCGGGCGGATTCCCAGCCATGAAGAAGGTGCTGCAAGCTTGGGATGTTTTGACCGCTCGTGGCGTTTTAGATTGCGCTTGGACAGTGGAGGAGGCGCATCAGCGGGCGGCCGGTCACCAGAATCCCATGCCCGCTGCCGGGCATGGGTTATTATGAAAGAAGAATAATATCGGTGCCCTCAGGAGGTGCCCTTTAAAGGAGGAGCATATGATTAAAGATGCCTATGCCAATCTGGCCGAACTGGGTTTGGAACTGCCCGAGCCCCCGCCGCGTGGAGGCCTGTATTCACCGATCCGTACGTTCGGCCGTAATCTCGCCTGGTGCTCCGGCGTCGGACCGACGCGGGTGGACGGACCGGCGATCACCGGTGCCGTGGGTGCCGATCTGACGATTGAGGAAGCTCAGGCGGCAGCCAAACTCGCGATGCTCAACATCCTGTCGATCATCGAACGGGAGACGGGTGACCTTAACAGCATTCGCTTCGTGAAACTGTTGGGCTTTGTGCGCTCTTCTGACGATTTCGAGCAGCAGCCCGCAGTTATGAACGGCGCCTCACAGCTTTTGCTGGATGTCTTCGGCGAGGTCGACGGGCTGCCCTCACGCTCGGCGATTGGTGTCAATCAGCTGCCGGGTGGTATCTGTGTTGAGATCGAGGCCGTCTATGAGCGTCGCGACGAGGTGGAACTCTGACGCTTTTCGTCAAAACTGCGTGCATTCTGGTGTGTTTTCGTACAGATTCATAAATGCTACGCGGGAGGTCTTTTGCTAAAATTACTTTGATTGTCTATTTTTGGCAGTGCATGATGCCCCGGTGCCGAAAGCAGCGGGGCACAACACTGCGTGGCGACTCACCAAAGAGTCGCCAATAACTGGAGGTTTCCATGAACATATCCGGACCCGCCTGGCTGACGGTGCTGGTAACCTGGGTCACAGGGCTGACGTATCAGGTGCCCCAAAAGCTGGATCTGGGCGATTCACTCGCCGTCACGGCCTTCTCATTGTTGCTGGTATTCGCCGCGCTGGCGTCCATCTGGCTGGTCATCGCAATACTGGGGCGAGTCCTGCGCCAGTTCCAGAAACCCAAGGGAGGTGCCTGATGTTTACACATGCTCTGGAGCGCATCGTTCAGGATTCCGGCTTCGCCACACTTGACTGGCGCAGTGCCATCATGCTTGTGGTGGCGGGTATTCTGATTTATTTTGCCATTGCGAAGAAATTCGAGCCCCTCCTGCTGCTGCCTATCGCTTTTGGTATTCTTCTGGCCAACCTGCCGTTCAGCACAATGGGATCCTACGATGAGGGCGGCCTCTTCTACTACTTATATATGGGCGTCAAGCTTGGCATTTACCCATCGTTGATCTTCATGGGGGTGGGTGCGATGACGGACTTCGGCCCCCTGATCTCTCGTCCCTCAAGCCTGATGCTTGGAGCTGCGGCGCAGTTTGGCATCTTCTTCGCCTTCACTGTCGCCAACCTGCTCGGCTTTACGCCGCAGGAGGCATCCTCCATCGGTATCATCGGCGGCGCTGACGGCCCGACCGCGATCTTTACGACTGCGCGTCTGGCACCGCATCTGCTGGGACCGATCGCGATTGCCGCCTACTCCTACATGGCGCTGATCCCGATGATCCAGCCGCCGATCATGCGGGCTCTGACGACGAAGAAGGAGCGCGAGGTCGTCATGACCATGCCGCGCCAGGTCTCGAAGCTTGAGCGCATCCTCTTCCCGATCATCGTTACGGTCTTTGTGGTTCTTCTGCTGCCCTCGACAGCTCCTCTGATCGGCATGCTGATGCTCGGCAACCTCTTCCGCGAAAGCGGTGTGGTCGAGCGTTTGAGTGACACAGCACAGAATGCCCTGATGAATATTGTCACCATTTTCCTGGGCCTGACGGTAGGTGCGACGGCGAAGGCTGATACCTTCCTCGCAGTCGAGACGCTGCAGGTTATTGCTCTTGGTCTGGTGGCCTTTGCCTTCGGTACTGTCGGCGGCGTGCTCCTCGGCAAGCTGATGTATGTTCTGACGAAGGGCAAGGTCAACCCCCTGATCGGCTCGGCTGGTGTTTCCGCCGTGCCGATGGCCGCCCGTGTCAGCCAGATCGAAGGCCAGAAGGCCAACCCCGGCAACTTCCTGCTGATGCACGCCATGGGTCCGAACGTGGCCGGTGTTATCGGCTCAGCTGTGGCTGCCGGTATCCTGATCGCGCTCTTCGGTTCCTGATCGTTGCTGGTGATCGCTGCTGATCGCCGCAGATTGCTTCTGAGCTGAATTGTCTTTTGACCGCCGTCGTCCCTTCTTCAGGGATGGCGGCGGTTTTGCGTGGGCCGGTGGGGGAGTTGTGCCCTGAGCTGCAGGGCACTGAATATTGGGAGGTACAGGTTTCAGTGTAGAAAGCAGATCCGATGTTGTGGCGTCAGACAGGAGGAGTCGGACAATCGGACGAAATACGCCGATGTCAGGTATCCAGGCTGCTCTTTGGATGTGTTGACGATGCACGGGAGAGTCAGGCGGAATTCTACTTTGGAACGAAAATCTGAGTGCGAGATTCGCTGTGTGTGGGAGTTGTGATTGCGACAGCCGCAGCCCGTTCAGGGACAGCGAAATGGTGTCCAGAGCGTAAAATTTGCACACCTGAAGCTGTTTTTGGAGCAGAACTTCCGCTATGCAGTCCGGGGGCAGCTTTCAGTCCACAGCAGCCTTCCGGACGAACCATGCACTCACAACACAAACGCAAATCCATACCGCGCTCAGCGGAGTTGAGTGCGGGAACACCACACAACGTCCGCTGGCCGCCTCCGCTGTCGGGCGCTGCGGGGGTGGGATTGAGCTTTGCCTGTCGGATCAATAGCCGCAACATTTACAGAACTCCCTTAAATAAGGCAGAATGCTTGAGAGTGTCGCGGGCCAGCGTGCCCGCCGCAGAAGATGAGGGAGGAAGACAACTGATGTTTCCGAGAACGACCGTAGGCGGCCTGTCGCTGTCGCGCATGATTATTGGCACCAACTGGATGCTGGGATACAGCCATCGCAGTGTCTCTCAGGACCAGATGATCAAGAACCGCTACAGCCGGGCTGAGGCGTTTCAGCCGATCTTTGATGCCTACATGGAATACGGTATTGACACGATCATGGGGCCGATCAGCCAGAATCAGGTCATTATCGATGCGATTCGACTCTTTGAGGAGCGGACGGGGAAGAAGCTGATTCTGGTCGACACGCCGATCATCAATGTCGACGATACAGCTGCAGGGAGGCGGGAGGCCGAGTCTACGATCCGGATGAGTGCCGAGGTGGGTTCCGCCTTTTGCCTGATTCATCATTCGAGCGCGGAGCAGCTGGTGAATAAGAACACCCATGAGATTGTGCGCCTGGGCGACTACACCGACATGATCCGTCAGGCGGGCATGCTGCCTGGTCTGTCGGCGCACATGCCGGAGCTGATTGTCTACAGTGACGAGCAGGGCTATGACGTCGAGACCTATATTCAGATTTATAACTGCATGGGTTTTCTGATGCAGGTAGAGATTGAGACGGTGGCCGCGATTATACAGAACGCGAAGAAGCCGGTCATGACCATCAAGTCTATGGCGGCGGGGCGAGTGACGCCTTTTGTGGGGCTGACCTTCTCCTGGAACACCATCCGCGAGCGTGACATGATTACGCTCGGCGCCTACAGCCCGGATGAGGTGCATGAGGATGTCGAGATTTCGCTGGCGGCGATCGAGCATCGCTTCCCGCAGCTGGAGCGCCGTTCGAGCCCGGCGCCGGATCAGGCGGCTTTTGGCGACTGAAAATCCGGGGAACTGAAAACGCTACCGGACTGCGCCGGGAGAAGACAAATACAAAGGAGGACTTCGCTGATGAAAAAGGCACTGATTTTCCGCGGCGGCTGGGACGGCCATGAGCCTGTGCTGGTGTCGGAGCGCTTCGGGCGCATGCTGGCAGAAGCCGGCTATGAGGTCAAGATTACTGAGGACCAGGCGGACCTGGATGACATTGAGGCTCTGCGCCAGCTCGACCTGATCGTCCCCTGCTGGACGATGGGCGAGCTGAACCATGAGCGCACGCGCAACATCTCGACGGTGGTCGGTGAGGGCTGCGGCCTGGCGGGCGCCCATGGCGGCATGTGCGACGCCTTCCGCGACAACGTCGAGTGGCAGTTCATGACGGGCGGCCAGTGGGTCAGCCATCCCGGTGGTGACGGCATCGACTACGAGGTGGTCATCCACCACGGCTCGAGCCCGATTACGGACGGCCTGCGCGATTTTCGCATATGTTCTGAGCAGTACTATCTGCATGTCGACCCGGCCAACGAGGTGCTGGCGACCACGCGTTTCCCGCGGGTATCCTACTACAACGCCGCGAACAAAGCCGTTGACATCCCTGTCGCCTGGACGCGCTTCTGGGGGCTGGGCCGCGTCTTCTACTGCTCGCTCGGCCACCATGACGATGTCTTCGATCAGGCGCCGGAGGCGAACGAACTGATGCGCCGCGGCCTGCTCTGGGCCGGTGAGGGGCGCCGCATCGCCAGGGAGCGCGGCCTTGATGCCACGCCCTTCCTGAGCGAACTGAAAATGTACTGATAAGGGGGGCCTGGCATGTCTGATGGCAAAATCCGAGTGACGGATCCGCTGCGTGTGGGCTTTGTCGGAGTCGGCGATATCAGTGGCATCTATCTCCAGAACCTGACGCAGCGCTTCCGGGATGTCGAGGTGCGGGCGGTCTGCGACCTGATCCCCGAGCGCTCGCAGCAGGCGGCCGCGGCCTGGGGCGTGCCGGTCGTGCATGCCCGTGACGAGGATGTCTTCGCCGATCCCGAGATCGAGCTGGTGCTGAACCTGACGCGCCCCTACGAACACTATGAGGTGACGCGCCGTGCCCTGGAGGCCGGAAAATGGGTCTACAGTGAGAAGCCGCTGGGTGTGAGTTTTGATGAAGGCAAAGCTCTCTTCGACCTCGCCCGCACCCGCGGTCTGGGTCTGGGCGGCGCGCCCGACACCTTCATGGGGGCCGGCATCCAGACCGTGCGCCGCCTGATCGATGACGGCTATATCGGCGAGGTCGTCGGTGCCCGCTGCTCCATGATGTGCCGTGGCCATGAGAGTTGGCATCCGGATCCGGCTTTTTATTACCAGCGGGGCGGCGGTCCGATGCTCGACATGGGGCCCTACTATGTGACGGCGCTGATGAATCTGCTCGGCGGGGTGCGGACGGTGACGGCGCGGGCCAAGCGCAGCTTTGAGCAGCGCTTGATCACGAGTCAGCCGCTGGCGGGCACGGTGGTCGATGTCGAGGTCTTCACGGATCTGCACGCGATTCTGGAGTTTGACTCCGGGGCGCTGGCAACGTTGACGACTTCGTTTGACACGGTCTGGAATGAGCAGGCCGGCTTCCATGTCTTCGGCAGCGAGGGCACTATCATGGTGCCGGATCCCAATACCTTCGGCGGTCCGGTGCGCATCCTGCGGCGGGGCCAGTCGGAGTGGTTCGACGTGCCGCTGCTCTTTGACTACGCGGAGAACAGCCGCGGTCTGGGTCTGGCGGACATGGCGGCGGCGCTGCGTTCCGGGCGGTCCTGGCGCGCAAACGGCGAGCAGATCCTGCACGCGCTCGACGTCATGACGTCGATTGAAGAGAGTGCGGCCGAGCTGCGGACGGTGACACTGCGCACTCACTGGGAGCGCGGGCTGCCGATGCAGCGGGCGGTTCTGGACGGGGTGCTCGAGCGCTGACTGGCGCTTGACGAGCGCTCGAGGCGATGAAAAAGGCGGCCGGCCCGGCAGGGGACGGTCGCCTCTTTATATAACCGCTTAAAAACGATCGCCGCGGAATTGCGTTTACTTACTCAGCGGAGGGGCGGTCGGCGGGGGCCTTCGCATGACCCATGCTGAGGACCAGATTCAGGATGATGCCGAAGACGGAGGCGGAGGCGATGGCCGGCATCTCCATGCCGAACATGGGGATCATGCCGTTGTTGATGTAGGAGCCGCCGATGCCGATGATCAGGATGGTGGAGATCACGGCCAGATTGCGGCTGTCAAACATGTCGACTTTCTGGCTGATCATGATCGCGATGCCCTGGGCGCCGATGACGCCGAAGAGGTAGATCGAGATGCCGCCGATGACGGCCTGCGGGATCGAGTTGATCAGGGTCGACAGGGTGCCGGAGAAGCTCAGGATCATGGTGATGATGCTGGCCGCGATCAGGACCGAGGTCGAGAAGTTGCGGGTAATCGCCATGGTCGAGATGTTTTCGCCGTAGTTGGTGCCGGCGGGGCCGCCGATCGCCGCCGAGACGATGTCGCCGACGCCGTCGCCGATCAGGTTCAGACCGAGCTTGTCGCCGATCGAGTAGGTCTTCTTCGAGCCCTTGCGCCGGGCGAGCTCGTTGACATAGATGTCAAGCTGGAAGAGGTGGGCGGTTGACTCCGGCACCGTGGCCAGGGCGATCGGCATGATCGCGGCCACGGCCGCCATGTTTGGTGTCGGCAGCGTGAAGCGCGGCACCGCGATGAAGTTGGCATTGGCAATGGCGGCGAAGTCGATCAGCTTCCAGGGCGTCGCGAGCGTGACGACCGTGGCCAGGGCATAACCGACCAGAATGCCGAAGAGGATCGGCAGCTGGCTCAGCGTGCCCTTCAGATAGACCGAAAAGAGGATGGTCACCACCAGCGTGATCAGGGCGACGGCCCAGTTGGCGGAGACATAGCTGCTCAGGGCGCCGAGATCAGCGAAGCCCTCAATGCCGCTCATGTCCTTGGAGCCGAGTGCCGCCAGCAGCTGGCCGCCGCCGGCTGCGTTGTCCAGAGCGTTCTTGGCCAGCGACATGGCGATGACCAGGGCGATCGGGCCGGTGATGGTCGGCGGCAGCACACGCTCGATGAAGCGCTGGCCGCTGCGCTTGATGATGAGGCCGATGCCGATCGATACCAGACCGCTCATCATGATGCCAAACTGTGCCATGCGGATGGAGTCGACCTGGCTCACGCCGAGCGCCTGCTGGCTGGCCATCAGGCCGGTAATGGCGGCGATATAGGCGAAGCTCGAGCCGTAGTACAGCGGAATCTGGCGTTTCGTGATCAGCAGGAAGCAGATGGTGGCGAAACCGCTGGCGAAGATGGTGGTGGCGATGTCGAAGCGGGTCAGAATCGCGACCAGAACCGTAGCCGGGAACATGACCAGAATCTGCTGCAGTGCAAAGACGATGAGTTTGGCCGGCGGTGGTGTCTCGTCGGGCAGATAGCCAATAGCCTGTTTGTTACGTTGCTCCATGGAACCCTCCCTTGAATCCCTTAATGGTGCGTGCGGATAGATAAATCGTCGCATGATACCATAGGCTCTGGAGATTATCTTGTGGGGGCTGTTAGCCTTTATTAAAGGAGACTAAATATGCGTATCGCCGTTATTGCCGCCATGGACCTGGAGCTTGAGGCCATTCGCGAGCGTCTGCAGGAGGTTTCCGAGCGCCGGCATGCGGGGCAGATGCTCGTCAGCGGTACGATCGGCCGCCATGAGCTGACGCTGACAGACTGCGGCATTGGCAAAGTCAACGCGGCCCGTTCCGCCCAGCTCATCATTGATGCTGTCGAACCTGCGCTGGTTCTGCACTGCGGTATCGCCGGAGGACTCGACAGCAGTCTGGCCCCGCGAGACGTCGTGCTCGGCCGCGAGCTTGTCTTTCATGACTTTCCTTCCGAGTTTCTGCTCGCCTACCGCCCTTTCACAAATGTCTTTGCCAGTGATCACGATCTGGTGGATCTCACTGCCGCCATTCTGGAAGAGAAGCTGGCTGACGGCAGCCTCAGCGGCATCCGCTATCGTGTCGGCCGCATTGCGACCGGCGATGAGTTTGTTGCCTCGAACGAGCGCCGTCAGCAGATTGTGCAGGCAACGGGGGCCCTGGCTGCCGACATGGAGTCTGCCGCCGTCGCCCAGGTCTGCCACATGAATGAATTGCCCCTGCTCGTCATCCGCTCTATCTCCGACATGGCCGATGACGACGCCAACGCGGCCTACGACACCAACAAGTCCGATTCCGCGCGCGTGGCGGCGGAGCTCGTCGTCGGCCTGGCCCGCCGTCTGCCCTGAGCGGGGCGGCCTGGCGCCGGTTCCGGGCGGGGTGCGGGTGGTCGGGTGCGGGGTGGTCGGGTGCGGGGTGGTCGAGTAGGAGCGGGACTGCGGTCAATTCAACGGTGCGGCGGTTCGTCAGGGTTGCCTGGCGGAAATGTCCTGGGCGAATGTCTTGGAGTGCTCGGGAATGTTCTGGAAAGCTCGGGAATGTTCTGGAAATCACCCCGAATGTCATGGGAAAACGGATTGTTACGGAGCGTAACACGGCTGCCACGTGTAGTTTATTGTCAGTGCAAATCCTCTCCCTAGAATGATGCTCAAATCCAAATGCCGGAGGAACAGGAAATGACATTAGGCGAAAAGATCCAGACTGCACGCAAATACTGCGGACTGACCCAGGAACAGCTGGCTGAGAAACTGAACGTTTCAAGGTCTGCCGTTGCCAAGTGGGAGTCAGGCAAGGGCCTCCCCGATGTGGACAACTTGAAATCGCTGGCGCAGCTTCTCAATGTGAGCGTCGACTATCTGCTGGATGATGGAGAGGCTGTAGATGAGTATGTGATACGGGAAGCGTATGAATTGTCAGACTACGGAACCGGGAACAAGCAAAATAAAAAGGATCGCCTCGTTCGCGAAAAGTTCCCTGATGCAAGCATCCGCTACCTGTTCGCAGAGAAGAAGCTGAGCACAGGTGAAAAGATCATTGATAATGTGATTGGCTTTGTTTTTGATGGACCGTTTGGAGTTCCAGATATCCTTAACGATATCAAGAATCTGGATAAATCATTCTATCTGGTTGAAAAAGATGAGAAGCAGTTTTTTGTCTGCGTGACCGATGAATATATCGAAACACGGCAGCTGGCAAAGAAATTTACGGAAAAGAAGTTTGAGATTGGGGGCTGGAAGTTTTCTAAAGCCAGATATGAGCTCCCGTGAGTTCAGCTGATTTCATATGAGCCCAGCCGGCAGAAGTGCAGAAGCGATAATTGCGAAAAGAGCCCGCCGCAAAAGACAGCCTGCGGCCGGGCTCTTATATTGAGTGTAGTGGGCTTGGCTCTGGTCAATTTGTGCACCTGGAAATCCATGAGCAGCAGGTCATGCATCCTTTGACCTCATTATGTGGACAAAAATCAAAGCTCCTGCCCGATTCTCAGGTACAACCGCTTTTTTGCCTCTCTTGATCGCTTTTGATGTTCCCGTTTCAGAGCAGCACAGCAAGTGTCGCCGGCACAACTGCTTCCTATCAATTCGTTTGCCGCCGCTTCGTGAGTATTGAATAAAAAATAAAAAGCGGCGGTGCTGCACCGCCAGTTGGGGTTAATGGCCATGGCCAATTTTTTCGTTCCTGCCCCGATTCTGGGGCACCAGCGCAATTTTTGTCCAGCCATGGCCAATTTTTTCGTTCCTGCCCCGATTCTGGGGCACCAGCGCAATTTTTGTCCAGCCGTGGACAATTTTTTCGCTCCTGCCCCGATTCCGGGGCACAAACGCCCTTTTTTGGCCAGCCATGGCCAATTTTTTCGCTCCTGCCCCGATTCCGGGGCACCAGCGCAATTTTTGTCCACCCCTGGTCAATTTTTTCTGCTCCTGCCCCAGTTTCGGGGCACCTGCGCAATTTTTGACCACTCTTTACAGGGCACT
>JASGUW010000233.1 GCA_030055235.1 Bacillota bacterium
GAACACATTTATCTCAGGGGATGTTTCAAACGTTGGCTGTTCGGCCGGCATTATAGTGACTGAGAGTTGTGCCGATTGCCTGTAGATATAGCTGGGTGCCTGTTCAGATTTGCTTACCGCCTGTGCAAAATTTCAACCTTTCGCAGTTTTTGGGCCTGTTTCGCGCATAGTTATTCAATGATTCGCATAATAAATTGTTTATATGCACGCTTTTGAATATATATGCAGTTAACCTCGCGAAAGGTTGAAATTTTGCACAATCAGTTTCCAGAGAGTTCCACCTGAGGTACTGGAGAGTTGAGAATTCAAAATTCATGCCCGCGTGGAAAACAAAAAACTCAGGGGAGGATACAAAAGTGGGCGGATCGGCCGGACATAAAGGGACTGAGAGTAGAGCCGATTGCCTGTAGATAGAGCAGGGTGCCTGTACCGATTTGCTTACCGCCTGTGCAAAATTTCAACCTTTCGCAGTTTTTGGGCTTAGTTCGCGCATAGTTATTCAATGATTCGCATATATGGTTATTTATATACACACTTATGAATATATATGCAGTTAACCTCGCGAAAGGTTGAAATTTTGCACATTCAGTTTCGAGAGAGTTCTGCCTGAAGCACTGGAAAACTGAAAAATCCTAAAACCATGCCCGCGTGGAACGACTAAACCCAGGAGAGGACATATAAAGTGGGCGGATCAGCAGGACACAGAGAGCCGGCGGCAGTATGATCGCCTAAAAGATACGGGCTGGTCGGAACCAGAAGGCCCCGTGACGGGGGCAGATCCGGCTGGCGGAAACCGCGCCCGCCCGCGCTGGCTGAGTTGCGTGACGGCTAGAGGTCCGGCCCCTGTGCTAGACTCGGAAAAGCAGCACATATGGATATTCTGGCGAGGGAGGCATTGTGACATTAGATGGACCTGAATGACGCTAAGTTCCAATCTGTCCCCGCCGAACTCGCTGCCGTCTTAAGCCGCTTCGAGCGGGTGGCACTGGCCTTTTCGGGTGGAGTGGACTCCGCCTATCTTCTCCATGCGGCGCTGGCGCAGGGTCTTGATGTAAAAGCCTACTATGTAGCGTCCGTATTCCAGCCTGCTTTCGAGCGGGAGGATGCCCGGCGTCTGGTGGCTGAACTCGGGGCCGAGATGGAAGTGCTCGAACTCGATGTGCTGTCATCCCCGGCAGTAAGTAGCAATAGCCCCGAACGCTGCTACTGGTGCAAGCGCGCGATCATGGGGGCGGTGCAGGAGGCCGCGCGAGCCGACGGGCGGACGGTGCTGTTCGACGGTTCGAACGCCAGCGACGACGTTGCGGATCGGCCGGGGATGCGCGCTCTGGTGGAACTCGAAGTGCATTCGCCGCTGCGTGAGGCAGGACTGACAAAGGCCAGGATCCGGGAGCTGTCGCGCCGGGCAGGGCTCTTCACCTGGGACAAGCCCGCCTATGCCTGTCTGGCTACCCGGATTCCCACGGGACGGGAGATCACGCCGCAGCTGCTCGAGCGCGTAGAGCGGGCGGAGTCGGCCATGTTCGCGATGGGATTGCGGGATTTCCGCGTCCGAGTGATGGGAGAAGCAGCGCGAATTGAGGTAACGGCGGACGAACTGCCGTTGCTGCTGGAGCGACGGGAAGAAATAGTGGCGCGGCTGGGAGAGGACTTCGCGGCTGTGCTGCTGGACCTCAGGTTTCGGGAGGGTAGCGGATGAACGAGGCTGGTCTGCGCGAGGTGCTGCAGCGCTTTCGCCGGGGGGAGCTGAATGAGGACGAGGCGCTTACGGCGCTCGCTGACAGCCAGGTCGCAGACCTGGGCTACGCCACGCTCGATCTGAGCCGGGCGCGGCGTCAGGGCGTGCCGGAGGTGATCTACGGGCGCTCGAAGAGCGACGAACAGATACTGGGCATCGTCGACCGCTTCCATGAGCTCGGTGCGCGTGACATCCTGATCACGGGCATGTCGCAGAGTGCGGCGCAGATTGTGGGGGAGAAACACGATCTGGAGTACCATGCTTTGCCTGAATTGGGCATTGTAAACCGTGACAGAGAGAAGGCGCTGGTTGGGTCGATCGTTGTAGTCAGTGGAGGAACCAGTGATATGGCGGTCTGCGAAGAAGCAGCGCTGACGGCCGAGGTGCTCGGCAATCGCGTGAGTCGTATCTACGATGTCGGTGTGGCGGGGCTGCACCGCCTGCTGCGGCGCGTGGACGAACTGCGTGCGGCGCGGGTGATCGTCGCGGTGGCGGGAATGGAGGGTGCGCTGCCGTCTGTGGTGGGCGGGCTGGTCGCTGCTCCCGTGATCGCGGTGCCTACAAGTGTCGGCTATGGGGCGAACCTGGGTGGCTTGACGGCGCTGCATGCGATGCTGAATTCCTGTGCCTCCGGGATCGCTGTGGTGAACATTGACAATGGTTTTGGCGCGGCTTTCATGGCCAGCCGGATCAATCAGATGCCGGGGTTGGAGACAGCCGGGGGTTAAGTGCTGCACTGTCGGAGGGATGCTGCTGAGGCTAGGTGAAGTCGAAGCGGATCAAGGTGCGGTGTGCCGGGTTCAGGACGTCCGGATGCGGTCTCGTGGATGACAGCTGAGAAGGCTCATGAAAAGGAGAGAAACATGAAGGATGGCATGACACTTTATATCGAGTGCAATATGGGAGTGGCCGGCGATATGCTGATGGCGGCGTTGCTGGAACTTCTTCCCGAGGCGGAGGCGGATCGCTTTCTGGAGCGCATGAATTCGCTGGGACTTGAGGGTGTGGTGGTCACGCGCGCGGCTTCCGAGAAATGCGGCATTATGGGAACGCATATTGACGTGTCCATTCGCGGCGAACTGGAACATAGCGAGGATGTCGATCCGGCGCACGATCACGGGCATACGCACGATCATCACCATGGATATATCCACGGAGACCCCCACGACCATGATCACCACCATGATCATCACCATACGCACGATCACGACCACGATCACGACCACGATCACGACCATGATCACGGGCATTCGCATGATCATCATCACCATACGCACGATCACGACCACGATCACGACCACGGGCATACACATGATCATCACCGTGATCACCACCATGACCATCACCATGGATATATCCACGGAGACCCCCACGATCACGATCATCATCACCCTGACCACGATCACGATCACCACCACCATCATGGGCCGCACAGCCATATGGGTCTGGCGGAGGTCTATGCCGTCATTGACAGTCTTCCTGTCAGTGAGCAGGTGCAGAGCGATGCGCGCGCTGTCTATGCCCTGATCGGGGAGGCCGAATCGAAGGCCCACGGCAAGGACCTCGATGCCGTTCACTTCCATGAGGTCGGCATGCTCGATGCGGTTGCCGATGTTGTGGGCGTCAGCCTGTTGATGGAGCTGCTGGCCCCGGCGCGTGTCGTTGTGTCGCCGGTGCATGTCGGCAGTGGCCTGGTGCGTACACAGCACGGAGTGTTGCCGGTGCCGGCGCCTGCGACGGCGCATATTCTGCGTGGTGTCCCGACCTATGCGGGCACGATTCGGGGTGAGCTTGCGACACCGACCGGAGCGGCTCTGCTGCGGCACTTCGCGACGGACTGGGGCAGCCAGCCGGCGATGACAGTTGAGACGATCGGCTATGGCATGGGGACGAAGGATTTCGCGGCGGCGAACTGCGTCCGCACCTTTCTCGGGCGGGAGACGGCTGCCGCTGCCGTGGAAACGCCGGCAGAGGTGGTGGAAATCGTCTGCAATCTCGATGACATGACCGGTGAGGAGCTTGGGTTTGCGATGGAAGTGCTGCTCGGTGCGGGAGCCCTCGATGTCTGGCACACGCCGATTTATATGAAGAAGCAGCGGCCGGCCTGGCAGCTGTCCTGTCTGGTGCGGGCGGAGGAACGTGAACGTTTTGAGCTCCTGATGCTGCGGCATACGACGAGCTTTGGTGTGCGCAGCCGTGGCTGGACGCGGCGGGTGCTGGAGCGGGCAGTGGAGACGGTGGAGACGAAGCGTGGCCCGGTTCGCCTCAAGCGTGGACGCGGTGCAGGCATCGAGCGCCGCAGTGTGGAGTATGAGGATCTCGCCCGCATCGCGAAGGAGAGCGGCGAATCCCTGGCGGATCTGCGCCGGGAGCTTGAGTCACTCTAGTTTTTGCAGCTGAAACTTGGTTTCTGGGGGCGCCGCGGACCGGAAAGGTTCGTGGCGCTTCTGGCGTCTTGAGCTGGTTTCTGACCTGCATCAGGAAGGAAACAAGCTGCCAACAGCTCCCTTATAAAAATCGCTGCAAAGCCTGCCACATAAAACCGCTGTCCTTTGTCGAAGGCAGCTGCTGCAGCGAAATCAGATGTTCGGGTTGAAGACCTGAATCGGACTTCTTTTGCGCTGGAACTTCGTTTTCGATCAGACGGGTCATCTGATGTTTGATGAGCATACTGAAAACGGACAGCAGGCAGGTGTGTACAAATGGCAGTTAATTCGATCGTTCCATTGTCCTAATTTAAAGTTGACAGGCATATCGAGGCTGAAACAAGGAGGATGAGCTGGATTGATTTTGCTCTGATGTTCTTCAGACTATCTACCTGGAAGATACTGAAAAATCATTTGACTTTATATTGGCGCTACATAATGATATAAGGTGTAGCGTGGAGGTTAAGTATTTTGAGAAAGGTAGATCAACTTTTTCTGTTGTTGGAAGAGGGTAACGGATATATCAGAACAAGTGATGCACTTGAGTTAGATGTATCGGCTCCGTATTTTTATGATTTTACGAAAAAACAGGACTTAATTCGTGTAGCGAAAGGGCTATATAAAACAGAAGACGCATGGGACGATGATCTTTTTGTAATCAGCACTCTAAATCAGCAAGTCTGCTTTTCACATGAGACAGCTCTGTACCTGAACAATCTTATGGAACGTGAGCCATTCGAGGTTACGGTATCTGCTCCTCGTGGATACAATGCTTCTCATCTGCGCAAGCGTCAGATTCGTGTTTTTCAGCTTGATAGGGAGAAGTTTTTATTGGGCAAAACGGACCTTTCAACGCCCTTCGGTAACAGGGTTGCTGCATATGACAAAGAGAGGGCAATTTGTGATTTGCTTCGGAACAAAGAGAATACGGACATTCAAATTTTTCAGCAGGCCTTCAAATTATATTTTGAACGAAAGGACAAAAATATTCCCCTGTTGATGCAATATGCCCAAATGTTCAGTATTGAAGGAGCCATGAGGAGATATACGGAGGTTCTTTTGTGATTCGTGATTCCAGGCAATTAAAGGCAAAGGTAAAACAACTTACAAAAGGAGATAGCCATAAGTCGCAAGTTTACATCCGCTTATTTTTTATGGAGCGGTTTTTAGAACGTATATCCCAATCTCCTTACAGCGATCAATTTATCCTGAAAGGCGGACTATTGATTGCTTCTTTGGTTGGTCTCGATTTACGCTCAACAATGGACATTGATTCTACTGTAAAAGGTCTTCCACTAAATCTGGAAGAAGCTGAGCTTATTGTTCAGGAAATCATAAAAACACCAGTTGGCGAAGCTGTGAATTTTGTCATTACCAAAGCCACACAGATCATGGGAGAACACGACTATCCGGGGAAACGATTTGCGCTTCAGGGAAGCTTTGATGGAATACGTCAGGCTATCAGAATCGACTTGTCAACAGGAGACGCTATCACACCACAGGCAGTTTCATATGACTATCAATTAATGTTCGAAGAACGCAGTATCAGGCTGATGACGTACAATCTTGAGACTTTGCTGGCAGAAAACTGGAAACAATGATTGCCAGAGGAACAGCCAATACAGGATGAGAGATTTTTATGATGTCTATCTTCTGACAAAGGAAGGGCATTTCGATTTGTCTGTTTTGAAACAGGCTATTGCTAATACAAGCAGAAAGAGAGGAACGGAAAAGCAGCTTGGGCACTATAGTTCTATATTGAGCGACGTCTCCAACAGCAAGATTATGAAATCAAATTGGGAAAATTTTGCCAAGCAATCGTATTTTGTTGGAGATTTGTCATGGGAAGAGGTTATATACGCATGCCTCCTTCTCTCAGAAAGAGTTTTGTCGCAGTAATGCGTTGGACAATGAAAAGCGTGTGTAGCGGTAATGGCCCGCTGTTTTCAATCTAAGCAGGCATGTCAGTTGCCTGCACGATAGATCGCCAACACGAATTCTGCTTTACAGGCCGAAACCTCGAATGACTGCCAGCTTGAACACATCTCTGATGCGTTTCATCTGTCAGTCACAACTGCCTGTTTCAGAGGGGGCGGCGGGGATCCAGGCCGGCCTCCAGGTGGCGGGCGCGGACTCTGTCGATTTCGTAAAGCGCCGCGAAAGGCCGCTCGCTGTCGATGTCCACGACCGGGAGGACCATCTGGCCGTCGTAGAGGCGGCCCCCCTGATCCAACCAGTCAAGAGCGCGGCGGCGCAGGCGGTTGTCGCGCGGAGCCAGACGCAGGTCGCCGCTGAAATTGTCGAAGACGAAGGTGCGCCAGGACTCGTCGCCGGCCAGCGGGGCCAGCAGATAGCACTCCTGCTGCATGGCGACGACGCGGCTCTCCGCGGCATCGAAGAAAAGGCCCAGGAGGGGGGAGAAGAGCCAGGAGTAGCAGTCGATGGCGCGGATCTCAAGTTCCGGGAACCAGGAGGCGTAGGCGCTGAGAGCGGCGCGGAAGTCGGCCTTGACACGGTCGGGAGTGTAGCGGTCTTCGCGTGGAATATGAAAGGCAAGGGTGATATCGCCGGCACCCAGCTCACGTTCCCAGTCCCGGGTGTCGAGCGTGATCGGCTCGGGATCGGCAAAACCGGAGGAAAAGAGGCGGTGCGTGTGGAGCAGGTGACCATCAAGGCGGCGCTCGCTCCGGAAACTGCCGGTGGTCGTCTCGTCGCCCGGCAGGCGGGCACCGGTCGGGGTGAAATCCAGGCCCGGGAGGGGGAGGACGAGGGCGCGGCCGCTGGAGGGACTTCGCCAAAGCTCATAATCGTTTGACCAGCTGCCCAGATTGAAATTATGGCTCCCCACCCGCAGCAGGGTCATGGAGGCGGTGACGAGCTGCCAGCCGAAGTTGCCGACGCCGAGCCGCCCTTCTGTGCGGTAGAAGCGGCCGATCTCTTCGCCCAGCCAGCCAAAGGGCAGGCGGCGGATCTCATCCGGAATGGGGCGGCCCAGGCTGGCGGCGTAGCTGCCCGTGGGACCGGCCATGCCGGCAATCAGGACGAGCAGAGCCAGAGCGCCGAGATCCGGGCCCCAGGCAGGGGCATCCAGATCGAGGTCGTAGGCTTCCTGGCGCCAGCAGCGCTCCTCAGCGAACAGGGCCCAGACAAGAAAGGCCAGGAGCCTGCGGGTCTCCGGGTCGGCCAGGGCGCGCTCGTAGAGGGCGGTGATGCCGGGCATGCGGCTGCCGTCAGGATCGATCAGGAGGCGGATCTCTGCGAAGTCCGAGACCGTCGGCAGCGGCAAGTCCCGCGGTGCCCGGAGCCAGAGCTGCCGATAGCGGCCCATGAGCGGACGCAGGCCCAGGCGGCCTGTTAGTTTGTCTAAATGTTTCATGATGGGGATTATAGACCCTGGACTTTGAGCCTGTGGCTGCGGCAGTATGGGGACCGGAGGTGAGACCGATGGAACGCGTACGAATGGCGGTAGTGGGTGCCGGCACGTGGGGGAAGAACCATGTGCAGATCTATCAGGCACATCCGTTTGCTGAGGTGGTGGCGATCGCCGACCCGGTGGCGGGGAAGGCGGCGGCGCTGGCCCGGGAGCTGGGCGTGCCGGCGGCATTTACGAATGTCGAGGCGATGCTCGACGGCTGTGACTGCGACGCGGTGGCGGTGGTGACGCCGGACTTCGCCCATGCAGACGCCACCATTGCCGCAGTGGAGCGGGGACGCCATGTCCTGATTGAGAAGCCGATCGCGACGACGCAGGCCGACCTGGAACGTATGACAGCGGCTCTGCGTGACAGTGATGTCCGGGTCATGGTCGACCTGCACAACCGCTGGAATCCGCCTTATCACGAGGCCTGGCGCAGTGTGCGTCAGGGCGCGATCGGGGAGCTGCAGTCGGCCTATATCCGCCTCAACGACACGAAGTGGGTGGCGACGACGCTGTTGCCCTGGGCGGCGCAGAGCTCGATCCTCTGGTTTCTGGGCAGCCACAGTGTCGACACCCTGCGCTGGATCGTGGGCAGTGAGGTGCGCCGTGTCTATGCGGTGAAGCGTGTGGGCGTGCTGCGGGAGCTCGGGGTCGATACCGTGGACTTGTATCTGACGACGCTGGAATTTAAGAACGGCGTGGTGGCGCAGATGGAGAACGGCTGGATTACGCCGGACAGCAACCCGAATGTCAACGATTTCCGCTGCTCCATTCTGGGCAGCAGGGGGCAGATCAACATCAATGCCTCGAACCATCAGCTGTTGGAGCTGTTTACGCCCGAACGGCTGACGGTGCCGGATATCCTGGTGCAGAACCATGTGTTCGGTCGGCCGGCGGGCTTCGCCTATCAGAGCATCAGAAGTTTTGTTGACTGCCTGCTGACGGGGGAGGATTTCCACGTCACCGTGGGCGACGCAATCCGCGGGGTGGAGGTGATCCTGGCGATCATGGAGTCGGCGGACAGTGGGCTGCCTGTTGAGGTGGACTATCAGTATCCCGACTTCGTGTAGGGACCAGGCGGCTTCGTGCAGGGACTAAGAGGCTTGTGTGAAGAGCGGTATCCCGATTTGGTGCAGGGAGTTAGGTGGCTCTGCGAAAAGGAACGGGCTCAGCCGTGCCAGCAGCGGTCGATCGTCTCCCGCAGGATTTCGACATAGCGCCTGGGCTTTCCGGGATCGTGGTTGATGGTGTAGACGTCGCGCTGTGAAAACTCGAGCGTGCAGCCGGCGGCTGCTGCGAGCGTCTCTTCGATGTGGGCGGTGAGGCCTTCCTCATCGAGCGTGGTGCCGGTGCCCAGGTAGAGCGGACTTGGCTTGCGATGGAAGATGGTACGGCGGCCGGCCAGGCGCTCGCCCATGAAGCGCTGGTCACACCAGGGGGAGATGCTGACTTTGCGTAAATGCTTGAGGGTGGAGAGGCAGCTGTCCCAGATGCCATGGACGGGCTCACAGCAGCCGTAGGAGAGCAGGCCGAAATGCTCGGCCACTCGGTGGTAGGCGGGCCAGATGAGTTCGGCGAACATGGCCGGTGAGATACCGACACTCTCCTGGGAGTCCATGTAGCCCCAGAGATCTGCGGGGCTGTGGGGGCGATCGAGCTCGGCGCCGGGGAGTTCGGTCGTAAAGCAGTAGCTGCCCTGAGCGAGGTGCT
Organism: Bacillota bacterium; assembly: GCA_030055235.1. Lineage (GTDB taxonomy): Bacteria > Bacillota > Clostridia > Saccharofermentanales > Fastidiosipilaceae > JAEZYR01. Next base: position 9,293 of record JASGUW010000233.1, read on the forward strand.
CTTCGGCAGTGGTTGGCAACAGCAGGTTTTCGGCGGCGAGCCAGTCGAAGAAGGCGAGGTACTCGTCGGCGATGCGCTCCATGAAGGCTCTGAAGTCTTCCGGATAGTCCATCATTGCAAAGAGCATGTCCTTCATGCCCATCAGGTGCACGACATCCTGTGTTGGTGTGGCGCCGAGGCTGGCACCTGTGAGCTTGACCGGGAGAATGTCGCCGAAGGTTTCTGTACAGACTTCGATGCGGTGCCTGGTTTTTTCGCGCTCATAGCCCCAGGCGGAGGGGTCCAGGAGCGGAACATCCTCCTGAAAGTCGTGGATGACCTGCTCGAAGCGGTGGCCGATTTCGCGGCCGGCGGAGTCGCGGCTGTGCTCTGTACGGATGTCGACGTCGAAGATGCGGAACCAGATGTCGCGGGTGACGGCGAAGTGGGGCGGCACGACCTGGTCGTCGTGGTAGACCGTGTAGGGAATGAGGGTTGACAGGAATGAGCGCTCGATGGCGCGGGCTTCTTCGCCCTGGCAGCGCATGCGTTCGGGGATGAGCTCGTCGCCGAAGGTCCAGAGCTCGACCAGGATCATGGGGCGCTGTCCGCGAAAGTCATTGTGCGCCTGCCAGAGGGCACGGGTCTTTTGCATCTCATCCGAGTGGGCAATGTCGCGCTGTTGGCGCGCGAGATCCCGCAGGCGTTCACGATCCTTGGCCAGCATGGAGCACCTCCTCGCGAGTTAAGAGAACATGATTTACATTACGCGAAAGCGGGAGCCGCGACAAGAGAGATTTACGCTGCGGGTGAGATTTACGCGGCAGGGTGAGATTAACGCGGTAGGTGAGATTAACGCGGTAGGTGAGATTGGCGTGGCAGGCGTGACTGGTGTGACTGGGTGAGATTGGCGTGGCAGGTGAGATTGGCGTGACTGAGTGCGCGTCATATCTGTCGAGGCACGAAAAACCTCTTTCCAGCCATTCCTTGAGTACCTGCAACATTACAGTTTTTTGTGCTTTGCATGCAAGTATTCTGAAGGTTACATCTCCAATTGCTTGCGTATGATTACTCGCGCACAATTGTTTGCGCAGGAATCAGTCTCATAATCTGCCGGAATGTGAACGGAATGCGATAGGATGGCGAGCGTATCCTCTAAAGGAATAGGGGTGGTCCAGGCTCGCTTTCTCTGAACAAATGAGATGAATGCGGATCCGCCGCTGGCCTGCGCGAGGGTAAGCGGTTCATAATCGGACGGGTAACATCTATTTCTATACCGATATAGAGTGTCATCATCAAGAGCTCTAAGGAGCAATAGAGATGGCACGGATGGATCGGCTCCGACATTGGCAAAGTCCAGGACAGGCAGAAAGAAAGCAAACTCACCGTAACCCGGTGGTGCGCGGAGAATGGTATGTATCAGAATGCCTTCTATTGCTGGCACCGCATGCTAAATGAGTCGCGCAAGTCCGTCGCATTTGAGGTGTCCGCACCTATAGTTCCAGGGCAGGCGACATGTTCCCTCAATGAGGCGGAGTCTCGGAACCAGGCTGGGAAACAGAAGTGTGGCTTCTACAACCCTTGACTTCTTCAGCGGGTATTCTTTCTCAGAAGTGGCAGACACCTCCGGGCTTCATTCACATTGACACCGAATTCGAGCACATGGAACGCCACGAGCAGCAAATCATGGATCCTTCGACTTCATACCCCAGACAAAACTCGGAGCCCCTGTCCAGGTCAGCGGCACAAACACGTTTTTGAGCTCCCTTAGTCGGTTTTTACGTTCCCATTTCAGGACACCGCAGTAAGTGTCGCCCGCACGACTGCTTCCTATCAATTCGTTTGCCGCCGCTTTGAGAAAAAGAATAAAAAGAGACAGCGGCGGTGCTGCACCGCCAGAAGGAGTAAACAGGTGTGGACAAGTTTTTCTGTTCCGGCCTCGATTTCGGGGCACCAGCGCATTTTTTGTCCACCCCTGGACAATTTTTTCGTTCCTGCCCCGATTCCGGGGCACCAGCGCAATTTTTGTCCACCCCTGGACAAGTTTTTCTGCTCCTGCCCCGATTTCGGGGCACCAGCGCAATTTTTGTCCACCCCTGGACAAGTTTTTCTGCTCCTGCCCCGGTTTTGGGGCACCAGCGCAATTTTTCCCCCCCTGGACAATTTTTTCGCTCCTGCCCCGGTTTTGGGGCACCAGCGCAATTTTTGTCCACCCCTGGACAATTTTTTCGCTCCTGCCCCGGTTTCGGGGCACCAGCGCAATTTTTCCCTATCATGGGCACCATTCTGAACCGGAAATGGATTTGACGGCAGGCTCAAT
>JASGUW010000234.1 GCA_030055235.1 Bacillota bacterium
AACGATTTGGATACCAGGCTACTTTGACCACAAAGGGCCTGATTCTGGTCAAAATGACGTGAAATCCAAAAAACGATTTGGATATCAGGCTACTTTGACCACGAAGGGCCGGATTCTGGTCAAAATAGCGTGTAATCCAAAAAAGAATTTGGATATCAGACTATTTTGACCACTAAGACCCCGATTCTGGTCAAATCGGCGTGTAATCCAAAAAACGATTTGGATACCAGGCTACTTTGACCACGGAAGGTCTGTTTCTGGCCAAAACAACGTGGTATCCAAAATGATTTGGATTTCACGTTATTTTGACCACAGAGAGGTGGCGCGCACCGCTGCTCGGCGCGTAGCGGCCGTATCACCCTTCACCTCACTTGTTCAGGGCAGCCGAACCTGGATCACCCTTATACTTTATAAACATGCTCATCATCCTCGTTGCTTGCTGTTTCTATCGCATATCATTCACATTCCGGAGATTAGTGAAGCTGATCGCACGCAAGCAATTGGAAGAGCGATCTTCAAAATACTTGAACACCAGCCTCATATATGCCCTATCTTTCAAAGATGAGAAGATTCTTGAGAAGGTGCGTTTAGAGACACCTTTTTTCTGTGTCTTGAGCTTGTGTTGTCTTTTGGATTAAACACCAGTAGTTCAAGCACTGCTCGCTCTTCACCGATGAAGTTATGGTTTATATTGCCATTTATGCCGTTTATGTTGCCATTTATATTGCCAACCATATTGCCACTTAAGATGCCATGATTGTTCCGAACTGATAAATCGGAGGTATAACCAAGCCTCTTTGGTGGCTTATGGGTTTGTGGTTTCGGGGATAGATGAACAGCAGGCGTTCGAATTAGACTTCATACATCTCTATTGAGAATAGCTTGCCTCTGGACAAGAGTGTATAGATGACCGAAAGCAGCATGCGGGCAATGGTGATAATGACTTTTTTATGTCCGTGTCGCTGTTTTAGTACATGGTAGCGTTGTCCGATGAAGAGAAATACAAAATCTTTTTTGTAAAACTCTCGATCTTGACCCTGCGCGATCCTTTGCCAGCCGTCTTCCTGATGTGCTCACCGGTCTTCCCACCAGGGAGACACGCTCATCACCCCACGCTCTGCAGTGTGCCTACCTGTCCAACCGCCATTCACTGACGTCGAGCTCGTGCAGCCCGTCAGGCCGCAGCTCGAGCACCCGCGTGCAGACCTCGGCCAGGAAACGGCGGTCGTGCGACACCGCCAGAATGGCGCCGCCGAATGCGCCCAGCATGGCGCGGATGACGGGGTTCGACAGCGGCGACAGATTGCGCGTCGGCTCGTCCAGCAGCAGGACCTCTGAGCGCTCGCGGATCAGGCGGAGGTAAAAGAGCTTGGCGCGCTGGCCGCCGGAGAGCTCGCCGAGCGGGTGCTGCATCTCCTCGCCGGAGAAGCGCGCGCTGCCCAGCCAGGAGCGCAGCGCGTCTCGCTCGTCGCGATCGCAGTCGGGGCAGAGCCAGTCCACCGGCAGCGCCGCCGGGTCCATGGCCTCGTCGTAGTTCTGCGGCATCCAGCCGATGCGAAGGTCGCCGCGCGCCACCAGCGCCTCCCGGATTGCCGCCAGCAGCGTCGACTTCCCGCTGCCGTTGGCGCCGGCGATCCCGACCCGCTCCGGGCCGCGCAAGTACAGCTCCACGGGCCCCGCCAACCGCCGCCGACCGTCGCGGCTTCGCAGCTCGTCCTGCCGCCAGTCGAGCACCACCCGCCCCGCCGGCACGGCGACATCCGCCGCGAATGCCAGGTCCAGCGCCTCCTCGCGATACGGCCGCGCCGTCAGTTCCTGGCGCGCCCGCTCGAGCCGCCGCCCGGTCGCCTGCACCGACGCCATCTTCTTCTTCAGCCGCCGCCCCTCCGACGGCGCCTGCCGCGACACCGACCGCTGCGCATGCGCCACCGCGCTTTCGAGCCGCCGCTGCCGCTCCTCGCGCGCCGCCAGCTCCCGCCGCTCGTTCGCCGCCAGCGCCGCCGTCTGCTCATAGCGCCGCGCCCGCCCGGCCACATAGCTGCGGTAGTCCTGCCGCGCCACGGTGACCTGCGGCTGGGTCCGCCGCCAGAGCTGCTCAATATGGACGATCACATTGGCCGTCCGCTCGAGCAGCACCTCATCGTGCGACACATATAAAAGCGGCAGCCGCGTCCCCTGAATAAAGCGCTCAAGCCACTCCAGAGCCGGCAGATCCAGGTCGTTTGAGGGCTCATCGAGCAGCAGCACATCCGGCTCCGCAGCCAGAATGGCGTATATGCGAAGCTTTACCCGCTCCCCGCCCGACAGTGTGGCAAGCGGCCGCTCGGCCGCCAGCAGCTCCGGCTCCAGCCCCAGCTCCGCGGCCAGCCGGGCCAGGCGGCCGGGCTCCCGGCCCGCCCAGGCCTCCCGCTCTACGAGCTGACGCGGCGACAGCCGGAGCTCCTCAAGCCCCGGCTGCTGTGCCAGATAAGCTGTGCGCACCCGCTCCCGGTTGGCGCTGCCCGTCACCAGCATGTAGTCCTCCACCAGCGCCGGATCGTGGATCCAGGCGAGGAGGGAGGACTTGCCGTTGCCCTCCTCGCCGATCAGGGCGGCCCGCTCTCCCGGGTGCAGATGGAAGCTGAAGTTGCGGACGAAACAGCGCAGGTCCCGGCGGTGTATCAAAGTCAGATTGCGGACGGCAAGCATGGATTTCGCATAACTCCTCAGCGTTCCAGTTCAGCGCAGACTGGTACGGCAGCGGATCGAGCGCACCGTCCGCCAGGCGCAGACGGCGGTCAGCACCGGGCCGGCCAGGAAGCTGCCGAGTCCGACGGTCGCCACCAGCGGATTCGGTTCACGGATCGCATCCCAGAATGCCATAAGCATGTTGCCCGATACAATGCCAAGTCCCGGCATCGACAGGGGGCCGCCGCTTTCTGCCAGCGCGACCGGCGTCATGTCAATCTGCAGTCCCAGCGGCAGCGTCAGCATCAGCCCCAGCGTCAGCAGCTGTCCCGCCACATAGATCAGGACATAGACCAGCACAGGACCGCCGATCCCGAGCCCCTGCCAGCGCGCCTCCGAGCCGGTGGAAATGGCGCAGAAAATGCTGATGATATTGAAGAAAAGAGACAGCAGCATCAAAAGCCCCAGACCTGCGATCCAGAGACCCAGCCCCGGGACTCGGCCTAATGCGCCCAGGGCATCTCTGAGCGTGCTGAAGGGCGCTGTCCGGGCCGAAAGGTCAAGAGCTACTGTCGTCAGCACAATCGCGGCCAGCATCAGCGCGCCGCTGACCACGAGCGCCGCCATGGAGGCGACGAGCTTGCCGGCATAGAGGGTTCCCGCCGGTACCGGCAGCGTGTGCGTCAGATAGCCGCGGGGGCCGTAGAGCGAGCGGTAGTAGGAGACCACCACCAGCACAAACTGGGAGATCGGCAGCGCCATGATCGCCAGGATCGGCAGAGCCAGGGCCAGCTCACTGACAATCGGCATCCGCAGCGCCACCACCACACAGCCGAGCGTAAACACCAGCCCGATGACAATGAGGAAGCGGGCATAGCTGCGGCGCCAGGCGGCAAATTCATACTTTAGAACACGAGAGAACATGATGCGTTCCTTTCTATGCGAAGTCCGCCACCGCTCTCAGCGGCGACCGACAAAACCGGGCCTTTCAGGCGCCCCGAGCTCCCAGTTCCGGGCAGCTTCCGCCTGAAAGAGCGAGCGAAACAGCTGATCGATGCTGCCGCCGCTTTCGGCCCTGAGATCCTCGGCATTGCCGGCCAGGCGCAGCTGCCCGCGGTCGAGAAAGACGACCTCGTCGAGCACCGGCTCAATGTCGTGAATCAGGTGGGTGGAGATAATGAGGCAGCTGTCGCTGGAATAGCTTCGCAAAATGCCTTCCAGAATTAACTGGCGGGAGGCCGGATCCACTCCGCTGATCGGCTCATCGAGCAGATAGAGGCGGGCGGCGCGGTTCATGATCAGGGTGATCTGTACCTTTTCGCGCATGCCCTTGGACATGTCACGCAGCCTTTGTGTCGGCTCCAGGCGAAAGGCCAGCAGCATCTCATAGGCGCGCTTGCGGTCGAAATCGCTGTAGAAATCGGCAAACAGGTCCAGTGCGTCGTTTGGCGTCATGCGGTCTTCAAGGAAACTGCAGTCGGGCATGTACGATACCAGCGACTTTGTCTCCAGTCCCGGCCGCATCCCGAGCACTTCCGCCGTCCCGCTGTAGTCGGCCAGCACTCCGGCCAGTATCTTCAGGAGCGTGGTCTTTCCGGAGCCGTTTGGCCCCACCAGCCCGATGATGCGCCCGTTTTTGAGCTCCAGATCGAGCTCTTCCAGTGCCGGCCGCCCGCGATAGTGCTTGGTCAGCTTCTGGGTGCGCACAATGATGTCATCTCTGTCCATGCTTATTCTCCTTTGTCCGGTTTGTCCGGCTTGTCCGGTTTGCCCGGCTCGTGGCCGTTTGGCTCGTGGTTGTCGGTCCAGACCACTGCTGCGAGCTGGGCGCCTTCCGCCCGGTTCAGTCCGAGTGCCCGCAGGCGTTTGGCCCACTCCTCCGTTGCTTCCACGGCCAGCTGCCGCTTCGTTGAGCGCAGCAGGACTTCGTCTTCCGTAATGAAGCGGCCGCTGGTGCGCTCCGGAATGGCGAGTCCTTCACGTTCCAGCTCCGCCAGAGCCCGCTGTACTGTGTTCGGATTGACGCCGTACTCGAGTGCCAGATCACGCACGCTTGCCATGCGTTCGCCTGGCTGCCAGTAGCCGGTTACGATCCGTTCCCGGAAGCGATGCGCCAGCTGCTGATAGATCGGGCGATCGGCATCGAAGCTTCCTGTCATCCCAGATACCTCCTGTTTGTATTGCTGTACCAGGTGCTTGCCTGTGTTGCAGAGGCAGTTACCAGATGCCTGACTGTTTTGCAGAGGCAGGTGCTTTCCTGTGTTACTGTACTAAGCACTTAGTACAGCGATACAATACGAGAGCGGCGGGCGGCTGTCAAGCCCCTCAAACGAAGAATTTTCTGCAATCTGGCTTTGGGGCTTGAGTATCCGGGTTCTGGCAGCTTTGTATTGGCTTTGGCAGCTGTGAAAACAGCCTTGCCAGCTTTGTATGTCTGCATTTATTTGAGTCGGTAGTGTGCATATAAACTCATATGAGTTGCATAAAGGCACAACATATGCGCAAAAGCTCATGTTTATGCAGTCTAAATGCAGAAAGTGCTACTGTATTCTTTCTTCAGCCCTTGACGCATATGTCGAAGTCCTCTGCTGCGGAAAACTCCATGTTTGCAGTAACTTGAAGAGAACAAAATACTCAAATGCTGCGAGGCGGGCGACCAGAAGTCGTTCGCCTTTAATACCATAGGAGCTGAAGAGACTTCTGCTGAAAACCCATGAGCAGTCCACTGTAAAGTGTTGGATGACGAAGGACTTGATTTGTTCTCTTGGTTCCAGCAATAGCGAGTAGAGTGTTTCTTGCTACCGCACGTTTTTTGCTTTGTCATTTCGCGTATTTGTTTGTGTCCGATGCATACCCGCAATAAAAATGATAAGAAGCGGCGGGCGGCTGAAGGTTGCGGGAGAGTGTCCAGATCGGAAGTTACACAATTAGAAAGAGTCTCTTGAACGCAGCATCCCGTATGGAAGATGTCAGTTGGCTATGTTTAAGAACGAGCAAGGAGTTGTGAGAGAGAAGAGGGATGGGTACGACTCGAAAAGCAGATACTTCCATCTTCGAATTTGGCAAAAAGTCGAGTTGTGTCAGAGAAAGGTGACACAACTCCAAAACTTGGCAAATCCGTCCTCGATTTTGACAAAAAAGCGAGTTGTGTCAGGAAAAGGTGACACAACTCCAAAAGTTGGCAAATCCACCCTCGTTTTTGACAAAAAAGCGAGTTGTGTCAGTGAAAGGTGACACAACGCCAAAAGTTGGCACACCGAGTAGATTAGAGGTGCTGGAATCTTACAGGTATCCCCTCTGAGCAACATTCATTATGCCTATTAGAGTCTAATCAGAGGGCAAGAGCTGAAGCATAGCTTTTGACACCCTAATCAAAGATACGTCATACGCAAACCAGGGCAGTGCGCTTGTTTCCGGCGAGAGAAATCTCGATCATTACGATATCGCAACAGCGCTGGAGAACATCAGGCCTGAGAGCCTCAGCTTAATAGGTGCTAAGAAAAAAAGAGAAGATAGATGTTTACATCATTGGCATCTCTATGTTGCAACAAGTAACAGAAACGAGCGGCATAAAACCACCTGTCTGACCCTCCTTCTGAATAAAGCCATACCGCAATCACGGTAGATACCCTGAAACACACTTCTTTTATAAGTAAATCGTCTTTTTCTCTATTAATGACGCCAACAGGAAGTTCGACAATGGTACGAATTTTTTTGTTCAACGCGCTGTCGCCTTTCGGCCATTATCATGATTTTTTCTGTAATATGTTTGTAATCTCCGTGCAATCTGTCTGAAATATAATTCACTTTCTTCGTTCATATTTTGTTCACAGGCGCTCTGCAGTCACCGGAGCTCTTTTTCACGGGTTAAAATAGAAATATTCTGCCGCTTGGGTCAGCCCGAATTCGCGGCATAGAAAGGAAGTCATGCCCATGATGGACAAATATTTCCATCGTTCCATGAAGCGGCTCAGAGTCGGCTTTGGCCGGGTACTGGCAGCCCTGCTTGCCGCTGCCGTCCTCGGCTCCGCTACACAGGTCGCCGCCAGCAGTGCCTGGTATCGCGTACGCCGTGACTGGCAGCAGCCCGCTTCACAAATTGGAGCCTATCTCGTTCTTGACAATGCTATCTCCCAGGCCCGCCGCCACGAAGGCTATCGCGTCTATGATGTCAATGGCAGGCAGGTCTATCCGTCTGTTACAGACAGCAGCCCGGCACCGACACCCGCCCCGGCACCTGCCGATCCTGGCACGCCCAACACAAACGCGCCCACCACGTCCGGAAGCCACACGGTTCGTTCCGGCGATACACTCTGGGCACTGCAGCAGCGCTACGGCATCCGCTGGCAGACCATCGCGGAGGCGAACGGCATCCGCTCACCTTACTGGCTGCGTATCGGTCAGGTGTTGACCCTGCCCGGCGCTGCAGGGCAGACGCCGGCACCCGCCCCAACACCCGCACCCGCTCCGGCACCTTCGCCCACACCGGCGCCGGCACCCACAACAGCTCAGACCCACACAGTGCGCTCCGGCGAAACACTTTGGGCACTGCAGCAGCGCTACGGCATCCGCTGGCAGACCATTGCGGAGGCAAACGGCATCAAGTCCCCCTACTGGCTTAGTATCGGCCAGGTGCTGACCCTGCCCGGAATCCAGGGCCCGGCGCCCGCCCCGCAGCCGACACCCGCGCCACAGCCCACGCCCGCGCCGCAACCAACACCAGCCCCGCAGCCCACGCCCGCACCGACCCCCAAGCCCAACGACGGAGATCAGCCGGGCGACGGCAGCCGCCAGACGGTCTACGGCCGCATCACGGCTTCTGAGCTTGAGCTCTACCTCAGCATGGTCGCCAGCGAATCCGGCAGCCACTGGGGCTATGAAGGCTGCCTGATGATCGCCCAGGTCATGGTCAACCGTGTCATTTCAGGACTCTGGGGTTCCAGTATGAATTCCGTGCTCTCGGCACCGGGCCAGTTCACCCCCTACAGTACGGGAGCCTGGCGCGGCCGTACCCCGACAGCCGTACAGCGCCAGGCGGCGCTTGATGCCCTCGACGGCAAGACAGCCTTCGGACGCGACGTCCTCTACTTTACCCAGCGCTTCAACTATGACGCCAGCGCCTGGTGGAAGTCCCTCCCCTTCGTGACGAGCTACGACAACACGGTCTTCTGCGCCAAACGGTAGACGGTCGCGGGCTTCGCATAAAAAAGCAAAATCATAAGAAAGCAAAATCACAAAAGAAAAACCCGGCCCTCTTGGAGCCGGGTTTTTTGTTTCTGGAGAATGACAGGATCAGACCGGATCCTTAGGCCGGTGCGCCTCCACCATCTCCAGGCCGGTCGAGTAGTCGAGCTGACGCTTCTCGTAGGCGCTGTCCTCGCGCTGGCGGGTGAAACCGGTGTAGTCCCAGGTGGCCTCGCGCGCGTCAAGGCGCCAGGGCCGGCGCTCCCAGTCGTAGCCGCGGAAGGGGTCGCGCGTGCGGTTCATCCAGTCCAGGATGGCGTCGTGCAGGCGATCGCGCTCGGCGGCCAGGGCCGGGTCGTTGATGCGGTTCACCAGTTCGTGGGGATCCGTCTCCATGTCGTAGAGCTCGTCGCCCGAAAGCAGGTGCAGCACCAGCTTGTAGCGGCCGTCATAGGCGCCGCGCATGGGGCGGAAGCCGCCGAAGCCGTCATGGTCGATCTCATAGCGGCCAAACTCCGTGAAGATGACGTCGTTGATGCGCACGTCCGGATCGGCGACGGCGGGGGCGAGCGAGCGGCCCTCGAGCGGCTCCGGATGTGGCAGACCGAAGAAGTCGAGCATCGTCGGCATCAGGTCGATGTGAGAAACGGGCTGGTCGGTGCGCCTGGCACTGCGGTCGCGCGGATCCGAGATGATCAGCGGCACGCGGGCGATCTCGTCGTACATCGCCGGCCCCTTCGCCCAGAGCGAGTGGCTGTGCATAAAGTCGCCGTGATCGGTGGTGTAGATGATCAGGGCGTCGTCGGCGTATTCCTCAATCGCTGCGGTGAAGCGGGCGATCTGGCTGTCGACGAAGCTGTTGCAGCCGAGCAGCCAGCGGTCGCGGATCACCAGGCGGTCCTTGTCCTCCGCCAGATGCTCGCCCGCCCAGACACGCTGATGCGTCGGCTTGTCGCTGAGGTCGTCCCAGACGTTGGGGCTCTTCGGGAAATCGTAGTCGGCGTACATCGATGCGTAGGGCTCGGGGCAGAGGCTGGGGCCGTGCGGCTCGTCATAGGACAGAACCAGCAGGTAGTCCTCCTCTTCATGTTCACGCAAAAAGCGGATCGCGCGCTCCGTCGCCTTCCAGGCATAGGTATCCTCAGCCCTGACGCCGGGGTCGAGCATCGTCTCCTGCTTGCGCGACGCACGCCGCGCGTCGTCGTCCGGCATCTCCTCCAGGAAGTTTCTCATGTCGTACCAGGTCTCCGGATCCCAGCCCGGCGAAGCTTCACCCAAACCGAAGTAGTCGCTGCCGTCCAGGTGGTACTTCCCGATATAGCCGGCCAGAATCCCCTGGTCGTGAAGGCGCTGGCCGATCGTGCGGACATTGGCCCCGAGCGGCATGGAGTTGCCCCAGGCACCGTTTGAGTGCGGGTACTGCCCGGTGAAGATCGCCGACCGGGCCGGCCCGCAGACCGGCTGACAGGTATAGGCGCGCTCAAAGAGCAGACCGCGCGCCGCTATGCCGTCGATACCCGGCGTCTTCATATCCGGGTGGCCGTAACAGCCCACCATGTCGGTGCGCTGCGTGTCGGTCATGATGAAAATCACCCGCCGTGGCCCGCCGGCCCCCGTCCCCTGCTGATCCTTCCGTGTTGTCATTTAAGAAACCTCCTCCTGTTCGGGGCGCCGCCCGAACGGCGCGCAACCCCTCCCCGCCATCTTGACCAGCCGGGGAGCGCCTGTCAACTTGACGCGCCGCCCGCCGATCCCCACAATCGAGTCACGGGTGCCGATTCCGGCCCCTTTTTAATCAGAATGATGTTACCCAGAGCGAGCTTATCCAGAACGAGGTGAAGCACATGACCCAGTCCCCGGCCACCGCGGCAAACTCCCAGCACCACCAGCACCGCCCCAACGCCCTCCAGCGCCCCAACATCCTCCTGATCCTTTCCGACGACCAGGGCTCCTGGGCCCTGGGTGCGGCGGGCAACGACGAGATCATCACGCCCGAGCTCGACCGCCTGGCCGCCCGCGGCGTCCGCTTCAGCAACTTCTTCTGCGCCTCTCCCGTCTGCTCCCCGGCGCGCGCCAGCCTGATGACCGGCATGATCCCCTCCGCCCACGGCGTCGTCGACTGGCTGCGCGGCGGCAATGTCAACCGCGAGGACATCCAGGCACTGGCGGGACATCGGTACTACGAGGGGTACTTCGCATCAGAAGATAGGGCTATTGGCTACCTGGACGGCCTGGAGACCTATACCGACATCCTGGCCCGGAACGGTTATGACCTGCGCCTGGCCGGCAAATGGCACCTGGGCGACAGTCTGCGCCCGCAGCATGGGTTCACCGGCTGGAGCACGATCCTGCGCGGCGGCTGCAACTACTACGGGGCTGATGTCGTCCACAACGGCCGGATCGGCTGGACGGAGGAATATATCACCGACTGGATTACCGACCGCGCCCTTGAAAATCTGGACGAGCTGCTCACGCGTCCGCAGGACAGCCGGGCTCAGGACAGCCGGGCGCCCTGGTATCTCTCCGTGCACTACACGGCGCCGCACAGCCCCTGGGATTACGAGCAGCATCCGGAGGAAATCCGCGCCCTTTACGCCGACTGCCCCTTCAACTCCGTGCCCGACCTGCCCTACCATCCCTGGCAGGTGGCCAGCGCGCCGATGGGCCGCGGTGAGCGGCGCCGCGAGCTGCTGACCGGCTACTACAGCGCGGTGACGGCGATGGACCGCGGTATCGGGCGGCTCTTCGCGCGCCTGGAGGCGGCGGGTGAGCTCGACAACACCTTCATTTTCTTCCTCGGCGACAACGGCATGAACATGGGCCACCACGGCATCTGGGGGAAAGGCAACGGTACCAGGCCCTTTAACCTCTTCGACACCAGCGTCCAGGTGCCCGCCATCCTGGCCTGGCCGGCGGGCGGCGTCCCCTGCGGCGCGGTCGAGGACGGCCTCTGGAGCCAGTACGACTTCATTCATTCCCTCTGTGACTTCGCCGCACTTGAGCATAGTCTGGGTGAGCGCACGGATCTGCCGGGCCGCTCCTTTGCACCCACACTTCTTTCTGCGAAGTCTGAACACCCCGACGACCGACCCCTCGTCGACGACCGACCCCTCGTGGTCTTTGACGAATACGGCCCCGCCCGCATGATCCGCACCCGCCATGACAAGCTCATCTGCCGCCACCCCTACGGCCCCGACGAGTACTACGACCTGGTGGCCGACCCCGGCGAGGAGCAGAACCTGCTTGCCGACCCGGCCGCCGCCGACCCGGCCGTTTCTGATCCGGCCGCTGCCGGGCGGGTTGCCGAGCGGGTTGCCGAGCTGCGCCGCGAACTCATCCGCTGGTTTGCCCGCTATGTCGACCCGGAGATTGACGCGGCCAAGGAACCCGTCAGCGGCAGCGGCCAGTTCGACCGCCCGGGCAGCCGCGGCAGCCGCGCCGAAGTCTATGCCCCGCTGCCGCCGCGCGTCAGCGAACTGGAGGCGGGACCGGCGGCGGAACCGGCGGTGCGACCGGCGGCGGAACCGGAGCCGTCATCATGAGCACTGCCCCGCCCCTCGTCCCCTGGCGTGACGCCGTCATCTACCAGATCTACCCGCGCTCGTTCCAGGATTCCGACGGCGACGGCGTCGGTGACCTGAACGGGATCCGCCGCCGCCTGCCCGAGCTCGAGCGGCTCGGCGTCGACTATCTCTGGCTCTCCCCCGTCTATGCCTCTCCCGGCGTCGACAACGGCTACGATGTCTCCGACTACTACGCCATCGACCCGCTGATGGGGACGCTGGAAGACATGGATGCCCTGATTGCCGAGGCCCGTGAACGCGGCATCGGCATCGTGATGGATCTCATCCTCAATCACACGTCGGACCAGCATGCCTGGTTTCAGGAGAGCCGTGATCCCGCGTCACCCCGACGAAACTGGTATCACTGGTGTCCCTCGCCTCCCGGGCAAGCGCCAAATAACTGGACCGGCTTCTTCGGCGGCGGCTGCTGGACCCGCGACGACGGCCCCGGCGGCAGCGGCGACTCCTATCTCCACCTCTTCGCGCCGGGCCAGCCCGATCTCAACTGGGCCGAGCCCGCCGTTTTCGACACCTTCGTCGACATCATCCGCTTCTGGACGGACCGCGGCGTCGCCGGCTTTCGCCTCGACGTCATCAATGTCCTCTGGAAGGACAGCCTGGCCGACGGCCGCCGCAGCCTCATCCTGACCGGCAGCGAGCACTATCTCAGCCGTCCCCATCTTCACACGCTGCTGCAGCAGCTGCGGCGCCAGGCCTTCGCCCCCGCCGGCGCCTTCACGGTTGGCGAGACTGTCTTTGTCGATCTCCCGGCCGCCCGTCAGCTGACGGCTCCCGAGCGCGAAGAGCTCGACATGGTTTTCCCCTTCGAGCACATGGAAAGCGACCAGATCATCGTCAAGTGGATCACGCGCCCCTTCCATCCCAGGCGCCTCTTCGCCGCCCTCCGGCGCTGGCAGGAGAACCTGGACTGGAACGCCGTCTATCTGGAAAACCATGACCAGCCACGGCTGGTGCCGCGCTTCGGCGACGCACGCCGCTATCCGGTTCAAAGCGCCACCCTCTATGCGGTCCTGCTGCTGACCCTGCGCGGCACGCCCTTCATCTATCAGGGGCAGGAGCTGGGGCTTCTGGGGCGAGACTGGGAGAGCCTCGACGAACTCCAGGACGTCGAGAGCCATCAGGTCTATGGCGTGATGCGCAGCCTGCGTTTCCCCGCCCGCCTGGCCTGGTTCCTGATCCGCCTGAAGTCGCGCGACAACGCCCGCCAGCCCTATCCCTGGTCAGCAGAGCACGAGGGCGGTTTCACCAGCGGCCGCCCCTGGCTGCGTCTCCATCGCGCCTACCGCGAGCACAACTACGCCGCTCAGGCGGGGCGGCCCGGCTCGGTGCTCGAGCAGTACCGCCTGCTGCTCGAGCTGCGCCGCCTGCTGCCGGTCCTGCGCGAAGGCAGTTTCCGCTCCCTCTATCAGACCGGCCGCCTCTTCGTCTACGAGCGCCGCACGGCAGGCCCTCCGGCCGCACGCGTGATCGTCGCTCTCAACGCCGGCAGCCGCCCCCTCGCCTTCCACCGCAGCCTGGTGCGCCGCCTTCCAGACCATCTCCATGTCATTTATTCAAATTATGACGGCGAAGGCGGCACCGTCGACCGCATCAAACAGGAAGAGGCGGGCCTCTTCACCGCCAACGCCGATGGCCGCCACCTCTTCGCCTGGCGCCTGCGCCCCTGGGAGGCGGTCATCCTCGCCTGAGCGGCGCCTGAGAGGCCGGGGTTAGGCGGCTGGGGCTGAGCGTCGCAAAGTGGTTGAGGCTGTTGGTTGATTTTTAGTTCCTGCGGCATTTGTTGTCACGCGCGCTGCTGCACTGCGCGCTGGGTCAAAATCGCGTGGAATCCAAAAAACGATTTGGATTACAGCCTGCTTTGACCACGGGAGACCCGTTTCTGGTCAAAATAGTGTGGAATCCAAAAAACGATTTGGATAACAGCCTACTTTGACCACAAAGGCCACGTTTCTGGTCAAAATAGCGTGGAATCCCAAAAACGATTTGGACTTCAGGCTACTTTGACCACGAAGACCCTGTTTCTGGTCAAGATCGAGAGTTTTACAAAAAAGAATTTGTATTTCTCCTTATCTTGACCACGGAAGCGACCGCGCGCCTCTGCACGCCGTGCTTGGTCGCTGTGCGGCGCGCCGGAACTTGGCTGGATCATCCTTACTCTTACCGCATCACGGTGACAGAATCTGGATCACTTTACAATCTCCTTGAAACTGCCGGGTCGTTCCACCCGTCTCGTGCCCGCCCACCCAACTCGCCACCCGCTCCGAGTGCTAAGATATTCCTCGCAATCAGTTCCGATGCCGAAGCTATATTCGATGCCGATGCTATCGGCCAAAACAACAGCAAAAGCTATAGAAGAAGGACTTTCATGATGGATACATCCCGTCTCAACACCTATGCCGAACTCCTCGTCCGCAGCGGCCTCTCTGTCCGGCCGGGCCAGAAACTCGTCATCAGAAGCTCGACCGGCCAGGCCCTGCTCGTCCGAGCCATCGCCGCCGCGGCCTATGCCGCCGGTGCCGCCTCCATCCGCGTCGACTGGAACGACCAGGCAGTCGAGCGCCTGGCCTGGCTTCACGAAAGCGAAGACCAGCTCGCCGAGATTGAACCCTGGTGGCTCGCCCGTCTAGCCCAGGATGCCGACCAGGCAACGGCGGTCCTCCACCTCGCCGACCGTGATCCCGAAGGCCTCGCCGACGTCGACAGCCAGCTGATCATGCGCGTCCAGCAGCGCCGCTTCCCGGTGATCAAGCCCATCCATGAACGCTCCGAAAACCGCTATGTCTGGGTGATCGCTGCGGCGGCCTCGCCCGCCTGGGCCGGGCGCGTCTACCCCGATCTCGACCCTGACACCGCGACCGCCACGCTCTGGGAGCGCATCCTGGAGAGCGTCCACATGCAGCCCGGCGACGATGGCGCCACAGCCGCAGCCCGCTGGGACAGCCATCAGGCACGCCTCGCCGAGCGTGGCCGCCGCTTGACTTCCCTCGGCCTCGTCGAGATGCGCTTCCGTTCCGCAAACGGCACGGATTTCCGCGCAGGCCTCATCCCCGGCGCTCTCTGGATGGGCGGCGGTGATACCACTCTTGACGGCAAACAGTTCAGCCCCAACATGCCGACCGAAGAAATCTTCACCTCACCCAGACGCGGCGACGCCGATGGCTGGCTGGTCGCGACCAAACCCCTCTCCCTGAACGGCAAGCTCATCGACGACTTCCGTATCCGTTTCGCTGATGGCAAGGCCGTCGAATGGTCCGCCGGCACCGGCCGGGATGCCCTCGACGCCCTCATTGCCCTTGACGAAGGCGCCGCCTACCTCGGCGAGCTCGCCCTGGTACCCCAGTCCTCCCCGATTCAGCAGGCCGGCGTCCTCTTCCACAGCACCCTCTTTGACGAGAACGCCTCCTGCCACGTCGCTCTGGGCCGTGGCTTCTCAAACCTCATCCCTAATCACGAAAATCTCTCCAAACAGGAGCTGACGGACCTCGGCCTCAACGACTCCATGACCCACGTCGATTTCATGATCGGCAGCTCGGATCTCGCCGTGGACGGTGTCCTGCCCGACGGCAGCCTGGTCCCGATCCTGCGCGACGGTGAGTGGGTTGGGGACTTCGCATAAATCCTCCTACCATAAAGCATGATCCAGACCATCCAGCTGCCAAATGCACCCTGTCACTGGGTGCACCTTGATGCGGAGGACGCCGACCCCGGAGAGCTCGACCGCCTGGCCAGCGACTGGCAGATCCCGCCGGACTGGCTGGGCGCCGTGCTCGACCCCGACGCCATCGCCCGCGCCAAAACCACCGGCGACGGCCCGCAGTTCATCGCCCTGCTCTACCCGCTGCCGCTCAGTCCGGACGGTCTCTCCTACGCGACGCGCCTCCTTGGCATCTGCTGGTGCTCCGACCGCGTTCTGACCGCTACCGCCCGGACGGCGCCTTTTCTGGATGAGCTAATGGCCGACTGCAGCGAAGGCCGCCGCACACCCTCCTCCATCACTGCCCTGATCCTGGAAATTGCGGAGGCCACTGCCCGGCACTTCATCGAAGTCACGCGTTTGATCGACACCGAGCGCAGCCGGCTCGTCGACCGTCTCACTCATTCGACGCGCACTGAGCATCTCATCCGCCTTTCACAGCTCCAGACCAGCCTCGTCTACTTTGATCAGGCAGTCGCTGAAAACCACCCAATTTACCACCATCTCGGGCAACTTGATGTCGTCGCCTCATCCGAACATCACAACAACCGGCTGGCTGCGGTGCTCCAAAGCAGTCAGCAGGCAGAGAAAATGGTCCACCAGTCCGCGACCATGCTTGCCAATCTCAACGCCACCTACAGCGGCATCGTCAGCAATCGCCTCAATGTCATCATGAAGCGCCTGACTGCCCTCACGATTATCCTGACCGTTCCCACCATCGTCGGCGCCTTCTGGGGTATGAACGTCACCCTGCCCTTCGCCGGACACCCCCTGGCCTTCTGGGCTCTCGTAGGACTTTCCGTCCTGCTCTGTCTGCTCATTGTGCTGCTGCTCGGCCGCCGCGATCTTCTCTGAGAGGTTATCGCATGCAAAATCCCCCTCCCCTCCGCCCCCACCGCCTCATCATCTGCGCCGCCATGTTCTTTTTCATCATGAGCGCCATCGCCCTCACTGTCCTGCTCGTCCAGGCGCCGGCTGAGCTGCCACCCGGTGACCCCGGCAACCCCGATGCCCCTGGTGGCCCCGGTGGTCCTGGCGGTCCCGGTGGCCCTGGCGGCCTCGGCGGTGAACTCGCCCCGAAAACCCGCAGCGCCTACGCCATCCATCTGGCACAGGCACTTTCCGGTATCGCACTGACGTTGCTGCCCGGTTTTCTCGACCGCCGCAGCCGCCTTGCCATCCCGCCACTCACCCGCTCCCTCTTCGCCGTCTTTCTTGTACTCGCACTCGGCCTTGGCTCCGCCTGGAGCTTGTCCGAATCCTTCGCACTCTTCGACAAACTGCAGCACGCCTTCTCGTCAGCTCTGTTACTGCTGCTTGGAGCCGGTATTCTGTACAACCGTCGAGAGGACGGCAGTACGGATGTCTGGCGCACAGTGCTTTCTGGTTATGGATTCGCCGGAACAGTCGGCGTGTTCTGGGAGTTTTATGAATTTTCAGTGGACAGCCTGCTGGGACTGAATTCCCAGCGTTTCCTGATGATGGATGGCACTCCGCTATGTGGTCAAGCTGCCCTGCTTGACACCATGGGCGACCTGCTGACCAACTCGCTTGGCGCTCTGGGGATGGGGATCGTTCTGGTGATCCTATTGCTCCGCAGCAGTCGCTGGGTCGACGCCCTGCTGCCGGGAATCCGTCCTGCCCGATCCGGCTTGTCCTGAGCTGAGCCCGTGCCTGTCAGGGTCGGTGGGGCTGGCGGAACTGCCGGGGCTGGCGGAACTGGCCGAACTGGCGGGGCAGGAACGGGAAATTTGGCCACGGCTGGCCAAAAATTGCGCTGGTGCCCCGGAATCGGGGCAGGAGCGAAAAAATTGGCCACGGCTGGCCAAAAAAGGCCGTTTGTGCCCGCAAACCTGGGCACAAACCCTGATTTCTGGCCAAGGGTGGATGAAAAAGGGCGCGGCCTTCCTTTTGCGTCCCGATAGGCATTTCC
>JASGUW010000235.1 GCA_030055235.1 Bacillota bacterium
ACGTAAACTGCAGGTTTTCAGCTTGTTGCGGGTTTTCAGCTTGTTGCGGGTTTTCTGCTCATTGTGGGATATGAACTTACTGCCGGTTCTCAGCTTATATTGTTAAATTACGTATAGCACACATCCATACATGAACAACGGCTCGATAGATGTCAGAAAAGCTGTATTCATCACAATAGTCAGAACGTTCGAGCAGAAAGCCCACTTCCAGAGATTCACGTACACTCCTTGAAAACCCGTCGCCGGGTATAACGTGCACCCGGAAAACCCGCCGTCTGAAGGCAAATCTCCAACCTGATGTATAATGGCGCGTGGCTGTGTGCCAAACTCTGGTGTGGCCTGTTCCTCTGTGGGAGGGCATCGGCACACCGATTCGGAGGGCTGGATGTGTCCAGAGGCAAAAGCGAAAGAACTGCGGGACTGCGTCCCGCCACACTGCGCGGGCAATCCCGTCCACTTGAACAGGCCAAGCGCAAGCTGAACCGCAGGCAGCGGCGTTTGAAGGAACGCTCCGAGTATAGGCCGCTTAAGGCCTGGCGCGTGCTCCTGCTCAGTTTCTTCTGTCCCCTGCTGATCTTCGCCTTCGCCTATGCCATTCAAGGCTTCTGGCCCATCGGCGAACTCTTCCCCTCGATAGGAAAGGGCTCGGCAACACCGCTGACCATCGACCTCTATCACCAGTACGCCCCGTTCCTTTCGGAGCTGCGCCAGAAACTCCTTAACGGCGAAAGTCTCTTTTACAGCTGGAACGGCGGACTGGGCATCAACTTCTATGCCCTTATTGCCTACTACCTTGCCTCGCCGCTGAACCTCATTCTCGTCTTCTTCCCGCCGATCCATCTGACAGAAGCGGTGACAGTGCTGACACTGCTGAAAATTGGTCTCATCGGCCTGACCACGGGCTACATGCTGCAGTCAGGCTTCGCACCTTATGGCGTGCGCACGATCGGGGCCCATGAACCAGAAGAAAACAAATACACTTCAGATGTGGCCACTGACTGGATCACCGTGGCCTTCGCCACGGCCTTTGCCGTCTCCGGCTTCATGATCGCCTATTCCTGGAACATCATGTGGCTCGACGCCATTGCCCTGTTGCCCCTGGTGATTCTCGGCCTGACCCGCCTCATCCGTGATGGCCGCTTCCTGCTCTACACGCTCTCCCTCGCCGGCACCATCGTCGTTAACTACTACATTGCCGTCTTCGTCTGTCTCTTTACAGCGTTTTATTTCCTTGTCGCCTACTTCTCCGCTGCCCCGGGCCTCGCCGCCGCCCGAAAGCGCCCCATCCTGTACTTCCTGAAGCGCTTCTTCCAGTTTGCCTTCTTCTCCCTGCTGGCCGGCGGCATTGCCGCCTTCATGGCCCTGCCGACCTGGCTCGCCCTGCAGCTGACCAGCGCCACCAACGACAAGATGCCGCAGACCTGGTCGCTCAGCTTCAATTTCTTCGACTTCCTTACGCGCCATCTGCCCAATGTCAAGCCCGCCATCCGCGACGGCCTGCCGAATGTCTACATGGGCCTGCCGATCTTCATCCTGCTGCCGCTCTATGTCGTGGCGCCGCGTATCCGCCTTTCGGAAAAAATCTGGCACATCGGCCTGCTCAGTTTCCTCTACATGAGTTTCAATTCCAATGTGCTCAACTTCCTCTGGCACGGCATGCACTACCCGAACCAGCTGCCCTATCGCTATGCCTTCGTCTACTCCCTGCTTCTGATCATCATCTGCTATCGCGCGCTCGGCAGCCTCAGCGCGGTGTCGGTGAAGATGCTGGCTCTGGGTGCAGCCGGCGGCATGATCTTTGTCATCCTGGCAGAGAAGCTGAGCCCTGCCGAGGTCACGCATACCACCGCCCTGATCTCCATGCTTTTCCTGCTGCTGCACACCATTGCCCTCGCCCTGCGCGGTCGCGCCGGTCTCCAGTTCCGCCAGATGGCCCTGGTTGTCGTGCTCTTTTTCATGACGGAGCTGCTTTTGTCGACGGTGCTCGGCATCTGGCAGGTGAATAAAAACGAGCACTTCACCGGCCGCAACGGCTTCATTGACGACTGCGTGGAAATGCGCGCGGAAGTGGCGCAGATCCGTGCCGAAGATCCGGATTTCTACCGCATGGAGATGATCCAGCAGAAGACCACCAACAGTCCCGCCCTCTACGGCTATCCGGGCTTTACGCTCTTTGCATCAACCTCTTATGAGAAAACCGCCAAACTGATGCGCGAACTGGGTTTCCACGGAAACAACATCAACAGCTATAAGTACATGTCGTCGACGCATCTGTACAATGCGATTTTCGGCATCCGCTACCTGATCAATAAGAATACGGCCATCCGCGATCCTCTGCTCGAGCCGCTGCGGGAGAATGCGGGTCAGATGGGCTACTACACCTATCGCAACCCCTATGCCCTGCCGCTGGGTTTCATGGTTGCCAATCAGCTGGAGAGCTGGAATACTTCAGCCGGGTCACCCTTTGACAGGCAGAATAGTTTTCTTGCGAAGTCCGGCGACTTTGCGCCCGCCTTCTACGCGGCGGAAATCGTCACCGATTCGGTCAGAAACTTCGATATGCCAAGCGGCAACAGCCAGACCGGCTATCAGTACAATGTGATCGACTCCGCCCTGGAGGGCGAGGTGGTGACCCGCATCATCAATCCGGTGTCCCAGCATATTTATTTCTATGTCGATTCGACGCGCACGATGGATGTGACGATTGAGGTCACGCGACCGCTTGCGCCGGCAGCCGACAAAAGCGGGGAGAAAGAGTCCGCCGCCGGTGCCGCCAAAGATGCCGGCGACGACTCCGAAGTGATAGAGCCCGCCGCCACCGAGCAGGTCTACTATGAAACACGTGGCATCAACAAACCGGAGATTTTTGATGTCGGCTTCTGTGAACCCGGTGAGACCATCCGCGTCAGCTATCGCTTCAAGGAAGAAAAGGCCGGCAACTTCAAACTCTATGCCGCCGGCATGGATGAGGCGGCCTTTGTAACGGCGGCCGAAACGCTGGCCGAGGGCGGTCTGCGGGTCACGGCCTTCAACTCGACCCATGTCGACGGTGAAGTGACCGCAGCCCAGGATGGTCTGCTCTTCCTCTCGATTCCCTACGACGCCGCCTGGGAAGCCCGCGTCGACGGTGAACCTGCCGAGCTCATCCGCCTGGCCGGCGGCCTCACGGCTCTGCCGCTCGCGGCAGGGGCACATGCCGTGAACCTGCGCTTTGTGCCCAGTGGCCTCAGGCTCGGCCTGATGATCTCGCTCGGCTCCGTATTACTGCTTTTACTTTTGACGCTGATCTACACGGTGAAGCAGCGCCGACTGGCCGCCGTGCGTCAGGAAAGCGCCGCTATCGAAGCCGCGCGGGAGGAGCATCTGCGCCAGCGGAACCGTGAGCGCGGCCTGGAGACCGAACCCGCAGCGGGCGCGGAAGAGGCCGGGGCTGCGACGGATGCCGCCGATTCTGAGCGTGGCGATCTCCTGCCAGGCGAGGGTGAGCCTGACGAGTCCGAGCCGGATCTGGGCGACGAGGACGACTATCACTTCGGCCTGTCGCGTTGGCGCGGGCGCCAGTTTGCCCGCCAGCTGGCAGAAGCGGAGGCGGAGGCTGCCGCCGCCGCGGAAGCGGCCGCCAAGTCCGACACAGCCGAGCCCGTGGTCGAATCCGCTGCTGAACCCGCTGCTGAACCCGAAGCAGACGCGGCTGCCAAAGCTGCAGACGCCGCTGCTGAAGCAGCCGCCGCCGAAGCAGCCGCCATCGCCGAGCATGTGCGTCCCCTGCCGCCCGGCTTCGCCATCCCCGATATCGCCCGGCCGGCCGCCCCCGCCGCCCCGCCCCCGGAGAACAACGCGTTGGACGAGGGCTGATTTCGCGCGATAAATCGCGAAAAACGACGAATTTGGGCGAATTACTTCGCTAAAATGAAATGGCACTTGACAAAGCGCCCTTGCTGTCGCTAGGATGGCGGGGCGCCTTCAACACGCGCCATGGAGGAATATGATGAAAACCTATGTAGCCAAGGCCGGCGAGATCGAACGCGTCTGGTATGTGGTGGATGCCGAAGGGAAGACCCTGGGCCGCCTGTCGACCGAAATCGCCCGTGTCCTGACCGGAAAGAACAAGCCGATCTATACGCCCTTCCTCGACTGCGGCGACTACGTAATTGTCGTGAATGCTGAGAAGGTTCTGGTTACCGGAAAAAAGGCCGATCAGAAGACCTACTTCTCGCACAGCGGGTATCCCGGCGGCGCCAAACTCACGCCCTACCGTCAGGTGCTTGCGAAGCGCCCCGAGCGCATCATTGAGCATGCGGTCAAAGGCATGCTGCCCAAGTCCGCCCTCGGCCGCCAGATGGCGAAGAAGCTGAAGGTTTACAGCGGGCCTACGCATCCGCACGCCGCCCAGCAGCCGATCGCGCTGGATATCTGAGAGAGGGAATCTGACATATGGCCAGAGCAGCAAAAGAATATTTCTGGGGTACCGGTCGCCGTAAAAACGCGGTGGCACGCGTCCGCATTCTGCCGGGACAGGGCAGAATCACCATCAACGACAAGGACATTGAGGAGTACTTTGGTCTGGAAACGATGAAGCTCATCGTCCGCCAGCCCCTCAATCTGACCGACAGCATCACCAAGTTCGATGTCATCTGCAATGTTCACGGCGGCGGCCTCAGCGGCCAGGCCGGCGCGATCCGCCACGGCATCTCCCGCGCCCTGGTAGAGGCGGATGCCGACCTCTACCGCGCCCCGCTCAAGCGCGCCGGCTTCCTGACCCGCGACAGCCGCATGAAGGAGCGGAAGAAGTACGGTCTCAAAAAAGCGCGTAAAGCTTCGCAGTTCTCCAAGCGTTAAGCCGATGGAGCCCCAGTGCCGCGTCTACTGCAGCCAGAGTGCTGCCGCGACGCGCCGGCTGGCGGCCAGGCTCGCGCCCCTGCTGCCGCGCCCTGCCGTCCTCGCCCTGGACGGCGAAATGGGGGCAGGGAAGACGGTTTTTGTAAGTGGACTCGCCCATGGTCTGGGACTCCCGGATCAGGTGGCGAGTCCTACCTTTGCCCTGGCCTTCGAGCATGTCGATACCGCCGGCCGGATCGTCCTCGTCCACATGGATGCCTGGCGCCTGCCTGACGCCGACGCCTTCACCGCCGCCGGCCTGGACCTCTACTTCGACGAGCCCCATGCCCTGCTGGCGATCGAGTGGGCCCAGAACATCGCGGGCGCCCTGCCCGCCGACACCATCGCGGTCCGCTTCACGGCCGACGGCGACACGCGCCACATCGAGCTTTGCCTGCCGCCCGACATCGCCGCCGCCCTCGACACTAGTCTCAGTGAGGAGCCAGCTCCATGTCTGTCCCTGAACTGATTGTTTTTGATACCAGCCTGGCACAGTGCACCGCGGCCTATGTCAGTGACGGTGTTTGTCTCTCAGGCGAAAGCCTCCCCGACCTCCGCCGCCACAGCCGCCATCTGCTCGCCCTGCTGCACCGGACCGCCACCGCCGCCGGCCGCCGCCTCTCCGACGCCGCCCTGCTCGCGACGACGGTCGGCCCCGGCTCCTTCACCGGCATCCGCGTTGGCCTGGCGACTGCGCTCGGCCTGGCCGCCGCCACCGGACGCCGGGCCCTGCCGCTCGGCACCCTCGACGCCCTGGCCCACTCCGCGCGCCTGACGGCCGCCGCGCCCCCCGGCACCGCCATCCTCAGCCTGATCGAAGCGCGCAATCGCCGCGCCTATCTGGGCCTGCACCGGGTTGCAGAGGACGGCCGCCTGGAACTCCTGGCAGGCCCCGTCGTCGACGACTATCGCGTTCTCTTGGGTGTCCTTCATGAGCATGATTTATGCGAAGCCCACCTGCTCGTCTGCGGCGACGGCGCTGCTGCCGCGCTGCAGGATGCGGAGTGCGGGGCAGGCTTCGCAAAAATTGCTAAAGAGCAGACGCTCGTCGAGCTTGCTGCCCCAAGTCCCGAGGGCCTGGCCGCACTCGCCTGGCAGCAGTATCTGGCGTTTCCGTCAGGTGTGCCCGCCCGCGAACTGCGGCCGCTCTATCTGAGTCCCGGCGGCGCGGTCAAGGCGCGCCAGGCCAGTTCCGCTGCTCCGAACACAGCGTCCTGACGCGGCGCGACAAGTTTGTAGCGGATTTCCGAGCTGTCGAGGCGCTCCAGCAGGGTGCCGCGATAGTGCGGATTGTGGCTCAGCATGCCGCCGGCGAAGACCACCTCTATTTCCTGTTCACCAAGTTGCCCGGCCACGGTGTCGAGCAGTAGGGCCAGTTCCCGGGCGCCGTCCGCCGCCAGTTCGCGAGCCAGCGGATCGCCCGCGGCCAGCGCCGGTTCAAGCAGGCGGGCGAGCTGGGCGATCGGGGCCTTGTCGAAGGGCTGGCGGTAGGCGAGCTGCATCAGCCGCGCCATGACGGCGTCGGGCGTGTCGCTGAGCTGCGCCGCCAGGGCTGTGAGCAGGGGCGTCCGGGGGCGGCTGCCGTCAACCGCCTGCACATAGGCGGCCAGCAGTGCGCGGCCTATGGCGAAGGCCGAGCCACCGTCACCGATGAGGTGGCCGTAGCCGCCGGCCCGTGCCAGGCGGCCGTCCCCACTCTGGCCGTACGCCACCGAACCCGTGCCCGCAATGAGCAGGATCCCAGGATCGCGACCGAAGGCACCGCATAGGGCCGCCTCGTAGTCGCCTGTGATGACGATCGGAGCCGGGCAGCCGAGCTCCCGCAGGAAGCTCTGCAGCGCCTGGCTGACACCCGGCGTGGTGATGCCGGCCGCGCCCAGGCCCGTCGCCACCGCATCCCGGGGATCGAGGGCAGCCAGCAGCTCGGCCAGATTCTGGCGCACCTGCTCGGGGCTGTTGCTGTTGAGATTGGCCGAGCCGCTCTCCGCCGTGCGCAGACAGGCGCCCACGCCTTTCTCCGTCAAGAAGTAGAGCCCTGCGCGGGTCGAGGTGCCACCACCGTCCATCCCGATAATCGTCGCCATTTCGCTGCCTCCCTCTATGTCGCTGTGCTTCGACGTCGCTGTGTTTGTTTCGCGGTGTTTAGTCGCTGTACCCAGTCGCTGGTTTATCTGTGTCTTTGATGGTAGCAGAGCTGGTAGTGGAGCTGAAAGCTTAGCTGGTAGTGGAGCTAGGAACCGAGCTGAAAGCAGAGCTTTGAATCGAGCGCGTGCCGAACGGTTTGTAGAGCTTCGGAATGCTGGGGTTTTCAGTCTGACGGTTTATGTTGCCCAGGTCGTAGCAGAGAGGGGTTTAATTAAGTAGGCTAAATGATCACCTCAAGATCTAATATATAAGGCGTTGCCGCAAATGTAATAGTCTTGCTAATTATAAACATTCATACTAGTAGTGCTGAGAGTTGATCCTGATTCAAGGATGTGTTCTTGGCCGGACTCTCAGGCAGAGTACGAAATCCTGGTGGTGGAAGACTACTGTACTGAGAAGTGGCAAGGAAGTGACGGCTGTCGGCAGGCGTTGTATCAAGGCGGTGGGATAGTATCCTGCATATGATCGATTGAGTGTGACACATTTCAAAAGGTTGCCATTTCGAGTCATGGAAATTGACAAAAAATCGAGTTGTGTCAGGAAAAGGTGACACAACTCGAAAAAGTGCCATTTCGAGGAATGAAAAAGGAAAGAAACTACGACTACAGCAATGAGCTGCTTTTCCTACTTAAAACCAAGACATATTTTAATTCGCTCGCTGATTGTGAATTGAAACCACAGGGTACAGATTCGTAAGTGCCAGAAGGTGTGAAAGATTCATCGAGATTGAGGAGTAATCATAACCGAATTGTCGTGTGCTTACTGTTCGTTGTGTTCGATGGTGATCTGAGATGGAGATATGAGAGGTATTTAACCCGGGCCTGCTGCCATTCCTGAGTTTGACTGAATGTGGACGAAAACTGGAACCCCAGCCTGATTTCGCGGGTAAGATCATCCGTTTTGGCCAGCCGTGGACACCATGTTCGCTCTTCTTCGGTCATAGAGGTTCCTCAAAAAGTGCTGTACGTACAGCCTGACAGCTTCCTGTTGGTGTCACCGTTGTTGATAAAAAAAGAAAACGGCGGCGAAGACCACCAGTCGTGAAGCAATGATTCATCATATTTCATTCCTGCTCCGTTCCGGCGCAGCAGCGAATTTTTGTCCCCGCCCCTTCCCGGGCACCACAGTAATAGACGCTCGAACAGCCTGACTGTTTTTATCGATTCATTTGCCGCCGCTCTAATGGTGAGAAAAGCGGCGGTGCAGACCGTCAGTTTGAAATAAAGGTGGTGGCCAAATCAATCGATATTGCCCGGTTCGCGGGGCAATACCGTGATTTTTGTCCACCCCCTGGTCAAAAACTTCGATATTGCCCGGTTCGCGGGGCAATACCGTGATTTTTGTCCACTCCCTGGCCAAAAACTTCGATATTGCCCGGTTCGCGGGGCAATACCGTGATTTTTGTCCACTCCCTGGC
>JASGUW010000236.1 GCA_030055235.1 Bacillota bacterium
GAGAGAGAATCTTCTGCCACTCAAGCGGAAATGCCTTCTCCAGGCAGTCACTCAGTCCGATATCCTTCGACAGGGTCTGCAACACCTGGCACACGCCGTACTGCCGCACGCTTGATTCGCTGACGTCCATGCTGCTGAACACGGCATCACTTTTCATGTCAGAAGTATCGGCTCCTTCCTGCTCAAGTCGCTGCAAATACTCCGCCTTATATATACGTTCTCCTGTCTTCGGGTCAATCTTCCCGATGTATTCCCGCGTCGAACGCGGCCTTCCTTTCTCGTTCCGATATGCATGTCCGAGACAGATGTACTCGTATTTTCCGGATTTCTGGATGAATTCGTAAGCCATGACGCAGCTCCTGTAGCTGCAATTACATAGCGTCATTTTGGGCAAAGTCAAGCCCCTGAAGAAAATTCAGAGGCCTCGAAAGTGCTGGTAAATCAATGTTTGAGGGCTATCTACCCGGGAGAAGGGAGGGCGAAGCTATAAAATTTCCGGGAGTCTAGGGAATATATGAACCAAAACGATTTGATTAAGCTCGGCATTCTTTTGCCGGCGCGGTTTCCAACTGACCGCTGTAACCAATCACTTAACAGTTTGTCAGATTTCACGATGCTCAATAAAACGTTTAACGGAAACAACACACTAAGCCAAAATAAAATCGAAAGCTAAGTCGAAAGCTAAGTCGAAAGCTGATAAAATGCACACATTGCTTTAGCAATTAAGCACACATTGCTTTAGCAATTAAATAGAACGGAGATGAATGATGGCAATTCCTATTGCAATACACCAACTACTGGAAAGTTCGGTTGTTGAATCGGCTCGAATCGAGTATAAAAGCTTGGAATCCTCAGGCAGTTCTACATACGCTCTGTGCTTTTGCGAATGATATTGATAACTGGGGAGGAGGATATATTGTCATAGGTTTGTCCGAAACAAATGGGCAACCTATTCTTCCCCCTACTGGACTGCCTGTAGAGAGTCTCGATAGCACCATGAAAGAGCTTCTCCAAATCTCAAAGCTAATAAAGCCGGAATACCTACCGATCTGTGAACCTGTTACTTACGAAGGTAAGAACCTACTTATGATTTGGGCTCCTGGTGGATACGATAGGCCATATGACTGTCCGGAAAGTCTCTCCAAAAATGCAGGCAGGTCATCCTATATCCGAAAAATGTCCAACACGATCAAAGCCAGTCGAAAAGATGTGCAAGAGCTTCATGATATTGGCAGTAACATTCCCTATGATGATCGCTTGAACCTACATGCAGAACCTGGCGACCTGAAAATTAACCTAAAAGGAAAAAGAAAAAGAAGAACTAGAGAGGAAATGGAACAAGACATATTGCTTCTTCTTTCAAAAAATGGAGAATTGTCAACAAATGAAGTTGCAAAAAACTTGGCTATCGTTCTATTTCTGCTACATTAAGTGAAGTTGTTTCCGACATGATCCAAAGACAGTTGATAGAATATTCTCAGCCAGAACAAATGACTTCCCCCAAACAAACGATCAAGTTAAAAACAAACGCTGACGTCAGAGTCAATAATGTAAAAACACTTTTCACACAAGTGCATGATCATGAGCTCTTTGACGCTCATGATTGATGATAACAGCCAACAGTGAAATTTTGGATACAGTTTAAACACAGATCAATATTGAAAAACACGAAACCCGCAAACCATTACGGCAAGCGGGTTTCAAGATTATGGCGGAAGCGGTGGGATTCGAACCCACGGTACCTTGCGGTACACCGCATTTCGAGTGCGGCTCGTTATAACCACTTCGATACGCTTCCAGACTGAATGCAGATTATAAGCGCCACGCCCGCGAACGTCAATTTGTCCGGCCGAATTTTTCCACCATTAGCCCCATCCGCCTTGGCTCTCACGTATAATTGCCCTCAGGCCGCCGCGCCGAAAGCGCGGCAATCGGCAGGGAGGACCCATCATGAGACTAGTTACACAAACCGATGCCTGTGTGGCCCGCTTTGGCTATGAGGAGGGGATTCGCCGCATTGCCCGTGCCGGCTTCGACGGTATTGACCTTTCACTCTTCGATCTGGCTCGTGCGAAACATGAACTGCTCACGGACAACTGGACAAGCCGCGTCGACGATCTGCTGGCTCTCTCCCGTGAGCTGGGCACACCCTTTGTCCAGGCACACGCGCCCTTTCCCAGCATCCGCCTTGGAGATAACGCCTACAACGAGTTCATGGCGGTGCGCCTGCGCCGCTCCATAGAGATCGCGGGTCGCCTGGGCATTACAGCCATCGTGATTCACCCCTTCTTTGCCTCTGAGGACGAAGAGGAGCAGATTGCCCAGAACCTCGCCTTCTACCGGAGCTTTGAGCCCCTCCTGCGCGACAGCGGCGTGAAGATTGCCGTGGAAAATCTCTGGCGCCACGACGCACAGGGCCGGATCATCGGGGGCATCTTCAGCCGTGGCAGAGAGCTTGCCTCGTTCCTGGACCGCCTCGATCCCGCCTGCTTTACCGCCTGCCACGATGTCGGCCACAGCGGCCTGGTCGGAGAGGATGCGGCCGCTGCGGTGCGCGCTATCGGGCACCATCACCTGACCACGGTACACATCCACGACAACAACCACCGCGATGATCAGCATCTGGCGCCGCACCTCGGTCTCATCGACTGGGAAGCGTTGACGGCCGCTTTTGGAGAGATCAACTACAGCGGCGACTTCACGCTGGAGGCGGACTTCACCCTGCAGCGCCAGCCGGAGACCAACTTTGACCGCACGCTTCGCTACATGGAGGCAACAGCCCGCGATCTGATGCGTCGGATTGAAGCGAACCGCGCCGTATGACGCTGCCGGATCGCCTGATCCGCCGTCTTCTGCCAGCAAACGGAGAGGCGCACCCGGCCCAGCTGCGGGCACGCCTCGGGCTCCTGGCGGCGCTGGTCGGCATTATCGTCAACCTGCTGCTCGCCGCCGGGAAGCTGGTGACAGGCCTCCTGGTACAGTCTGTCGCCATCCGCGGTGACGCCATCAACAATTTCTCGGACAGCCTCTCGGCCGCGATTGCTCTGGCGAGCTTTCGCCTTTCGCAGAAACCGGCCGACAGGCGCCATCCCTTTGGGCATGCGCGCGTGGAGTACTTTGCCTCGACCATTGTCGCTGTCCTCATCCTCCTGATCGCCGTCCGCCAGTTCAGTGACTCTGTTGCCCGCATCAGGGAGCCAAGCGTCATCCCTCTCTCTCCCGTCGTTTTCTTGGTCCTTACAGCCTCGATTCTGCTCAAAGTCGGGCTTTATTTCTTTTACCGCAGCCTGGCCCGGCGCATTGATTCCCAGCTGCTGGCGGCCACGGCCGTCGACAGCCTCTCCGATGTACTGGCGACCGGTGCTGTCCTCGTCGCCTCCTGTCTCAGTCCCGTGCTGGGCTTCGACCTGGACGGCTATCTGGGTATTGCGGTGGCAGGCTTCATCGCCTGGTCGGGCATCGGCATTCTCCGCGACACGGCCGATCACACGCTGGGCACAGCGCCGCCGCCTGAACTGGTCAGCCAGATTGAGACCTATCTCCGGCGCAACCCGATTGTCCTGGGCGTCCATGACATCATCGTCCACACCTACGGGCCGGGGCGCAACTTTGTCACCGCCGATGTTGAGGTCGATGCCCGCAGTGATCTGCTCGCCACCCATAACAGCCTGGACAATCTGGAGCGCAATGCCATGCTCGATCTGGGCATCCAGCTCAGTATCCACATGGATCCGATCGTCCTTGATGACCCGGAGACGAGCCGCCTTTACCAGCTGACGAAGGAGACCGTCCGCTCTCTTGATCCGCGCCTTTCTATCCACGATTTTCGCGTGGTTTCAGGTCCCTCCCAGACCAACCTGATCTTTGACGTCAGCTGCCCCGACGAGCTGGAGAACGCGGACTGCCAGCTGAACGAACGCATCATCCGTGCCCTCCACGAACACGATCCTTCATGGAACATTGTCGTCACCATCGACAGTTCCTATGTCACCCGCCCCAGCACCCGCCTGCGCTAGAAAGAAGAGGTATCCATGGATCCTACAGGCAAAGTCATGCACGGTTTTAGCCTTTGTGACCACGGCGACATTCCGGAGATTGGCTCAGAGGCCACGCTTTACCGGCACGAAAAGACGGGCGCCCGCCTGCTGGTGCTGGCCAATGACGACAGCAACAAGGTCTTCGGCGTCGGCTTCCGCACGCCCCCGCCCGACAACAGCGGCGTTGCCCACATCGTCGAGCACTGTGTCCTTTCGGGCTCGCGGCGCTACCGCACCAAGGAACCCTTCATGGACCTTTACTCCGGCAGCCTGCAGACCTTCCTGAATGCGATGACCTATCCGGACAAGACCCTCTATCCCGTAGCGTCGCGCAACGATCAGGACTTCCGCAACCTGGCCTCCGTCTACCTGGATTCTGTCTTCTACCCGCGCATCTACGAAGAGCCGCGCATCTTCGCCCAGGAGGGCTGGCACTACGAGCTGGAAGAGCCCGAAGGCGAGCTCGGCATCCGCGGCGTCGTCTACAACGAGATGAAGGGCGCCTACTCCGACCCGCGCACCCGCCTGTGGCAGGCGGTGAACCA
The DNA here is from genome assembly GCA_030055235.1 of Bacillota bacterium. Lineage (GTDB taxonomy): Bacteria > Bacillota > Clostridia > Saccharofermentanales > Fastidiosipilaceae > JAEZYR01. Next base: position 4,583 of record JASGUW010000236.1, read on the forward strand.
GACCCTGTTGCCTGACACCGCCTATGCCAACGAATCCGGCGGCAATCCCGACGCGATACCCGGGCTCAGCTATGAGGCCTTCCTCGATTTCCACCGCCGCTACTACCACCCCTCGAACGCCTGGCTCTATCTCTACGGCGACATGGATGTCGACGCCTGGCTCGCCTGGCTCGACGGCGAATGGCTGAGCGATTTCGACCACCTGGAGCTTGACAGCAGCATCGCTGTGGCCGCGGCACCCGATGTTCCGCGCTTCGCAAAAACCACCTACCCCTCCGATCCCGACGACGACAGCCCGGCACAGGACTACGTTGCCTGGGCCGCCGCCACAGCGGCCGGCCTCAGCCCGCGCGACCGCCTCCTCCTGTCCCTGATTTCCGACCTGCTCTTTGACAGCCAGTCCGCCCCGGTGCGCATTGCCCTGCTGCAGTCCGGCCTCAGTGCCGATGTCAGCAGCCTGGGCTGGGATGCCCAGCAGGGAGTTTTAGGTATTGCTGCGATTCAGGCGAAGCCCGAAGCCGTCACCCGAGTCCCCGAGATCGTTGAAGCCGTCCTGGCCGAGACGCTTGCCGCCGGCCTCCCTGAGGAGCGCGTCACCGCCGCTCTTAACCGTATCGAGTACAGCCTGCGCGAGTGTGACGGCTACCCGACCCGCGGCCTGATCTACTTCATCCGCGCCTTTGACCTCTGGCTCTATGACGGCGATCCGCTCGAGATGCTGCGCTTCGACCGCCTCTTCGCCGAAGTGCGGGCCGCCATTCCGACCGGGATCGTCGAAGAGTACGCGCGGCGCTGGCTGCTGGAGAACCCCCATCGTGCCGTTGTCCACATGACGCCCGATCCCGGGCTGGGCGCCAGGCGCGAGGCCGAGCTCGCCGCTTCACTGGAAGCCAGGCGCGTGGCCATGACACCGGCCGAGCGGGAGGAGCTCAGTGCCCGGACCCGAGCCCTGACCGAGTGGCAGCTGACGCCCGACAGCCCCGAGGCGCGGGCGACCATCCCGCGGCTCGAGCTCGGCGACATCGACGGGCGCCTGGAGGATCCCGCCTGCCGCAGCCGCTCGGCCGGTGACCTTGGGCTTATCTGTCAGTCGGTCTTCGCCAGCGGAATCTACTACATCCAGGCCGCCTGGGCACTGCCGGAGCTGCCGCCGGAGGATCTTTCCTGGCTGGCTCTGCTGAGCATGCTGATCGGATCTGTCGGCACCCGGCAGCGCGACTACCGCGACCTGGACACGGCAATCTATCTGGCTTCTGGCGGCATCAGCATTGCGCCGCGTGTGTATGAGGATCCCGCAGATCCCGAGCGCCTTGATCTGCGGATCGGCTTTTCGACGAAATGCACCGAAGCGACACTCGAGCGCCTGGTCAACCTGATCCCTGAGCTGCTCGGGGAGACGGATTTTTCCGATGTCGGGCGCATCCGCGAGCTCGTCAGCATGGCCCGAACCAGGCTGGAGCAGCAGATCATGAATTCCGGTTCCAGTTATGCCTCCAGGCGGGCGCGCTCCTACAGCCACCGCGAGGCCGCAGTCAGCGATCGCCTGCTGGGAATAGATGCTTATGTCAATTTGACACGTCAACTTGACATGCTGAATAGCGAGGCAGGACAGCGGCAGCTCGTGGCTGAGCTCGAGCGTGTCTATCGCCGTTTGTTTGTTTCCGAAAACTGCCTGATCATCGTCACCGGTGATCCGGACGGTGTCGAGCGGGTTGCCGGGCGTATCCTGCCCGCCTTTGTCGGGGAGGCCGCCGGGGCCGTGCTCGCCGCGCCGGCGACCGAGGGCTTCCGGCGCAGCTTCGTCTGCTGGGAGCAGCCGCTCGAGCTGCGGCGCCGCAACGAGGGCATCGGCAGCACCTCAGAAGTCCAGTATGTCGCCCAGACCTTCGACCTGGCCGACGGCGGCCTCCGCTATGACGGGCAGACGCAGGTGCTCTCAACCTGGCTTTCGCTAAGCTATCTGCACAATGAAATCCGCGCCCAGGGCGGTGCTTACGGCTGCGGAGCTACGATTCGGCGGAATGGCACAGTCGACTTGACGAGCTACCGCGATCCTCATCTGGAGCGCACCTTCGGCGTCTATGAGAGTATCGCCGACCGTCTGGAGGCTTTTGTGCCGACGCGGGAGGAGCTCGACCGCCTGATCATCGGCTCGGTCAACCGCTTCGACCCGCCGATGACGCCGCCTCTCCATGGGGCGCGTCTGCTGTCGAGTGCGATCACGGGCCTGGGGGTCGATGATCTGGAGGCCGCGCTTGCCGAAGCCCTGGCCACTGAGCCGGAGGACTTCGCCCGCTTTGCCCCGGCCTTCCGTGCCGGCACCGCCGACCGCCGCATCTGCGTCATCGGCGGCATGGAGCGCATCCGTGAGGCTGAGGCGATGTTCGGTGAGGTCGTGCGGCTCCGGGCTCTGGGGCAGGAAAACGGCGGGGCTTGAGCGACGGAGCTTGGGCAGCTGAGTTTGAGCGGCGGAGTTCGAGCGGCGGGACTTGGGTGGCGGGACTTGAGCGCTTCTGGTGAATAGCGCGAGGCGTAAGCGAATAAGATAATGTGACAGGGCTCTCTCAGTGCTGAGGGAGCCCTGCGTGTCAGTGGGGATCTCAGTGGGGGTCTTTGATCGCTAAGAAGTCGTAGCTTTTAGGAAAGCCCTGCGCGACCGGGAGCCCCGTGCTGCCGGGTGCATATCAGGGATGTCGGGCGCTGGAAAGAATGCGAAGAAGATTACTGGCAGAAAGGCGGCCAGTTGTTTCCAGATGGCCAGCTTAGATCGAAATAGTAAACTCGATTGCCATTTCAGTCATCGTGTCCACGGAGGGAGTTGTATATGATTTGACCAGCTTTACTCCTACATATTAGCTTCTGGAGTTGTGTCAGCTTTTGATGTCTTCCGAGATCTTAGATAATTGGTGACAAAACTCCCTTTTTATTATTTGAAAAGGAAGCATGAAAAGGATGCAGTTTTTAGTTTATGTGATGCCAATTGATATAACTCGATGATTGTGATGCGAAATGTATACAGTACCTGAGTGTTTCAGCAGCCACTGCTGGATCCACCGTGACAGCATGTCGAAAGTTCTCTGCAAGCATAGGGGCTGGAACAGAAAATGCCTCCCAAGGAGTGCCAAAATGCCGTAATTGCCCGATCGGCCGGGCAATTACGGGAAACATGGCTGCTTCCGCTACTTTCAATCGGCGGTCTGCACCGCCGCTTTTACTTATCATATTAAGCGGCAGCAAGCGAATGAAGCGGCAGCAAGCGAATGAATTGGAAGTAGTCTGATTTTGCGGGTGACACATGCTCTGGCGCGCGGGGATGGGGGCAGGGACTTCGATTTTTGTCCAGGGGTGGACAAAAAATGCGCTGGTGCCCCGGAATCGGGGCAGGAGCAGAAAAACTTGTCCAGGGGTGGACAAAAAATGCGCTGGTGCCCCGGAATCGGGGCAGGAACGAAAAAATTGACCAGGGGTGGACAAAAATTGCGCTGGTGCCCCGAAATCGGGGCAGGAACGAAAAAATTGTCCAAAGGTGGACAAAAAATGCGCTAGTGCCCCGAAATCGGGGCAGGAACGAAAAAATTGACCACGGGTGGACAAAAAACACCGTTTGTGCCCGCAAACCTGGGCACAAACCCCGATTACTGTCCACGGCCCCGGACAGGGCCGAAACGCAGACATTTGTATTTCAGAATGAAGATTGCGTAACAGGCACCCTGACAAACAATTCAGATTCCTTCAAATATGGAGTACGTCCAAAGTACCTGAAATGATTGCGTTTTGGCCGCTCCCCGCGTTAAGCAGCCGCCTGCGTCAGCCCGCTTCCCGCGTCAACCCGCCGCCTGGGACTCCATGGCCTCTTCCAGCAAACCCGCTTCGGCCCAGTCGTTGATCATGCTGACGGCCTGGGGCGTGAGCGGGCAGATGCGGTGGCGCGTGCCGTTCGTGTAAAGATCAACATAGATACCCAGATCCATAAAATAGTATTCGGGAGCAGCGCTCAAAGCCCAGTAGAAAGCGTCAGGAGCCGGCTCCTGAGTCTCCTGAGTCTCCAGGGTCTCCTGGGTCTCCTGAGCCTCCTGGTCACTGTGATCGGGGATGAAGACAAGCCGCCTCTGTTCCAGAACCAGTGTGCCGTCGAGCAGCGGCCCGCTTGCGGCGTAGGGATCGCTCTCGTTGCCGATCTGCTGACAGGTCGCGCGCAGTTTGCGCACGGCCCCAGAGGCACGCTCCTGGCGGGCGGCTTCGATCTGCCAGAGATGCCAGGCCGCCGGGTGAGGGAAGGGGGCACCCGGGGCGAAAAAGCCTGTGCGCCGCAGCTCGCTCGTGGCGCCGCAATAGCTGCAGCGCAGGGCATGGCGTCCCTCCTGCCGCATGACGAAGTCATGCTCACAGTTGGGACAGCGATGGAGCAGGTCCGCCAGTCCCCGTGTCGAGCGGCCGCCCAGATAGCGTGGCCTGCCGACCGAATCGGCCCAGTCATAGTCGTTGCCTTTCAGGTCGTCCAGAATCAGGCGGTGCAGAGCATCGGGTTTCATGGCGGCAACCTTCTCCGGCTCATAAAAGCGACTGCGAAGTGCGATACGCCCCGGTGTCGGCCGCATGCCTCGCCAGCGCGGCCAGGCCAGACAGGCACCGTCAATGCGCAGCGTCAGCAGGGCCGCTCCGGTGCGCTGCACCAGTTTGGTGATCGCGCCGTCAATTGGCAGGCTGCGCCCGTCCACACTGCGCTGCCCTTCTGGGAAGATGCCGATAATGTTGTCCTCACGCAGGCCCGTGAGAATCTGACGCACCGCCGTGGAGTCACGGACAAACTGCAGCTTCGGGATGACCTTGATCAGGCGGAGGAGATAGCCGGCAACAGGCTTGGTATAAAGATGCGCGCCGACGACGAAGCGCACCGGACGCCGGGAGGGCAGACTGAGAGCGACGAAGACGGGATCGGCGAACCCCACATGATTGGCGAGCACCAACAGCGGTCCCCGGTATTCTGCAGCTTCGCGATTGGGTTCGATGCGGCAGCGAAAGAGCAGCCGGATGATGGGACGTGCAATCCGGTGAAGGAAGCGATAGAGCAGGGCTACGGACGGAGAGAGGGGCACAGAGGCTTCCTTTCTGATG
>JASGUW010000237.1 GCA_030055235.1 Bacillota bacterium
CCCGCTGTCCTGAAGCCTTCGCAGAAAAGCTCTGCGATCGTGCAAAGACGCTTGTTCTTGGTGAAGGTGGCCTCCTGGATCTGGGCACATTCAGTGAAAACAAGGATGCCGCCAGCTATCGTGGTCGAAGTATCTGGATGGAAGTGTATCCGGGTCTTCCCGTCCGTCTTCTGGTTCTTGAAAGTGATCAGCTGAAGGCCAAGGCTGAGCGGAATCTGAATCGTATGGAAGAAGACATAAAAGCGATCATTAAGGTGACGGAAAAGAAGATCTTCAAGTGCCGTCCTGACGCATATTCAAGTGCCGTCCTGACGCATAGGTAAGGATAAAAGCTTCGCTCCTCCCCCATGGGATGGCTCCTGGGAGGCAGTATTAATTCCTTATAGGTAAGGAAAACTGAATAAAAGTGCGTTGCAAATGAGTTAGACATAGCTAACATTCGTCGCCGACGAATCCTAGCCCTTTGTGCCTTGCGGGAAGCGAACATGCTTCGAGCAAAAACGGGTCAGAGAACGCCAACACGCAGCAAACACGATTCATGGCGTTTTGTGCCTCGAGCGAAGCGAGAGGCCAGGGGTATAAAAGTGAGATAGACGTAAATCGTCTCCAAGCGGAGATGGGTATCAATTCCTTATAGGTAAGGTTAAAAGCAGAAGATCAGAAAGGTCGCCGATGAGGCGGCAATCGCGTATCAATTCCTTATAGATAAGGTTAAAAGTACGAGCAGACTGATATGTCTACAAACGGGTACCGCAAAGCGTATCAATTCCTTATAGGTAAGGTTAAAAGTCGCCAACAAGAGCCTTCCCTCCAGGTGGAGGCACAAGTATCAATTCCTTATAGGTAAGGTTAAAAGTTGGCAGGAGTCGCCGGAGACGGCGTTCCCTACACCACGTATCAATTCCTTATAGGTAAGGTTAAAAGAATGACCAAACTCCAGGGCGTGAGCTCTGGCTCGCAGTATCAATTCCTTATAGGTAAGGTTAAAAGTTATTGCTGCCAACGACGCGGGGTTTATACCTGGAATGTTGTATCAATTCCTTATAGGTAAGGTTAAAAGCGGCACCAACCTACCCAAAAACCACGGAGCCGACCCAGGGTATCAATTCCTTATAGGTAAGGTTAAAAGACACCTGCACACGGGAAATGCCACGGGCGAAATGCAGTATCAATTCCTTATAGGTAAGGTTAAAAGTAGCGACTATATTAAGATAAAAATCTTAACCTCAGACCTCGTATCAATTCCTTATAGGTAAGGTTAAAAGGCGATCATAATTGGGCTAGCCATGCCCACTTGGTACCCGTATCAATTCCTTATAGGTAAGGTTAAAAGTCTGCTTTACATACACGATAAACACAGAAGATGAGAAGTATCAATTCCTTATAGGTAAGGTTAAAAGCAACGCTGTAAAGCTGTCCACCGGAGAGGTCTACTCGTATCAATTCCTTATAGGTAAGGTTAAAAGTTTGGATTTTTGTTGCGGTCCTCATTATGGCCGCCATCTCTGTATCAATTCCTTATAGGTAAGGTTAAAAGAAGCAACAATTCGCACGCAAAGCGATGATTCATGGCCGTGTATCAATTCCTTATAGGTAAGGTTAAAAGCCACCGCCAGGTGACGGACAACCTCGGGAGGATTATTGTATCAATTCCTTATAGGTAAGGTTAAAAGTGGGTCACATTCGAGGCATGCGGCTCGCTGGCAGAGATGGTATCAATTCCTTATAGGTAAGGTTAAAAGTTATCTTTCAAAGGAGGAGAAGAAATGAAAGATATGGTATCAATTCCTTATAGGTAAGGTTAAAAGGAGTGGTGGTATTTCTATCACCTCCCCCTTCGAGTATCAATTCCTTATAGGTAAGGTTAAAAGGATAGGGATTCGAAACTGCAATCACGGTAGAGAGCCCGTATCAATTCCTTATAGGTAAGGTTAAAAGAGTCGAGAAATCAACGTTTCTCTCACCCTCCTTTCTAGCTTGACCCATTATACACTCATTTTCCTCCCAAAAACTCCGCCAGTCGTTTTTTTCTCAAAATCGCCAGAACCTCGTGGTTCCAGGGCTTTCCCGCTTTTTGCCGGACGCGGCTCAGCTCCCTCGGGAGACTGGCGGACTTTTCACTCTAAAAAACCGGATTTTAGCCCTTTTTTGACCCTTTTTGAGACACACAAAAAGGCTGAAACGCCGCTATATCAAGCTAAAACGATTGGCGGACTTTTTTGCTAGGATCTCCGCAATCATAAGAACGCCACACGATCTCCACCTCGACTCCTCGTAATCCATAATGCTTTTGTCATGTCTCCCCACATCAAGACAACGAGAAATCAATCTGAGGAATCAATCTAAATCACCACACCATCCGCGTCCCCTACAGCTATGAGACGGCCGCTTCCGGTATCGGCGACACCACACACCACCCGGTCATCTGGTACGAACGCACGATCTCGATCCATCCAAACCAGCTCGCACCGGAACACGCGGTCGTCCTGCTCTTTGAAGGCGTCGACTACTAAAAATCAATTCATGACTATCATCGGGATGGGAAGTTTCATCGGATCGGGCTCAGCGGAGTGAAATGCAGGAGACACAGTACACCTCGAAACGCATTTTTCATTATCAGTAGTGCGCTCTAAGCTTTGGTTTCAAAGATATGTGTTTTATTTCTTACATTATTACATAAAGGTTGCCGGACATATAACACATGCACGGCATTGACTCGAAAAGTGCGGAAATCAGATCATTTGTCCTTCCCATTCCGAAGAGAACTAGTTCCAGGCTGCTCTCAATTCTGTTTTGACACGCATCTCAACTAAGCCTCTCGCTCACGTGAAGATAGCCAACATTTCTCGAGTACCCCCCTCTGAAAGCAAGTTTTCGAGTACTGCATGCGTTAACTCACAACAAAAGCTGTCCTTGGGAGCAGGGCTGGAGGTCCACCAAACCCGCCCAGCCAACCAGCCCACCAACTTGCCAATCCGCCAACCAAACCCGCCAACCCGCCAACCAAACCCGCCAATCTGCCAAACACCAGCATTTTTATACTATATTGATAATATGTATTTCATTCATTGGAAGCAGACACCGCAGCCGCTGCTCAGAAGGCAGGCGCCGCTGCCACCAGTCATGACAAAGGAGCAAAATCAATGACATCATCACCGAAGAGAACCAGCAAAGCCCAGGATGCCCGTGAGCCCCGTTCCGTATACATCGAGCCTCTGCTCAAGCGCTGGTGCGATGGCCTGCTGCGCTATGAAGTCACCGGCATGGGCCAGCCCCACATGGACGGCAATCTGCTCTGCCCCTCCTGTGTCCGCATCCATGGCCGCGCGATCGACGCCGTCTTCCCGCTCCTGGTGCTCTCCAAACGCAGCGGCGACAGCCGCTATGTCGACCTCGCCCGCCGCATCTTCAACATGACCGAACTCGTCTACGAACGCGAAGACGGATCCAATGTCAATGACGTCGACACCAACTGGCGCGCCATCACAGTCTTCGCGGCGATCGCCCTTGCCGACGCTCTGAATGCCGATAAAGACGGCAATCTGCTGCCGGAAATCGACAGAAAACGCTGGGTCAAGCGCCTCGAACGCATGGGTGACTTTCTGCGCAACTACCCATACTGGGAAGAGGCAAACGCCAACTACCAGATCACGAAAAGCCTGGCTCTGGCCAAGGTCGGCCTCTTCTTCGGCCGTCGGGACGATCTGGATCGGGCGCGCGCGACCCTTGCCGCGGCCTGGCGCTTCCTGACTCCGGATAATCTTATTTTTGGCGAAGGCCGCCCCTTCGACCGCCGCAGCCCCAAGGGCTGCCTTCCCATCGACATCGGCTACAACGTCGAGGAGTCCGCGCCCGCTCTGGCCGAGGCCGCCCTCCTGGTCGGCGATGCGGCCGATCAGGAGCGTGCCGCCGGTGTCCTCCGCTCCCATGCCCGCTTCCTGCTGGATGACGGTGGCTGGGACAACTCCTTCGGCTCCCGCGCCTTCAAGTGGAGCTGGTGGGGCAGTCGCACTGCTGACGGTGCCGCGCTCGCCTACCTCCTGTACAGCGATCGCGATCCGAGCTTCGCAGAAATTGCCTGCCGCTGCCTGGCCATCCTGGAGGACTGCACCGGCAGCGACGGCCTGCTCATGGGCGGGCGCCGCTACGATGACTGGGGCGAGCCGTCCTGTATCCACCATACCTTTACGCATGCGAAAATCCTGGCCGCTCTCCTGGAGCACGGTACCGAGGTCCTGACCTCCAACCCCTCGCTTACGCTGCCGCGCTATGAGCCCGGTTTCCGTTCCTATGTCTATGCGGTGGACAGCCTGCTCGTTACAGAGGAAGAGTGGACGGCAACGATCTCCGGCTATGACTGGATCTTCCTGCCGGAGGGCCATCCCAGCGGCGGCGACCTGACGCTGCTGAAGCCGCTCGGCGCCGACCCCCTCCTGGTCGCCACAATGAATAAATATGTCTTCCAGGAGCCGCACAACATGCAGCAGGCCCGCCTTGACTGCCATCGACCGCTGACTCCGCGCCTGGTGCTTGGCGATCCGGGGGACGACGAAGCGAGCAGCCTCTACGGCACGACCGCCCCGCTTTTCCGGGAAGCGCCCGCTCCTACCGAGGGCCTGAAAGCGTTGGATATCGACGGAACACTGCCGGATGGGACGGCTTATCGCTATCGGTATACTTTTGAGCCCGACAAAATCCGTATGGATATTCGTTGGGACGGAGCGGCGACGGGTACCTATGTCCTGCCTTTGATTGTCGACCCGGCCATTGTGCGCGACAAGCAGGAGCCGGATGCGGACGGCGTGCGGCTGCGCCGGCGTGATGGTGAAATCATCCTGAAAACGAGCGGTGCCAAAGTCAGCTGGGCCACGGACCATGACTATATCTACAACCTGGTGGGCGGCTTTATGGCGCGCGAACTGCACCTGACGTCCGAGACGGGCCAGCTTAGCTGGACGCTGGAGTTCCGCGCCGGAGTCTGAGGGAGGCCGCCGGCTCTGGATTTGCTGTGGCCGTGAGGGCAGGCGGTGGCTCTGGGTCGGGCGGTGGCCGTGGGCTGGCGATGGCTTTTCCTTCGTTAGTGGTGAGATGGGCCAGGCGCGGTACCTTTGGTGGTCAAGATAGGCCGAAATGGCAATCGAATTTGCCATTCCACGCTGCTTTGACCAGAAAGGTGTCTTTGGTGGTCAAGATGGGCCGAAATGGCAATCGAATTTGCCATTCCACGCTGTTTTGACCAGAAAGAGGCCCTTGGTGGTCAAGATCGGGAGAAATACAAAAAAGATTTTGTAAAACTCCTCAAGTTGACCATCCCACCTGTCCCAGCAAACCGCCTGTCCCAGCACCCCGCCTGCCCCAGCCGCCCGCCCGTCCCAGCCGCCGCCACCCTCCCGGCGTGCCGTCCCGTCCCCGGTGATGGCAAAGCGCCGCAGGGATCGTTAAGATGAATCAATAACATGCGATTCGACGGGATCCCATGCGATTCCACAGGATCGCCCGGGACCGCTCGGGATCGCATGGGAACACAAGGGATCGCGAAGTTCAAGGAAAACAGCAGACATGCCCACAGCGACGACCACCCCACGGCACGGGAACCAAAAGGGAACCAAAAGGGAATCGGAAGGGAACTGGACAACACGAACGCCAGGGCACGTCATGAGTGAAGCAGACGAGGTAAGGCCATGAAACACGACCCCTACTATCTGATGTCGGACGGCGGCGGCACGAAGGTGGACTCCGTCCTCATTGACGCCGATCTCAGGCGCTGCGGCACAGGCAGCTCGGGCGGCGTCAACACCAATTTCGTCACCCCGGAACTCGCCGCCGAACGCTATGCCGAGACGATCCACAGCTGCCTCGCCACCATCCCCGCCACCACCCCCGCACCCGCCATCCGGCGCCTCACCCTCACCGGCCCCGTTGACTTCAAGCTCCTGGTCGACACCGCCCGCAGCATCCTGCCCGTCGACGAAGCCGTCCCCATGAGCGAGAGCGAAGCCTTCCTGGCAGCCGGCGCCTTCCGCCGCCATGGCCTCATCGCTCTCTCCGGCACCGGCTCCGGCGCCCAGTACCGCGGCCCCGACGGCCGCGGCGCCAGCGTCGGCGGCAAAGGCGGCCCGGTTGACGACGAAGGCTCGGGTTACCGCATCGGCCGCTCCGCCATCAAGGCCGCGATCAAGGCCGAAGACGGCCGCGGTCCCCGCACCAGTCTGCTCGACACCCTGCTCGCCCATGTCGGCGTCACCAACATGGGCAGCTTCGTCAATCACCTCTACCACCAGCAGGACCAGCGCCGCTTCATCGCCTCCATGACCCTGCTGACGGTGCAGCAGGCCCAGGCCGGCGACGCTGAAGCGATCGATATTTTACGCAAAGCCGGGCGGCGCATGGCCGAACAGGTCCGCGCCCTGGTCGACCGCCTGCAGATCCAGGACCGCGATGTCCTGCTCGCCGGCTCCGTCTGGCGTGGCAACCCCTGGATGCAGGACAGCTTCCTGGCCACCCTGCGTTCATGGGATCCCGCCTGGCAGGCCTACAATCCCTTCTTCAAACCCGTCCTTGGCGCCGCCGTCAAAATGCTCTTCGAACGCGAAGGCCGGGTCACGCTCGCCTGGGCCAACACCCTCATCGAACGCTTCCCCGACTACCTCCTTGCCGCTCCCGACACCATCCGCCGCGCATTCCAGAGCCAGAACGAAAGAGAGGATTCCTGATGCGTTTCCTGAACGAGATCCGCCGCCTGCTTGACCAGCTCGAAGCCGGCCAGCTCGACGCCATTGACCGCGCCGCCGCCGCCCTGGCTGCGGCGATCCGGGGTACCGGATCGATCTTCGCATTTGGCAGCAGCCATGCCAACCTCATTGCCCAGGAGATGATTTACCGCACCGGCGCCCTGGCCGTCGTCAATCCCATCCCCGCGCCGGGCCTGCAGCTGGACATCCAGCCGCTCACGCTCGGCTCGCAGATGGAGCGCTATCCCCGCTACGGCGCCGACCTCGTCCGCTTCCGTGGCATCACGGCCGGCGATGTCGTCATCCTGCACTCGGTTTCCGGCCGCAACACCGTCATCATCGACGCCGCCATCACGGCCCGGGAACTGGGCGCCACCGTCATCGCCATCACCAATCTGGCCTATAGCCGAGCCAGCGAATCGCGCCACCCATCGGGGCAGCTGCTCTACCAGTGCGCCGATATCGTCATCGACAACTGCGGAGCGATCGGCGACGCCGCCCTGGACTTCGACTCCCTCCCAACCAGAGCCGTCCCCACCTCCACGGTCATGGGTGCGGTCATCGTCAACCTCATTCTTGAGCGCACCATTGAGCGGCTGGAGGCGGAAGGCGTCGAGGCCCCGGTTCTGCAGAGCGCCAATCTGCCGGGCGGCGATGCCTACAACGAACGCATTTTTGCGAAGTTCGGCGCCCGCATCCACTACATGTAGTTCACCGCACCCGCAACTGGAAAGGAAGAAAAAGCCCATGAACCTGATCGACCGCTACATCGAAGCGCAGCAGCAGAGTTTCGCGCGCGCCGCCAGCACCCAGCGCCAGGTGATCGAAAGTGCCGCCGAGCTGATCGCCGACCGTGTCGCCGCGGGTGGCCTGGTGCACATCTACGACTCCGGCCACATCGTCGACAGCGAAATCATCAACCGCGCCGGCGGCCTGCCCCTCTTCCGCCAGCTGCGCTTCAGCCTCAGCGTCACCAATCCCGTTCCGCCGACGCGCAGTGTTGAGCCGCTCCTTGGCGGCGCCGAAACCGGCATCGGCCGCCTCGTCCTGCGCCGCTCCAACGTCGGCCCGAACGACACGGTCATCATGGGCACGGTGAGCGGGAAAAGCCATGACCTCATCGATCTGGCCCTGGCCATCAAGGAGGCCGGTATCCCCCTCATCGCCGTCACCTCGCCGACCTATTCCTCCCGGCTGCCGTCCGAGCATCCCTCCGGCCAGCGCCTGTTTGAGATCGCCGACCTGGTCATCGACAACTGCGCCCCCTACGGCGATGCCCAGCTCGAGGTCGAGGGCCTGGCCAACAAATTCGGCCCCGCCTCCGGCCTCAACGCCGCCTACCTGATGTGGATGCTCTCCGCCGCCCTCATTGATGCCCTCCTGGCCCGCGACATCAAGCCCACCGTCCTCGGCAGCGTCAACCGCATCGGCGGACGGGAGGACTACCAGAAGATGATCGCCCGCTTCAATGAATTGGGGTATTAATTATGGATGCAAAGCCTGTCTCCGCTCCCGCCATCCTGATCGAGCCCACAGCGGTCGACCAGGCCGCCTATGCGGCCACCGAGCTTCGCACATATCTTGAGCGCATGACCGGCGCCCTGGTCCCGATCTACAGCGGTCGTTCCTTCACGCCGCGGCTGCCTGATGCCGCTGAACTGACTGCTGTCACGGACCGGCCCGTTATCCGCCTGACAGCTCCGGACTCCCCCGACCTGGGCGAAGAGGGCTACCGCATCCGGGGCGACGCTGCCGGACTCACGATCTCCGGCGGCCGCCGCGGCATCATCTACGGCGCTTATGAGCTTCTGGAGACTCTGGGCTGCCGCTTCCTGACCCCGACCGCCGAGCACATCCCTGTGCTTGGTGACAAGCTGCTTCTTCCTGTGCTCGACCGCACGTATGTCCCGCGCCTTGAGTACCGCCTGCACAACTACCATGTCTTCACGCAGTATCCCCGCTTTGCCGTCAAGCGCCGCATCAACGGCGCCCTGGGCGGAGACGGACGGGGCGGCATCGACGAGCAGTTCGGCGGCGAAATCCGCTATGCCTGGTTCGTGCACAGCTTCAACACGATTCTGGATCCGGCGGTCGAGTTCGACGCCCATCCCGAGTATTTCTCTGAGATTGACGGCGAGCGTTTCGGTGGCTGGACCCAGCTTTGCCTGACCAATCCCGATGTCAGGCGTATCGCAGTCGAGCGCGTCCGCGAAGCTCTGCGCGAGCATCCCGGCGCCCGCCTGATTTCGGTCTCCCAGAACGACTGGGGCAACCCCTGCACCTGCTCAGAATGCCGCGCCATCGATGAGGCGGAGGGCAGCCATGCCGGTTCCCTGCTGCACTTCATCAACTACATAGCTGACGCCATCGCCGAGGAGTTCCCGCTGGTGACCGTCGACACGCTGGCCTACCAGTACACCCGCCGTGCCCCGAAGCACGTCCGTCCGCGTCCTAATGTCTGCGTCCGCCTCTGCACCATCGAGTCCTGCTTCATGCATCCCTTCGAGGTCTGCGACGACGACACGCGCGGGCTGCCGCAGCCGGACGGCTCCGTGCGCTCTTTCATGGACGATCTGCGCGAGTGGGGCCAGGTCTGCGACCGGCTCTACATCTGGGACTACACCACCGGCTTCGCCCACTACGCCATGCCCTTCCCGAACTGGGACGTGCTGCAGCCAAACATGCAGAGCTTCGTGAACAACGGCGTGAAGGGCGTCTTCGAGCAGGCCAACGGCGCCCTGGGCGGCGGCGCCGATCTCAACGAACTGCGCGCCTACCTCATCTCCGCCCTGCTCTGGAATCCCGATGTCGATCTGGCCCGCGAGCGCGACGAGTTCCTGCAGCTCTACTACCGCGAGGCGGCGCCCTACGTCCGCGACTACATCAAGACCATCACCCGGGTGGTGCGCGAGGAGAACATCCACGTCGGCTTCAACGACCAGTGCGACCGCGCCTATCTGACGGACGAACACCTGGATGTCTATGAGAGTCTGCTGCGCGAGGGCTTCCGGGCCGTCCTGGAGACGGGCGACGCCCTGGCGATCGGGCGCATGCACCGTGCCCTGCTGCCGCTGCGCTGGGTGCGGATGAAGAACGCCCAGATGCGCGGCGAGGGCGTCGACGCCGCCGAGATGAACCAGTTCTTCGAGGACTGGCGCGCCCACGGCCTGACGCGGATCGAGGAGTGGGTCTCGGCCGAACTGACCCAGCACGCCCTGCTCGACGAGGGCCACTGGCGCGGCGTCGACTACTACCCCGAGGGCTGGTGGCTGGCGGGACCCGAGTATCTCTGACGGGTGCGGCTGGCCGACGGTCGCTCCGGGTGGCGGGGCGCGCCGACGGGGGCCGGACGCAGGACGCCGCGGTAGCTTGCAGCCTGGTTTTAGCAGGCAACTTTGCGAAAGGTTGAAATTTTGCACAGTCGGGCAGTGTCCGTGTGCAATTTTTCAACCTTTCGCAGTTTTTGAGAGTGTTGGGTGCATAAATATTTTATTATATGCATATACCCGCCGCTATATTCAGAAGATTGGTTTTTTATGCAGTTAACCTCGCGAAAGGTTGAAATTTTGCACAATCGGGATGCGATCGTGTGCAATTTTTCAACCTTTCGCAGTCTTTGAGAGTGCTGGACGCATAATGTTATGCATAAAACACCGCTATATTCAGTGGATTCGTTTTTATGTATCCGCTCCTGCGATAGGTTGAACTTTTGCACAGCCGAGCAGCGGAATGTGCTGCATTCTGTGAGGTAGATGTCAGCAGACTTGGCTTTAGGGGCCTCAAATGCCAATTGGGAACAGGGCTTGGCTGTGGAAATTACCTTCTGAACAAGTTTAGTGCCTCAAATTATCTGTCCTGGACTCGGACGAGTGAGCAATTTTTCCGCTCTGGACACCATTTCGGTTCCCTGAGCGGGCTGCGCCTGTCCAGAGCGTAAATTTTGCACAGAGAAGGGCTTCGGGTGAGCAAATTTTCCGCTCTGGACGGATTTTGGTGTCCCGGGACACTCTGAGCTTGTCCAGAGCGTAAATTTTGCACAGGCGTGCAGCGGTTTAGTGTAATTTTCAGCCGTTTGTAGCTTTCGAAGTTTTTTGGCTTGGTGGCCGGCGAATATTCGAGGAATCGAATTCTCCAGCTACTACTATGTAAAAGATGAATCTTGATGAGAAGGCCACTTGCATGCGAAAGCTTGTGTTTTGCATTGGCGGGTCACGAACGTGTGAGATTGTTCAGCTTTGCGCAGACTTTGCGCGCTTCATCATGCATAGATAGTCGAAATGGTGCATATTGAGTAGGGAAAGCAAAGAATATCTGCATGAATATTCAGCGCAGCCCGAGATCGCTGGGGTTTTCATTCCTTTGCCGTGAGCGGCCGGTGCTTTCGCTCTGAAAGCACACCTGCGCACAGGCGGGCAGCAATCGTGCACATACCCGCCCGCCCCGCCCTCCCCGTCCGCCCCACCCGTCCCACCCGCTCCGCCAGCTCCGCAGCCCCGACCCGTTGCATCCCGCGCCTCCAAGGGGCAATATGAAAGGGACTTGCGAAATGCGGGCGCAGGGAGATGGGGCAGGGAGCAGGGAAGCGGGGTGCATCTGCCCCGCCCGCCTGCACAACGGCCCGCGCAACCGCTTGCACCGGTCCCGCCGCCTGCACCACAGGGGCAACGAAGGAGCTAAAACGGCATGATCATCGGTAGAATGTAAGGCGAGTGCCAAACCGGCATTTCAACGAGTGCCGAACCCGACGCCGGAACTGCAGCAATCGGCCAGGCCTCAGCAGCAAGCGTGTCCTGCCGACAGACATCAAGAGATAGAAACGGAGAGACATATGGCAGAACGCTATGACCTCATCTTACGGAACGGTCACGTGATCGATCCCGCGAACGGGATCGACGAGGTGCGGGATGTTGCGGTGCGTGATGGGCGCATCGTTCTTTGTGCGAAGGACATCCCCGTCAATCCCGTGAACCCCGTCAATCCCGTGAACCCCGCCGGCTCAGCCGACCGCACAACCCGCGTCGTCGACGTCACGGGCAGCTACGTCACGCCCGGCCTGATCGACATCCACTCCCACGTCTACCCGCTGCTGCCGAAGGGCGCCGCCAACACCCTGCTGACGATCGACGCCGACACCCACATGCTGCGCAGCGGCGTGACGACGACGGTTGACGTGGGCACGGTAGGCTGGCGCGACTTTCTGGACTTCAAGGAGCGCGTGGTCGATGTCTCGCATGTGCGCGTCCTGGCCATGCTCAATGTTGCCTCGGGCGGCATGGTCAACATGGACACGGAGCAGAATCCGGCCGAGCTGCACCCCCAGATCACGGCAGCCGTCGCCCGCCAGTACCCCGACATCATTGTCGGGATCAAGGCCGCCCACTACTGGGTCGGCCGCCCCTTCGACGCGATCCACACCCCCTGGGCCTCGGTTGATGCCGGCCTGGAGGCGGCGGAGCTCGCGGGCCTGCCCTTCATGATCGACTTCTGCCCCAACCACTCCAAACCCGGCCGCAGCTATGAAGATCTCGTCACCCACAAGCTGCGCCCCGGCGACATCCACACCCACGTCTTCGCCCAGCAGTTCCCGATTCTTGACGAGAACCGCCGCGTCCGGCCCTTCATGTGGGCGGCGCGCGAGCGCGGCGTCTTCTTCGACGTCGGCCACGGCGCCGGCAGCTTCTGGTTCAGAAACGCCAAGCCCGCCTTCGACGACGGCTTCGTGCCGGACACGATCTCGACCGACATGCATGTGCACAGCGTGCTCTTCGCCGGTCTCGACCAGCTGCAGACCATGTCGAAGTTCATGGCCATCGGCATGTCGCTCCAGGAAGTCGTCCGCCGCTCGACCACAGAAGCCGCCCGCCTCATCCGCCGCCCGGACCTCGGCACGCTTTCGCCTGGAGCCGGCGCCGACATCGCCGTCTTCCGCAAACTTGACGGCGCCTTCAACTACGTCGACTGCGGGAAGGCCCGCCTGCGCGGAAGCGCCCGCCTCGACTGCCTGATGACCATCCGCGACGGGAAGATCCTCTACGATGCCAATGGCCTCTCACTGCCCGACTGGGAAGAGGCACCCGCGGCCTACTGGAAAATCCCCTTTCTGCCGACTGAAGATGAAGGAGAACAATAAGCACCATGGGAATCTATGAACGCCTCGGCGTCAAACAGTACATCAACGCAGCGGCGACCCTGACCGTCTACGGCGGCTCCCTGATGCCGCCGGAGGTCATCGACGCCATGGCGGAGGCAGCGGGGAGCTTCGTCGACCTCTTTGAGCTTCATGCGAAGGTCGGCGACCGCATCGCCGCTCTGACTCACAACGAGGCCGCCTTCGTCCCGAACGGCGCCGCCACCGGCCTGATGCTCGCCACCGCCGCCGCAATCGCCGGCGCTGACCCGGAGAAACAGGCGCTGCTGCCCTTCACCGACGGGCTCAAAAACGAGGTCGTCCTCTCTGAGGCCGGCCGCGTCCGCTACGACTATGCGATCAAGATGGCCGGCGGCAAATACGTGCCCTTCGGCGACAAGGAGCACGGCACGGTGGAGCAGCTTGAGGCCGCGATCACCGATAAGACGGCGGCGATCTTCGTCTTCTACTTCGAGCACAAGATGACAAACCAGCCCGACTATGCCGACTACATCCGCATTGCGAAGAAATACAATGTGCCGCTCTTTGTCGACGCAGCCGCCCAGCTGCCGCGGAAGGAGAACCTCTGGCGCTACACCGCGGAGGGCGCGGACCTGGCCATCTTCAGCGGCGGAAAGGGCCTGCGCGGTCCGCAGGCGAGCGGCCTGATGGTCGGCAAGCGCAAATGGATCGACATCATCCGCGGCATCGCCAGCCCCAATCCCGGCTTCGGCCGTCCGATGAAGGTCGGGAAGGAAGAGATCGTGGGCCTGCTGCGCGCGGTCGAGCTCTTCATGGAGACTGACGAGGCCGAAACACTGGCCGGCTACGAGCAGGATGTCGAACGCGTCGTCGCAGCCTTCGCGGATGTCCCGGGCGTCACCGTGACGCGCGACTTCCCGAGCGAAGCCGGGCAGCCGATGCCCTGGGCCCTTGTCAAACTGCAGCCGGGCGCCTTCGGCACGGACGCCGCGGGAATACTGGCCGAACTCAAGGCCGGCGAACCCGGCATCCTGCTCTCCGGCCACAGGGACTTCCTGCACATCAACCCGCAGACGCTGGAAGCCGGCGAACTCGACATCATCATCCGCCGCCTCAAAGAGGTGCTGGACGCCCATCGGGTTTAGACGCCCATCGGGCATAGACGCCAGGCGCATACAGGCGCCAATCGCATATAGCCACCAATCGGATTTCATTAGCACAGGAGGTACATACATGAACGCAGAAACCAGACTGGCGAAGATCGGGATCGAGCTCGACCCCGTCTGCCGCAAAGGTCAGAGCACGACCGCCATCCGGCGCTACGGCGACCTGCTCTTCCTGTCGGGCTTCGGGCCCGTCGACAGTGAGGGGAAGCCGCTGATGCAGGGCTGTGTCGGCGTCGACCTGACCCAGGAAGAAGGCTTTGAGGCCGCCCGCCTCTGCGCTGTCGCCATGCTGCGGGCGCTGAAGGACTACCTGGGCGACCTGGACCGCATCGAAGAGTGGATCAAGGTCCTGGGCCTGGTCAATTCCGGCGGCGACTTCTGGGGCATGCCGGCGACGATCAACGGCTTCTCGAACGTCATCGTCCAGACCTTCGGTGAGCGCGGCCGCCACGCCCGCGCCGCGATGGGCTCGGCCAATCACGAGTCGCAGTACCCGGTCGTCGTCGACGCCATCGTCCGCATCCGCGGCTAAGCGGGGGACGGTCCTGAGACTTCGCATAAATGAAGGAGAACATGCTCATGAACGAGACAAAATTCACGGATTTCCTGGAACGCGCCTTTGCCGAATTCGAGGTTCCCTATATTGACTACCGCAATCGCACACTGGTTGATGTGCGTGAGGCGAATGGCCTGGTCTTCGTGTCCGGCACCGCCTGCGAGGACCACCTGAACGGCGGCCCCCTCTGGGTGGGGAAGATCGGCGCAGAGGTCACGCCCGAAGAGGCGTATAAGGCGGCGCGCTGGTGCGGCCTGATCCAGCTCAACATGCTGCACAACGCCTACGGACTGGACCGCATCGAGCGTATCGTGCGTTCCTTTGGCCTGATGCAGGTGGCGGACGATTTCTACGACCTCAATAAGGTCTATGACGGCTACTCTGACGTCATGTACGCGGCCCTCAGGAAGCGTGGCATGCACGTGCGCACGGTGATGGGCACGCGCAATCTGCCGAACCACCACGTGACGATTGAGGTCGAGACCATCGCGAAGCTGCGTGACTAGCGGCCGCGGCCAGTAGAAAGGTTGAATGATTATGGCTTATGAACTGGAACGTCTGCAGGCGATTGACCTGGAGCTGCCGCCGATCCGCCTGACCGGGCGCGGCGTCCTCAACTATCAGATTGTCGATGACCTGCTCTTTATCGGCGGTGTTGGCCCGCTCAACGAGAAGGGCGAACTGGAATTTGTCGGGACGATCGGCAGCGAGCTGACGGTTGAGGACGGCTACAGGGCCGCGCGCCTGGCCGGCATCAACGTGCTGCAGCGGATCAAGGACGCGCTCGGCGGCTTTGACCGCGTCGAGGCGGTGCTGCGCTGCTACGTCTGTGTTGCGGCGGTGCCGGGTTTTGGCGAAATCTATCAGGTGGCCGACGGCTTCTCGGATGTCCTGACCGAGGCACTCGGCGCGCGCGGTGTCCATGCGCGCAATGCCATGGGGGCGGCGACGCTGGAGGGCAACAGTCCGGTGCTCTGCGACGCCATTGTACAGATCCGGAAATAAAAGGAGCTAAGGGCTTGGTCCTGAACTACGAAGAGATCAACTATGAGCGCTTACTGGAAGGATACCGTGTCCTGATCACGGGCGGGGCGTCGGGAATCGGGAAGGAGACGGCGCTGCTTTTTGCGAAGCACGGAGCGTCCGTCGCCATCGCCGACCGCGATCAGGCGGCGGGGCTCCAGACGGAAGCTGAACTGCGGGAGATTTCCCCGGAGAGCTTCCTGGTCGTCGCCGATCTGGGCCGGCTGGAGGAGGTCGACCGGGTCGCCGATCTGGTCATCGAACGCTTCGGCAGCCTGCATTCGCTGGTCAACAACGTCGGGCTCTTTGAGCCCGGCTTCCTGATTGAGCAGCCGATAGAGGCACTGGGGCGCATGCTCGACGTCAACGTCAGCGGCCCCATCCGCCTGACCCAGCGCATCCTGCCGGCCATGTTCGAAAACCGCAACGGCACCCTGGTCCACATTCTGTCGGACTACTGCCTGCGCGGGGCGCCGGGGGTCAGCCTCTTCGCCGCGACGAAGGGGGCGATTTACTCTTTCTCGCGTTCGATTGCCTACGAATATAGTCGCTACAACATCCGCAGCAACTGTATCCTGCCGGGCATGAACATCGGCTCCCACGGCGACCTTTACATCGAGCGCTACGGGGCCGAGGAGGCGGAGGCGGACTTCGCCCAGTTCCAGCCGCTGGCGGGCCGCGGCAGCACGCTGGATGTGGCGAATGCGGCTTTGTTTCTGGCTTCTGAACTGTCGCGCTTTGTCAACGGCGACCAGATTGACATCACCGGCGGTGCCTGTGCGAAGGCGCACAAGCAGTACCAGCGGCGTGAGGAGGCGAACTGGCGCAACCATGTGACCTTCCTGACCGTGCCGTCGACGGAAGCACTGCGGGCGGGAGGGCTGAAGTGATGAACTACGGCAGACTGCTGGAGGGCCGCCGGGCGGTCATCACCTCCGGGGCGCATGGGATGGGCTTTGCCATAGCAAAGATGTTTGCAAAGCACGGGGCCAGGGTGGCCATCTGCGGCCGCAGCCCCACGGGCGTCGAATCCGCGACGCTGCTGCAGGGCTTCTGCCCCGAATGCTTTTTCTTCCAGTGTGACGTCACGCACCGCGACGAGCTGGACGCCTTCTGTGACGCGGTGCTCGAACATTTCGGCTATGTTGACATTATCGTCAACAACGTCGGCATCAATGTCCGTGAACTGACCTATGAGGTGACGGATGAGGCGATGGAGGCGGTCTTTACGACCAACCTGAAGAGCATCGTCCATCTGAACCGCCGCCTGCTGCCGGTCCTGATCGAGAAGGGACTGCCGGGATCGGTGATCCACATCTCCTCCGTCCACGGTCATGCGACGATGATGGCGATGGGCTCCTATGCGGCGTCGAAGGGCGCGATCGAGGCCTTTTCGCGGGCCATGGCGGTCGAGCTCGGACCCTACGGGATCCGCTCGAACGTGGTGGCGCCGGGCGGTGTCTTCACGATGCCGGCCTACAACCGCATCCTGACCTGGATGACCGAACATCCCGGACAGTCCTATCGCGACGAGATCATCGCCAAGATTCCTCTGGATCCCCTGATCGGGGACGCGGCGCTCACCGACGGCCGGGCGGAGGACATCGCCCACGCCTGCCTCTACTTCGCCTCTGACATGAGCGCCTATGTGAGCGGCACGGTGCTGATGCAGGACGGCGGCGCGGGCAATCAGGCGCACCGCGCGCGGGAGTATCCCGTGCCCGACTACTTCGAGGACCTCAAGCGCGAATACCTGATGGCGATGCCCTATCCCGAGCCCGGCGACACCGCTTTGCGCAACACCAGCGGGCAGGTGGATCTGCACAAAGGAGAGAGCTAGCATGAAGATCTATTCCGTGGCCTGGGGCTGGACCCCGGTCCCCGAAGACATGCCGCAGGGCGACAGCCTGCTGCAAATTGCCGACCAGGTCGCCGCTCTGGGCTTTGACGGCATCGACTATCTTTCGACCTTCGAGTCGCTCGACAGCTACTTCACGGCCGGGCGCTGCCGCCGGATCCGTGAGCACTGCGCCGGGCTGGGGCTTGATATCGGGGGCTTCGTCTTCCAGAGCAGCAACTGGAACAACCCCGATCCTGCGGTGACAAGTGAGCAGCTTAGGTTTTTTGCGAAGTGCGCCCTGGCGGCCGTGGAGCTTGGCGCCGGCACCATCTCCTGCATCATTCCGGGGCCCTTCGGGGCCCGCGGGACCCGGGCGGGGGCTTCGCCTTCCGAACCGCGCAGCCTGAAACTGCCGGCTGACTACAGCTGGCAGCAGGACTGGGACCGCTTTGTCGGTTCTCTGACGCAGGCTGTAGACATCGCCGCGGATCACGGACTCCGGGTCGCCCTGGAGTGCTTCCCGGGCTCGCTCTGCTCGACCCCGCACGCCATGCTCCAGGTGCTGCGGGATGTCGGCCGGCCGAACTTCGGCATCCAGCTCGACACCGCCCACCTGATGAACCAGCATATCGACGTCGAAACGGCCGTCTACATGCTGGGCGGAAAGAACATCCTGAACGTCCATCTGAAGGATTCGGACGGCCTGACGCGCGGTAACCTGCCGCCGGGCAGCGGCCTGATTGACTATGTGGCCTTCCTGGCGGCGCTTAAGAATGTCGGCTATGAGGGCACGGCTTCGATCGAGGTCGAGTTCACCGATAATCCGCGCCGCTACATGAAGCAGGGACTGGGCCACATCCGCCAGATTCTGGACGGGACGCTTTAGGGAGGTTTTGCTTATGCGGCGGGAGGCTACGGCCCGGGTCCGGGCGCTGCGCCAGGCGGCGCTCGAGGCCGCTGTGCCTGGCCTGCAAAGTGCCGAGGGGCGGCTCCACTGGCTGCGCGGCTGGGCCGAGGCGGCGGGGCTGCCGTCGCACATCGAGCGGCGGGCGGCGGCCCGGGCGGCCCAGCTCGGTGCGGCGACGCCGGTGATCTGGGACGGCGAGCTCATCGTCGGCAAGCCCTGCTACCGTGAGCTGACGGCGGCGGAGGCGGCCGAGCTTGGGGAGCTGGAGCTGACGGCGCCGCCCAGGCCCGGCGGCCAGGACAGCCACATGGCGATCGACTATGAGAAGCTGCTCAGGCTGGGGCTCGGCGGCATCCGGGCGGAGGTCGCGGAGCGGCTTGAGACGGCGACGGGGGAGAACCGCGATTTCTACCGCGCCTGTTTGATTGCCCTTGACGGCCTTGGCGCCATGGCGGCGAACTATGCCGCGGCAGCCGGTCGGGAGACCGGGCTTTGCAAAGATCCCGAACGTGCCCGTGAACTGGCTGAGATCGCGGCGCGGCTCGAGCGGGTGCCGGAGGGGCCGGCCCGGAATTTCCGTGATGCCCTGCAGGCCGTGCATTTTGTCACCTGGGCCCTTGAGGGGCTCTATCAGCTGGGGCGGCCGGACCGCTACCTGATTGCTTTCTACCGGGCCGATGTCGCGGCGGGGCTGTTGACCGAGGAGGAGGCGCTCGAATGGCTCGACTGCCTGGCGATCCTCTACAACTGCTATGTGCCGCGTGGACTGGCGGCGGGCTGGATGGTCGGGGGCCGGGATGCTGACGGGCACGATGTCTCGAACGAGCTGACGCGGCTCTGTCTGGAGAGCATCGGCCACGTGCGCATGATCTATCCGGGTATCGGTTTTTGCGTGCATCCGGGTACGCCGCCGGAGCTTATGGACCTGGCACTGGAGCAGCTGGCCGCGGGCTCGTCGCACCCGGCGCTGTTTAACGATGTCGTCATCACCGACGGGCTGCGGGCGCTGGGGCTGGGGCCGGAGGAGGCCTGCCACTACATCCACAGTACCTGTGTCGAGATCACGCCGGCGACGTCGTCGGCCGTCTGGGTTGCAAGTCCCTACCACAACCTGCCGCAGCTGCTGTTGGACCTGATTGAGGCGGGGGAGGAGCCTGCGTGTTTTGCCGCGCTGAAGGCGGGGGTCAGGGAGCGGTTGCGGGAGGTGGTGCGTGCCGAGGCCTGTGAGCAGAACCGCATCCAGCGGCTGCGCCGTGAGCTGAGCGGGGATCCGCTGGTGTCCTGCTTCGTGAACGACTGCCTGGAGCGGGGGCTCGATGTCGACTGGGGTGGGGCGCGCTACAACTGGATCATGCCGTCCTTTGTGGGGCTGGCGAACCTGGCCGATTCGCTGGTGGCCGTGGAGCGGCTCGTCTACCGCGAGGGGCGGCTGACGCTGGCCGAACTGCGGGAGATTCTGGCGGCGGATTTCGCGGGCCACGAGCGCCTGCGTCAGGAGATCGTGAACCGCTTCCCCAAGTACGGCAATGACGATGATGAGGTTGATGCTCTGGTGTGCGAGATCACGGAGTGGATCGTGGCTGCCGTCGGCGAGCATGAAACCGCGCGCGGCGATCGCTTCGTGCCGAGCCTTTTCTGCTGGATCATGCATGAGCAGCTGGGCAGCGTGACCGGCGCGACACCCGACGGCCGGGTGGCGGGCTTCCCTCTCGGCGACGGCTCGGGGCCGGCCCAGGGCCGCGAGCGGCTGGGGCCGACGGCGTCGCTTTTGTCGTCAACCAAGTGGGAGCACCGGCCCTTTATCGGCGGGGTGGCGGTGAATCTGAAGTTTGATCCGGACCTGGCGGGACCCGGGGCGTTTGCGGCGCTGCGGGCGCTCGCCGTGACCTATCTCGAGCGCGGCGGCTTCGAGCTGCAGATCAATGTCGTCGACCGGGCGACGCTGCTCGAGGCACAGCGGCATCCGGAGCGCCACCGCGACCTCGTTGTGCGCGTGGGCGGCTACAGCGACTACTTCGTCCACCTCTCGCCGGCGATGCAGGCCGAGGTCATCGCGCGTACGGGGCACCGACTCTGAGCGCTGTGGGTACCTTGGGCGCGCAGAGCACTCAGAACGCTCAGAGCTCTCAGAGCGTGGCTGCCGGGCTGCGGGGGCGCATCTTCGCGGTGCAGCGCTTCAGCACCGATGACGGGCCGGGTATCCGCACGACCGTGTTTTTTCAGGGCTGTCCCCTGCGCTGTTACTGGTGCCACAATCCGGAGTCGCTGGGGGGCGGGCCGCGGCTGCAGTGGTTTCGGAGTTTGTGTGTGGGCTGCGGCGCCTGCGTCGCCGTCTGCCCATCGGGGGCGCTGGCGGGGGCGTCGCCGGCGCACGGGATCCGGCGGGAGCTTTGCGTTGCTTGTGGAGCCTGCGTGGCGGCCTGCATGGCCGGGGCGTTGGCGCTTCCCGGTGAGTGGCGTGAGGTCGGGGAACTGCTCGATCTGGTCGAACGGGACCTCTCCTTTTATGAGCGCTCGGGCGGCGGGGTGACGCTGTCGGGCGGGGAGCCGCTGCTGCAGGCGGATTTTGCTGCTGCTTTGCTGGAGGGTTGCCGGGCGCGGGGGCTCGGGACGGCGGTGGAGACAGCGGGCGCGGTGCCCTGGGCAGCATTTGAGCGCTTGCTGGAGCTCGTTGATCTCTGGCTCTTTGATCTGAAGCTGATGGATCCCGGGCGGCACCGGGAGGCGACCGGGCGCGACAATGCTGAGATCCACGCGAATCTCGAGCGGCTCGCGCCTCTTGCGCGGGCACTGCGGGTGCGGGT
Source organism: Bacillota bacterium (assembly GCA_030055235.1). Classification (GTDB taxonomy): domain Bacteria; phylum Bacillota; class Clostridia; order Saccharofermentanales; family Fastidiosipilaceae; genus JAEZYR01. The sequence goes on from JASGUW010000237.1 coordinate 21,137, forward strand.
GCCGCTGCTGCCGGGTCTCAACGATACGGAGGCTGAGCGCGAAGCGATGGCGGCGTTCGTCGCGGGACTTGGACGGCCAGCGGGTGCTTCTGCGATTGAGGTACAGCCGATGCCCTATCACGAGCTCGGGGCGGGGAAGTACGAGAGTCTGGGGCTGGAGTACAAGGGTCGCGGCCTACGGGTGCCGACGGCGGCGGAGGTGGAGGCCTTCGCGGCGGCGTTCAGGCGGCGCGGGATCTGGGTGCTGCTGGAGAGCTGAATGTCGTGCCGGAGTGGCAGCGGCAATATGATTGCACTTTCCGTTTGCTGCCTGTGTGGCTGTGCAAAATTTCAACCTTTCGACATGTGGCGTGCATAAATATTCATTTAATCGCATATTACAGTTAGTTCATGCAGTAGTAAGAATAATTATGCGGCAAAAGGTCTCAAAAACTGCGAAAGGTTGAAATTTTGCACACCGGCCGATGCAGAATATCCTCTTTCTGTGCTGCCAGAGCTGCTGTAGCCTGATGGACAGAGCGCGGCGGGACTTTCCGGATTCGTTCAGAGGGGGATAGCCGATAATCGGGGTTTGTGTCCGGTTTCGCTGGCACAAACGGTCTTTTTTGGCCAGCTGTGGACAAGTTTTTCGTTCCTGCCCCGATTCCGGGGCACCAGCGCAATTTTTGTCCACCCTTGGCCAGAAATCGGGGTTTGTGCCCAGGTTTCAGGGCACAAACGACCTTTTTTGGCCAGCCCTGGACAATTTTTTCGTTCCTGCCCCGATTTCGGGGCACCAGCGCATTTTTTGTCCACCCTTGGCCAGAAATCGGGGTTTGTGCCCGGGTTCGGGGGCACAAACGGCCTTTTTTGGCCAGCCCTGGCCAATTTTCGCTCCTGCCCCTGTTTCGGAGCACAAGTGGCACTTTTTGATCAGCAGCGCTGTTTGCTCCTTATCATTTTTCCGCTCTTGTCCCGCTTCCGTGTAATCACACAAGAGAGTCCACTCCTTTGCGGGCATCAGAGCATGTGCCGCCCGTACGATTTGTTTTCTATCCATTCTTTTGTCGCCGCTTCGCGATAGAGAAAGGAAAGAGAAAGCGGCGATCGAGACGGTCTGTTGAAGGCAATGAGAGTGGACATCATCTACGCTCCTGTCCTGTTTCGGGAAGTAACGTAATCTTGACTCCAGCTTCTGGACATATTCTCTGCGTTTACCCGCTCGCGGGGTCATTACGGACTTTTCACGCCCTGTCCAATTCTTCGTTATTCAGAACGGGCCAACAGAGAATTCCAGCACCTTTACGTAAGCGACAGCTTTACATTGTGAAGCGTGTAAGAACAAATCGCTTAGTGCATTAGAAGCCCATGAATAGCGCCTTTTACAATTTGCCAGCACTTCAGCGAATCAAGGTTCTTTGAGACGGAAAACGCCATGTTTGCAACAGTTTCAGAGTGCTAAAGGAGAAATATTACGATGCGGGCGGCCCGAAGTCGTCCGTCTCTTCTTTTTTCTATTAATCTCGCCCGTGCTGCAAAGCCCGGAACAGGCGATTTGTTTGCCTTTTCCTTTTGACTGAAGGCAATCGTGAGAATGGACTTTTTCCTGTCTTTTGTTTGTGAAATCGCCTTTGTCATGGATCGCTTCCGTCACATGCATGCAAAATGAAAAATGAATGAAGTGGCGGGCGGCAATGGCCACGGCAGAGTGTCCAGATCGAATTTCCTGCAAGCATGAAGAGACTCTGTGCAGCATCCTGTACGATCGATGTCGGCAGGCGCTGTGAGTAGGTATTTTATGAACGGGCGATGGTTTGCTGCTTGAAAATCGGCTTTTACAGCTTTTGCGTATATGAAGTCGTTTTTGCTCATGACCTTTTATACGAACTTATGCAGCCCTGATTCCAGCACTGCTGTAGTCCAGGGCGGCGCATAGTCATCGTTTGGCTGAAGTGTACAAGCTTCTCTCAGATGGTAAATCGTCCAGTCCCGCTAATCGAGCGGGACTGGACGCCGCTCGAAGGCATCGGAGCTGATGCCCTGCTCGAGTACCCGGCGGGCGATGTCCTGGGCGGCGGCCAGGTCGTGGTCACGGTAGTTGCCACATTCGGTGGCAGTGGTGGCGGGGATGCGGTCGACGGAGCTGAGGCTTCGCAGAGATCGTCCCAGCGCTCTGGCAACTTCAGCGGTTGTTGCAGTGCCCCAGAGGATGAGATAGAAACCCGTGCGGCAGCCCATAGGGGAGAGGTCGATGACGCCGTCCAGTTCCGCGCGCAGGGCTATGGCGAGGAGGTGCTCCAGCGTGTGGAGGGCGGCGGTCGTGAGCGGGGGCGTGTTGGGCTGGATGAGGCGAATGTCGTACTTGGTGATGGTGGCGCCGCCGCGGGTTTCGGTCATGGCTGTTCGGACATAGGGGGCCTGAACGGTTGTGTGATCCAGCTGGAAACTCTCTACGCTGTGCATGGGGTTCTCCTTGTTTCGGGAATCTGTGCTGTTTTGTATCTTAGCATCGCTGCTGATCGTCTTTTTATGTATTTTGTTTAAAATAGGAGAGGGCCTGTGGCACCTGAGCACAGTCAGTGCATGTTTCGGATTTTCTTTTGAACGAGGTCAAGGTATGAATGTGAAACACCACTCCGACAGGCTATGGAACAAAGACTTCGTTCTGATGCTTCTGGTCTTTTCTTCCTCTGCCTATGCCATCAGCATTCTCATGTCTCTGCTGCCGGTGCATGTTCTGGAAATTGGTGGCAGCAACACTGTAACCGGCCTGATGACGACCGGCATGACGGTCTTGACGATGCTGACCAACCTGTTAGTGGCACCCCTGATTGACCGGGTTGGACGGAAGAAGCTTCTGGTTCTGGGCAGTGGTCTTTACTTTCTGAATCTTCTGTTCTTTTGCTTTACCAATGAGCTGAGTGTTCTGTTCGTCCTTCGTGTTTTCTGCGGCTTTACGCAGGGCATTTTCTTTCCTGTGATGATGACGATGGTGGCGGATATCGCCCCGGAAGATCAGCTGGTTGATGCGCTGGGCATCTCTGGTGCTGCGTCTTCCGTGGCCTTCGCCATTACTCCGACGATTGGCCTGGCCATCTACACGAATCTCGGCTCCCGGGCCATGTTCATCTCGGCCGCGCTGATGGGTGGCCTGACTTTTGTGCTCACGCTCTTTATCCGCGAACACCACCAGTGTCCGCTGCAGACAAAGGCAGACCGAAAAGGGAAAACGGGCGGATCCATCGGCTGGGCTTCTTTGTCCATGATGCTGCTGCCTGCCCTGGCCAGCATGACGGTCTTTTTTGCCAACAGCTCTGTTGTTAACTTTCTGACCCCATGTGGTCTAAGCAGAGGCATGGAGCAGATCAGCCTCTACTTTCTGGTCAATCAGGGAATTGTGATGTTCGCGCGCCTCTTTGTGGGTCGGGTGCTGCGCTATGTCTCGAAACGGCTGTGTACGGGGATCGGACTTTTACTGACGGCGGGCGGCATTGCCCTGATCGCGGTTGCCCATTCGATACCGCCCATGCTGCTCTCTGCGTTCCTGATAGGGCTGGGTTTCACCGCCGTCACCCAGATCTTCCAGGCGGAGACGCTCGTTAGTGTGCCGGGCGAGCGCCGTGGTCTGGCCAGCACTGTCTATATGCTCCTGGGCAGTTTTGGCAACGGCGCCGGCTCTGCTCTATGGGGAGCGATCTCTACCGCCAGCGGCTACACGTTGACCTATGCGCTGGCGGGATTGTCCACGCTGGCCGGTGTCATCATCCATCAGGTTTACTGGCGGAGGGTGCCTGAGGAAAGGTGAAGGGCTGCTTCTGCATGAAGTGTTCGGCCGATTTGGTTGGTTTAGATCATTCGGACGACTCAGGCTCTGCGGGCGATTTGGACGACTCCAGCTCCGTGGTCGATTTAGATCAATAGGAGCTTTCCGATAAGAAGGCACTTGATGAGAAGAAAGAACTTGATGAGAAGGAGGAAGGTTTCATGAAGATTCTCTTGCTGAATGGCAGTCCGCATGAGAGGGGCTGCACAGCGACGGCGCTGGCGGAGCTGGCCGGCAGTCTGGAGCAGCGGGGAGTGGAGACGGAAACGCTCCATGTCGGGGTGAAACCGGTCGCTGATTGCACTGCCTGTGGCGTCTGTGCCGAATGCGGGATTTGTGTCTTCGATGATGCAGTAAACGATATTCTGGAAAACCTGGATGACTATGGCGGCATTGTGGTGGGGTCACCTGTCTACTATGCCGGGCCTACCGGGGCCGTGACGAGCTTTCTCAACCGCCTTTTTTATGCCGGTGGCCGGCGTATGGCCGGGAAACTGGGAGCTGCGGTGGTGTCCTGTCGCCGGGCTGGTGCGACAGCGGCGCTGGACCGCCTGTACAAGTACTTCACTATATCGAACATGGTACTGGTGGGCTCACAGTACTGGCCGATGGTGCATGGCGTGACGCCGGATCAGGTGCGGGCCGATGCTGAGGGGTTGCAGATCATGCGGACACTGGGGGAGAACATGGCCTGGCTGCTGCGGGAGCAGCAGGCGGGGCGGGAGGCTGCAGTCGCTCCGGCCGTGTACGAGCCGCGGGTGACAACAAGTTTTCATCACTGAGGCGGCGGGGCGCGAGGCTGGCGGCGAGGCGGCGGAGGCCGGTACATAGAGGGGACCGGAGCAGAATTTCGACTTGTACACAGAAAGTCGTGCATAAAATGAATTATTGAGCAGAAAACCATTCAATTTGTGCAAAATACAGGCTGTACACGCCGTAACGTGTACAACCCGTCTTTTTGCACATTACATACTCCACCCAGATACCGGAGCGCTGTTTTTTCAGGTCCAGCTGAGATCCCGGATCCCGGGTGCACGTCAAGAGTGTCAGGACGCGGGTGTACGTGTTAAGCGGGTTGCTGGTATGGGAGGAGAAGCTGTTTGCGGATTTCTGGTGGTCAAAACAGCGTGTAATCCAAAAAACCATTTGGATACCAGGCTACTTTGACCACGGAGAGTCGCGCACGCCGCGCAGAGCCAAAATAGGAGCGCCAGGACAGCTGAATTTGCTTTTCCCTGGCAACGAAAGAGCAGATCCAGTCTTTTACCTCTTCGAAACGTACCAACTTTATGCGGATAAGCCTTGCCGATCGCCGCCGTCTTTCATTCCTATCATTTTATGCTTCGCCCAGCGCCCAGCACCCTGAGTTCAGCACCCAAGATCCTGGGTTCAGCACCCAGGATCAAGAGCCCTGCTTCCAGCGTCAAGAATTCCGACTGCTGCGGAAGAGAACTTCTACAAATGTGCCCAGTGTTCAAGCTGCGCAAAACTGCAGTGTTGCAGGTGTTTGAGAAAGGTTCAGAAAAAGAGAGGCTCGTCCCGAAAATATGACACACCCCCTGTAGCGGAAACACAGTAAAAACCGCTTTTCTAGGCATTTTGAATTTGAGAAAATTCCATAAACAAGGCTTTCAGGCGTGTGTCATTTGCTTAACATCAGGGGTGTCGGCAATCTCAGGCACAACAGACCAAAACTTGTTTAATTTAACTCAAAGAGAACATATTCATAGTTCTTGAGATATTACTTTCAATGTTCTCCAGTAAGGAGTCTTATCATCTGTTCTTTGGTGACTTGCCCATGCGGCAATAGACACAAAAACACCCGCCGTAATTGGCTCTGTAAAATCCGCACCCGAATTTTTCGCAAAATACTCGCGGATTTTCCCAACAGTAATAACTTTTCCAAACGGAACCATTCTCATAACTTTGTCATAGTCAATCGATGGAGCAAAATACATTCTGTTTCCACCGTATTTTTCAATACTTGGTTCGTCCGTTATGATTTAAAATTTAGGCATATCCTTGCTGTCATGCAACATTGCATTAAAATATTTTTTATTTTCATTGGCCATTTTTTCACCTCCTTATATAAGTGTAAGGAGTTTATCCAAGCCATGCAATGAGACAGTTAAAAAAGAGCTCCATATTTCTATTTTAGTCTATAAACACAATCTATTTTTCGAATCCATCAGATGTCGAATCATAAAACTCACTTGCAACTACTACTGTTGTTGCAACAGTTTTACAGGTTTGTTTTACTTGCCTTATCCCATCAGTACGAACTAATAAAAAATTCTTGTTAGTTCGCCTCCTGCTTTAGCGTTACTATAACATTGCACATTTCATCTACTTCATCGGCTTTTCGCTCTTTTTTTCCTGTTGTTGGAGGTAAAATAAGGTTTTCTGTGTTTCTATCTCAGCTCTAAGCTCTTCTTCGGTAGGGAGATAGAGTTTGTATTTTACTGCAAACAGCTGCTCATTCCCATGCATCACCGAATATCGTGCAATATCTTCATCTGTATCATAACAGAGGACAATACCGATAGTAGGATTATCTCCCTCGCTTCGCTTCAGTTCATCGTACATTCGGACATACATATCCATTTGACCGACATCCTGATGCGTGATTTTTCCTGTTTTTAAATCAAATAAAACGAAACACTTCAGGATATAATTATAGAAGACCAAGTCAATGAAGTAATCCTCTTTCTCGGTTTTAATATGTTGCTGCCTTCTGACAAAAGCATAGCCTTTCCCGAGTTCCATAATAAACTTTTGTAAATTATCAATGATAAACTGTTCCAAATCAGATTCAAGATAACTTGTGTCTTTAGGAATACCTAAAAATTCAGCAATAACGGGATTTTTTATGAACTCCAACTTATCCTGTTGGTACTTTGAGGTCAGAGACAGCATTTCTTCCTTTACCAGACGCTTATCCTGTGATTTGAGAAGACGATAATAATACTGCGTAGAGATGTTCCGTTGTAGTGTTCTGGAACTCCAAGTTTCGTTGAGTGCTTCCTTTGCATACCAATCTCGTGCATCTTTATCCGGAACTTGCAGCAAACAGCGATAATGCGTCCAGGAGAGTATCGGAGATTTTGAACTCACTGCGTTCAAAATTTGAGGAAAGTAATCATAAAAACGGACGTAATAGTAAAGATTCCTTTGATTAAGTCCTTTTCCATAAGATTTTTCCATTTCTTTAGCAAGAGTTTTTAGCAGTTCTGTACCATATTCGGCACGTATCCCGCCCTGTAATTCTTCTTCCGCTATCCGCTTCCCGATTAGCCAATTTCGAAATACCAAAGCAACATTTACAGAGCTATAGGCGTAGCTTTGGGTAGAATCAATAATTTCTTTTAAATCTTGAACAATATTATTGCTTTTTCTATATTTAACATGTGAACTCAAATCTTTGGGAATCATATCAAAACTTGCCATTTGAATGCCTGTCCTTTCTTTCCGGTGCTTTCAAATTTTCGCCTCAGTTGGGCAAAAATCAACTTTCCATCAAATATTACATATAAAAGAGAGATGGCTAAACTAATTTTGCAGAATCTTGCAGTAAAATTTTCTGTTGACAGTATACTAAACATTACCGATACATTTCGACAACATTTAAAAAATTCGATGACACTTCCCGACATTTGCTAAATTTAACCCGACACTAATAATGTTGGGTTATCGGTCTTTGACAATGATTTTCGAATTTCATACTTTGTGGAAGCTCTGAAACCCTGTTAGTTGCTACATTTTCCCCTTTAACATTATTATGTTCCTCCCCGGAGGCCGCCTCCACCCCCGGAGCCGGGGGCGGTGGAGGCCGGTGGCAGCGCTCCGGAGGCCGCCGCCTATGCCCGGTATATCACCGTCAGCGGCCGTTCCGGAGTGATGCGCACGGGGCCAAAGACCAGCTCATCCCCCTCAACCGCGAAGTCCAGTTCCTCCCCGCCAGGCTCCGCCCCGCCCAGCCGCAGCCCGACAGCCGCCCCCGCCCGCGGCAGCCCCAGCCGCCGGAGCACGAGCCCGCCCTCGCAGACGCTGAGGCAGGCGGCAGCCGCGCCAATCACGACCTGCCCCCAGCCTGTCCCCGCCGCCCAGAAATAGCGGTGCTCCTCAAGCTCCTGCAGTGGCCGAAAGCCCAGCGCCTGCCGCACCAGGTCACAGCGGAAGCCGGAAAAGACCGGCAGCAGCGCCCAGCTCGCCAGCGAACGTGCATAGTTGCTGCCACACTCGAACTCATTCCAGGGATTGCGCTTCTCGCCGTCATAGCGGTCGCGGATCGAGCGCACGATCGTGAGCCCCTCATCGACCATCCCATGCGCGATCATGTGACTGGCGACCTGATACTCAAAACCGTGCATGCTCTCCTCTGCATAGGGAATCGGCACGGCCGGCTTCCGGCTCCCCTGGGGCCAGGTACAGATGACAACGCCTGCCTCATCATTGAGCCCATAGATCCGGCAGGGATTAAAGTGCTGGCGGAATGAGGGCAGATAATTGTTGCGAAAGATGGCAGCCAGAGCCCGCTCGACCAGCCCACGATCGACGATCTCACCGACACCGCAGAGCTCCGCCATCCAGACCGCCAGCACCTGGTCGATGTGGCAGCCGTCGGCAATCTGGTACTTGATTTCCCCCGTCTCCTCATTCCAGTAAGCCGCATCCGTCGACGCCCCGGTCAGCGTATCGCCGTCAAGATACGGTTCGAGCAGCGTCCGGTCGCTCACGTCGATGTCCTGGATGAAATACTCGCCGTTGAAGAGCCGCTCCTCGGTGTAGCGGCGCCCTGCTGCGGCGAGCTGTTCGTAGAGCCCGGCATCAGGATCGCCCAGCGCCCTGGCCATCACCGCCGCCGCCCGCAGTGCAGCGACATAAAAAAGCTCAAGCCAGGCATTCGGCCCAAACAGCTCCATGTCCAGCGTGTGGTGCTGGCGCCCGGTCAGGACGCCTGTCCGCCCGGGATCCCAGCGGTCGGGGTTGTCCGGCGACCAGGCGTAGTGCAGGGACTTCTTGACTGCCGGCCACCAGCGCCTAAGCCAGTTTGTGTCGCCGCTGATCTTCCACTCACGGAAGACCTTCAGCACACCGCCCATCTGACCATCGACGCAGGGGCGGAATCCCGAGCGCGGACTGCCGAGCGGCAGCTGCAGGCGGAAGGGCATGCCGCCGTCGGGGCGCAGATTATACGTGTAGTCAAGTTCGCGCATGGAGCGCTCGAGCCGCGGGAAGAGATAGGGCAGGGCGAAGGCGTAGTTCCAGACGTGAGTGCAGGAACCCTCACAGCTGCCGGCGGAGGCATGGCAGCCCTCCCAGCCATAGAATTCGCCGTCCGTCAGACGCAGGACCGTCGGCGACTTCAGCACTGCCAGATTGCTGGTCAGGGCCTCCAGGGCTTCGGGAGGGAGTGTGGAGCTTTGCAAAACTCTACTAAAGCACCGCGTTCTCCCGGCCAAATCATCCCAGTGGCTCATGCAGTGGTTGACGACAGCCGTCACATCGGCGAACCGGGTGGCGTAGTAGTTGGTCCAGCTCTTTTCCCAGGGGCCACGCTCCGGATCTTTCCAGTAGGCCCAGCAGTGGGGCACGTACCAGGCGACAAGGAAGCGCACGCGGCGCGTTTCGCCGGGGGTCAGACGCAGGTGAGAGGCCAGGACCGCGACGTCTTCACCGTCGGGGCCGTGGTGGTCGCGGTTGCGGAAGGGGCCGGGCGTGTTGAGGTCGCGCCAGAACAGGTTCAGGTTGTCGAACCAGGCGCCGTGGTACCAGTACTGCTGGTAGCTGGTGTCGGCGGCGTCGGTGGCCATGGCGAGCTCGCCCAGCTCGTGGGGCAGTTCGGGTGCGGGATGGCCGCTGAGCCGCATCAGGTGGTGGGGGCCAGCAGGCGCCAGATTGCTGCGCGGTGCCGGGAAGGGGTTGTTGAGGCAGAGTACCGCCGTGTAGTCGAGCGTGGTCTGGGTATTGTTTGTGAGGCAGACGGTGAAAAAGGCCGCCGGCAGGCTGGAATTCAGGTCATCGTGGGGGATGAAGGGGCTGAAGGCTTCGAGTGAGACTCTGCCGGGGAAGCTTTCGTCGCGAAAGTCGAGCCTGGCCTCCGGAAAGCAGCCATAGAAGCTGCCGTCGCGGAAGTGAGGGACACCGGCGAGCAGGTGGCGGTGGGGTCCGAAGCCGTATTCGCGGAATTCGGTGCCGGGGATCAGGCGGCCGGTGTAGGGCGGCGCCAGATCGCTGTGCAGGGCGCGGGCGTCGATGACGCGGCCCGCCTCTTCCGCCCGGACGAAGAAGGCGGAGAAACCGTTGCGGGAGCCTTTGTTCGGGCGGTTGAAGATCTCCCAGTCGCGCAGGCGCCCGCTGCCGTCCAGCGAGACACTCCCCGCGCCCATGCCGCCGAGCGGGAAGACGATCTCATTGCGTTTGCTGCCCTCGTACGTATAACGTGCCATGGATGTCACCTCTTCGCGTGTCCGGCGGTGGGAGCGGACGCCGGCAGCAGCTGGCTGTTCGTCGTCAGCATAGCACGCAGGCAGGGGTCTTTGAGGGCTTGTTCCCTGAGCTCGGTATGAAGATGTTTTTTGCGAAAGTCCCCCTGTTTTCAGGACGCACGAGTGTTCCGGGATTTGATTTTTCAGGTCGGACGTTTGTCTGCAGCTGTACATGGTCTTCTGCAGCTTCTTCGCCTGTGGTCATTCAGGTCTGCAATCCCCTGTCTGTGCAGGAATATCCATTGGGATGAGTATTGCACGGCTTTCGTTCGGGACTTCCGGTGACCTTATATTGGCCATCCTGCGTCCTGCTGACGGTCGCAGGCCGCTTCAGATATTGGCTTTTTGATGTCCTGAAGTCTGTGTCAGATGGTGTTGTTCCTGGCTCAGGAGAAACAGCTGTTGACGGGGGTCGCCGAAAAACGAATGTTTGGTGAAAAGCTGGATTTCGTCGCATTTCAAGGATGTTTTGCAGTAAAATAGTGATGTTAAAAGTCAGCTGTTTTGCATATATCAGATCATGATTCAGTTCATAAGAACACTGTTGCAGACGGAACCCATATCTTTTTATCCTGTAGCGGAATGGCGGTGGTATTCGTATTCAGAGAATCCTGATATCTATGGAAACTTCTGTTGAAACAAAAAAAGCACTTTTCGGAAATGAACGGCTTCTGACTGCTGTAATCCAGCAATATTTAAATTCATTATTGTGAAGGAGGGTATACGGACGAGATATCTGTCATGTATACGGTAAATATCATGAGTATGAAAAAAACGAGAAGAATAGTACTCCCCCTGATTCTGGCACTGCTTTTTGTATGGATGGCGAGTTCGTGTATTGGATCTCCTAAATTAGTGATTAATGAGGGCGCAAGAAGGTTCTGGTTCGGCAACTATAACGGTGCGCCTGTCCAGTGGCGAGTGGTGGGCAATAAGACAGATGGCAATAACACCTACAGGCTGTTTCTGTCCAACCATGTGCTTGCTGATGTACAGTTCAATCCGGAGAGTGCCGGTAATGCGTGGCAGGGCAGTGCCGCTCAAAGCTGGTGCCAGAACTTCTATGCCAATGCGTTCAGCGCGGCTGAAAAGGCCGTTATTGTCCCAACTACGAAAACCGATGCCGCATTCACAAGCCCGAACGGTCGCCAGTTTGGTGAATCTTCATTGACGAATGAGCAGGTTTTCTTCCTTTCGGCAGAGGAGGCACACGTAGAGAATCCTTTTGAATCTGACGATGATCGAATTGCGAAGAATTTGAGCAATCAGCCTGTGTCATGGTGGCTGCGTTCACCCAGCGATCCTGATCAGGTGGGCATTGTGGATATGAATGGTGGGGCGGGCAGCTCCGACTACACCAGTTCGCTTGGAGCACGTCCTGCCTTTAATCTCAATCTTAACTCTATCCTCTACGTATCTGACGCCGAGGGCGGCAAGATAAGCGGCCCGCTGGGTGCCAAGGCGCTGACGGCAGTTTCCCAGGAACAGCCCAATGACTGGAAGCTGACATTGAAAGACGACTCCAGAGAGGATTTTTCCGTGACCGTGACGTCGCTTTCTTCCTCGCAGATTACGTTCAATTACGAAGGGGCAACGCGGTATGATGCTGATACAGCTCCCAACGAGTATATTTCTGCCATACTCACACGCAGAGAAACAGGAGGTTTGATGCCCAGTGTCCGGTACTATGGGCGTATCGCACAACCTTCGTCCTCGAGTGGCACGCTGACCATTGACTTTTCAGGAATTCCGATAGAAGACATGGGAGTAATTTCTATCTTCTCTGAGCAGTACAACGGTGATAAACAAACTGACCTGGCCAGCGATCCGGAGCGCGTTTATCTGCTATATAGCATTTCGAACGATTTGACCAATATAAGCAGCAACAACGAAGCAACTGAACGCCATTTTACTGAAACGACAGACTATTCTGCCACTCTTTCCGCAGACAGCGGCTATGTGCTCCCTGAAAAGATCAGCGTTAGTGTGGGTGGAACTGAGTTGACAGAAGGTATTGAGTATAACTACGACAGTAGCAGCGGCGCCCTGTTGATTCCTGCCGCATCTATTAACGGGAATGTTCAGATTGAGGCGGTGGCGGTGGCAGCTGATCCGACTGAGACCAGTCCGACGACGGATGAGACGACGGACGCGACCTCGGACGAACCGACGTTCCCGACGATCACGACTGATCCTACGACGGTTGATCCGACGAGCCCGACCACGATTGATCCGACGACATTTAACCCGACGACATTTGATCCGACGACATTTTATCCGACTACGACTGATCCGACGACGACCAGTCTGACCACGACTGATCCGACCACGACTGATCTAACCACGACAGATCCGACTACGGCCACCCCGACCACGACTGATCCGACTACGGCCACCTCGACCACGACTGATCCGACGACGACCAGTCTGACCACGACTGATCCGACCACGGCTACCCCGACCACGACAGATCCAACCACGACTGATCCGACCACGACTGATCCGACCACGGCTACCCCGACCACGACTGATCCGACTACGGCCACCCCGACCACGACAGATCCGACCACGGCTACCCCGACCACGACAGATCCGACCACGGCTACCCCGACCACGACAGATCCGACGACGGCCAGTCCGACCACGACAGATCCGACTACGGCCACCCCGACCACGACAGATCCGACGACGGCCAGTCCGACCACGACAGAGCCGACTACGGCCATCCCGACGACGACGGAGCCAACCACGACAGAGCCGACGACGGCCACCCCGACCACGACAGATCCGACCACGACGGATCCGACCACGGCCAGCCCGACGACGGCGGCGCCGACGACGGCCACCCCG
>JASGUW010000238.1 GCA_030055235.1 Bacillota bacterium
ATTTGACAAAAAAGCGAGTTGTGTCAGAAAAACGTGACACAACTCCAAAAGTTGGCAAATCGAACGAGGAATTTGACAAAAAAGCGAGTTGTGTCAGGAAAGGCTGACACAACTCCAAAAGTTGGCAAAAAGGACGAGGAATTTGACAAAAAAGCGAGTTGTGTCAGAAAAACGTGACACAACTCCAAAAGTTGGCAAATCGAACGAGGAATTTGACAAAAAAGCGAGTTGAGTCAGGAAAGGCTGACACAACTCCAAAAGTTGGCACACCGAGCAGAGAAGATTGAATTTTTGCACAACAACGGTCTTGAGATGTGCAAAATTTCAACCTTTCGCAGCTTTCGAGGTTCTTTTGTGAATAAATATGCCAGTTATTGCATTAACGCAAAAGTATATCCAAGTTTACGAATAGTTATGCGGCCAAACATGCGAAAGGTTGAAATTTTGCACAGCCACCGCCTCAGCAACAGCCTCATTGTGTGCTCGTGTGTAGTCTTCGGAGTAATCGAGTCGTTCCTGTGAAACCTGAAACAGCATTCATAGCACCCCCATTGAGAACTTGCTTGATATATCAATGAAGTTCTCAATAAAACGCCGGAAATCAAATGCCTCAGCTGAGAGCTTCCTAAGCTGCAGCCCTCAGCAAACACCATAAACTGAGGCCATCTATAGCAGTGTAATAATCACCAAGCTAAATTTGATCCAGGCAGCAACGAACGATCTTCGACCACCAGTCTCCTTCTACACATAGACCAGCCGCCACCATCCAGACCAGTCTCCTCCTGCAGACCAGTCGCCTCCTGCAGACCAGTCGCCGCCATTCAGACCAGTCGCCGCCTCCAGGACCGTTCTCTTTTTGCATACAGCAGCTATACTGAAAACACTCGCTGAAGCACAACACCACCATGCAGGCAACAAAGAAGCACACCATGCAGGCAACAAAATGAATATGACTCCCCCTCTCTACGAACAAATCTACCGCGAGCTGTTGTGTGACATCCAGAGTCACCGCTATGACAAGCAAGCGCTGCCGAGCGAAAGAGAGCTCTGTGAACGCTACGGTGTCAGCCGCATCACGGCACGTCGCGCCATGAGCATGCTGCAGGAACGGGGCTATATTGAAAGACAGCGCGGGCGCGGTTCCTTTGTGAAGCAGCCATCTCCCGGCAGTCCATCCTGCCCGGCTGTGCGCCCGACCGCCATCGGCTTCATCCTGCCTTCCTTCAGCTACAACTACGGCTCCTATCTGGTGACCGGTGTTGATGAAGCCTGCCGCAACGCCGACTGCACCATGCTGCTGCGCACCAGCGGGCATCAGCTAAGCACTGAATCCCAGGCCATCGAGCAGCTGTTGAAGTCCGGGGCGGATGGCCTGATCATCATGCCGCAACATAATAACTACTTTAATCCTGCTGTTTTACGCCTGGTCGTTGACAACTTTCCGCTCGTCATCGTCGACCGTGAGATGAGAGGCGTCCAGGCACCCTTTGTCGGAACCAACAACCATGAAATCTCACGAAAAGCCACATCCCTGCTGCTGGATTTGGGCCACCATGAAATCGCCTTCATGTCCTCGGACATAAGAACCGCTTCAACACTGAAGGAGCGCTTCTCCGGCTTCAAGGATGCCTTCTTCCAGAGAAAGCGTCTCTGGAACGAGGCCTGCCTGCTGAACGATCTGCGCTCGACCGTTCCCGGCTACGATACGGAGCAGCAGACCAGCGCAGACCGGCAGCGCATTCAAAAATTCCTGCAGCGCAACCGCAATATCACGGCAATCTTTGCCACCGAATATGCTCTCGCCCAGCTCATTCTCAGCACCCTGCACGAAATGGACCTCCAGGTCCCGCGGCACATTTCGCTGCTCGGTTTCGACGGGCCTGCGGAAGTGAAAGGTGACAGTTTCCTGTGTCGCGTTGTACAGGCTGAGGCCGATATTGGACGACAGGCGGTCCAGGTACTGAGACAGCGGATCATGGGGCTGCCCTGCGAACAGCGCACACTGCTGCCGGCCCATGTACTGCGTCTTCCATCGGTCGGACCCGCCCCGATCTAAGCCTGAAACGACTGCCAAACGGACAAAACAGACAAATCGGCCTGCAGACAGCAGGCAAAATCCAGTTGTTTTAAACGATATAACATTATAACTTTTCATCTGTGCATCTTGCACATATTTTCACAGTACTCTTGGCTGTCCATACAAATATTAACCAATTACCCTGTGCAAACACCCATGCGCCCTAATTCCAGAGTATAATTAATTAACTAAGTAAATTATTGGGAACAGTTGTCGTTTGCGTAAATAAGGAAGCGCTTTTCACTTACCGCAAACAACTACACAAAAGAAGTCGAGGAGACAGGGAGCAAACAATGTCAGCTGATCGTTCTGGCACAGTACCACGTCGCAGTGGGAGAAAACTCGCGCTTCGCGATGGAATTGCCGGCTATCTGTTTATGCTGCCGGCCATCATCGGTTTCGCGGCCTTTGTTTTCTATCCCCTCGTTGTGGCTGCCTACACAGCCTTCACTGAATGGAACGGACTCAAGCCACCGAAATTCATAGGTCTGGCCAATTTCCAGTACCTCTTCTTCAAGGACGCCGTCTTCTGGAGCTCCATCCGCGTCACCTTCATCTATGTGCTCCTGACCGTTCCCGTCAGTCTGGTCCTGGGCCTGCTGATGGCCGTTCTGCTCAACCGCCCCATACCCGGCATCCGTGCCTTTCGCACCACCTACTATCTGCCAACCATCATCCCCTCCGTCGCGGCGATCGTGCTCTGGCAGTTCATTTTCCAGAGTGACTTTGGTCTTATAAATGGCATTTTGCGAAGCCTGGGACTGCCGGCCGTGGGCTGGCTGACCGACAAACGCGTCGTCCTGTTCTCCCTGGCCATCATCCGCTACTGGGCGGTCGGAAGCATGATGATTGTCTTCCTGGCCGGACTGCAGAGCGTTCCCGCCGACCTCTACGAAGCGGCGGAGATGGACGGCGCCACCTCCCTGCAGAAGTTCTTCGACATCACACTGCCGATGATCTCCCCCATCCTCTTCCTGCAGCTCATCACCGGCACCATCAGCTCTTTCCAGATTTTCAACGAAGCGGCCATCATGACGGAGGGCGGCCCTCACTACGGCTCACACTTCATCAATTACGACATCTATATCAACGCCTTCCAGGACTACAAGCTCGGGCGGGCAACCGCCGAAGTCTGGGTTCTCTTCGTCATCATTCTGATCTGCACCATCATCGTTTTCCGCAGCTCGGATCAGTTTGTCTACTACGACAGCGACGTCACCTGACAAAGCTGAACGGTCATACAGGAAACGGTCATGGAAAAAACCGCCATACAAAAAAAACAGGGAGGCTTAAAACATGAGAAGTCCGGCAGCTAAACGCAACGTCAGGCTGGTGATCCGCTACCTGATCCTGTTCGCGGTTGCGGTGCCCATGATCCTGCCGCTGCTCTGGATGATTTCGACCGCCCTCAAGGAGGATCTGGCCGTCTTCACGATACCGCCGCGCTGGATTCCGGACAGCTTCAAATGGTCCAACTTCCCCGAAGGCCTCAAAGCCATCCGCCTCGGCCAGCGTTTCCTGAATACCATGTTCGTTGCCGCGCTGGCCTGTGCCGGTCAGATTGCCGCCTCCATCAGTGTCGGCTATGCGCTCGCCCGCATCCGCTTCCCCGGCCGCAAGCTCTGGTTCTACCTGATCATCGGCAGCATGATGCTGCCGGGCATGGTGACCGTGATTCCCGTCTTCCGCCTGTTCAGCCGACTGGGGCTCTACAACACGCTCTGGCCCCTGATCATACCCAATTTCTTCGGCGGCCCCTTCTACCAGTTCCTGACACGCCAGTTCCTGGCCGGCATCCCACAGTCCTATGATGATGCCGCCCGCATCGACGGCGCCAATCGCTTCCAGATCCTGACACGCGTCCTGCTGCCCCTCTGCAAGCCCGTCGTCGCCACCATCATCATCATGCAGTTTCAGGCTTCGTGGAACGACTATCTGGGGCCCGCCATCTATCTCATCAAGGAAGATATCTGGACACTTTCCCGCGCACTGGGCCAGTTCGCCAGCGGCAACTACGGCACCCGCTGGAACCTCTACATGGCCGCCAACATCTTCTACATCCTTCCCGTCCTCATCATCTTCTTCGCCTTTCAGAACTACTTCATGCAGGGTCTTGGCTCCATGACCACAACAGGGGTCAAAGCCTGACATATTTGCCGCTCGCTACGCATCGGACCGCATATGCAGCAGCAACAAAAAACTTGGAGGTAAGTTGTATGCAAAAGAAAGCCAAAGTAAACCGTATCCTGACCGCCTTCTGCGTCCTGATCGCAGCCGTGCTCCTGCTCGCGGCCTGCGGCGGCGGAGACGCGACCACGGCCGCTCCCAAGGACACGACGGCCAAACAGCAGGAAAGCAAAGCCCCTGAGAAAACGACGGCGGCAGCTGAGAAACCGTCGTCCGGCGTCAAGCTGACCCTCGTCAACTGGGAAGGGGATCAGATGAACGCAGCGGTGCGCGAAGCACTGGCCGCCTACAGCAAGGAAGCCGGTTTTGAGGTCGAGCTGCAGGCAGCTCCGCTTGGCGATTACAAGACCAGCCTCAACTCCATGATCATGGCGGGGGAGGCCCCCAGCATTTACCAGTCCGGCCATGACTGAGCACTTTCCTTCTTCGCGGAAGGTCTGACCTATGACTGGACCGCTTATGCCGAAGCGGACAAGGACTTTATCTCAGGTTTCTTCCAGAACTCCGCCGACCTCTGGAAAACCAAGGAAGGCAAACAGGTGGGCTTCCCGAACTTCGTCAACGTCTATGGCATCTGGTATAACGTCGACCTGCTGAAGGAAGCCGGACTTGAGGCGCCAAAACCGGGCTGGACCTACGAAGACCTCTTCCAGATGGCCGAAAAACTCGCCGATCCGGCAAAAGAAAAGTACGGCCTCTACGGTCTGCAGATCGATGCCTTCGGAGTCGCCCAGATGGCCATCGGCAATGGCGGAGAAGGTTTTGTCGATGACTTCGCCTATCCGACCAAGGTACAGGCGGATGCCGAGTTCACCAAAGCGGTCGAGCGCATCCGGGGCCTGATCGCCAACAAGGTCATTCCGTCTACAACCTATGAAACCGCCAACATTCAGTCGCAGTTTACCGACGGCAATGTCGCTCTGCTTGCCTACGGCCAGTGGCTGATCTCCGATCTCATCAACAGCGACATCAAGTTTGAGTACGGCCTGGCGCCCAACCCGGTCGGGGAAAACGGCAAACAGGTTTCCATCTTTGACCCGGTCGGCTGGTGCTCACCGCACAATCTGGAGCATCCGGACGAAGCCTGGGAACTGATGAAATTCGTCTGCAGCGACCTCTACAACACGGTTCTGCCCGTCACGCCCGTGGCTGCCTGCGCCTATGAGCCCAACGCTGAGGCATTCTTCAAAACTGTAACCGATGCCGGCCACCCGGAGACCGCGGACGCCATCAAGACCATGATGGGCGCCGACGTCTACGTGCCGGTCCGCTTCCTCCAGCCCTGGGCCAACGATGCCAACAAGTTCTGGAGCCCCGCCTACAGTGCTATTCTGGACGGCGAAGCCGAGATCGACAAACTGCCGGAAGCCATCGCCGAGCTGAATGACTTTATCAGCGGCCAAAACTAAACCGTCAGCCTGAATCTCCCCCTGGCATCCCCCGGAACTGCCGCTCGGCTGGCTGCGCGGTTTCGGGGGATCACTTATATCTGGAAGGATGTCATGCGTATGAAATCGATTCATCTGGTGGCCAACGCCCACCTCGACCCCGTCTGGCTCTGGCGCTGGGAGGAAGGCTGCACGGCGGCCATCTCGACCTTCCACACCGTCTGCGACCTGCTCGACGAATATGAGGACTTCGTGTTCTGCCACAACGAGGCCCTGCTCTACGAATGGGTCCGCGATCTCACACCGGGTCTGTTCCGGCGCATTCAGGCACACGTGGCGGCCGGGCGCTGGCGCATCATGGGCGGCTGGTACCTGCAGCCGGACTGCAATATGCCAAGCGGCGAGTCGATGGTGCGCAATATCCTCTTAGGTCTAAAGTTTTTCTGCGAAAACTTCAACACCCGACCGCGCACCGCCTGCAACTTCGACGCCTTCGGCCACTCCCTGGGTCTGGTACAGATCCTGGAGCAGGCCGGCTTCGATTCCTACCTCAGCTATCGCCCGGGACCCGGGGCCTTCCCCTTCCCGGATCACGACTTCGAGTGGCGCGGCCTGAACAACAGTGCGGTCGTCATGCACCGTTCGCATGAGGGCTACAACTCGGTCTGGGGCTTCGCGGCGGACAAGCTCGGCATGTTCCTGGGGCACGAGCTTGAGCGGCCGCCACACCAGGCACATCCGGAGGTGGACCCCGCCGGTGCGCGCAGTGTCCGGCTCTTCCTCTGGGGCGTCGGCGACCACGGCGGCGGGCCGACGCGCACGGATCTGGAGGATCTCGGCAAACTCATCCGCTCGAGTGAAGGCGAGAAGATCCGCCACAGTGATCCGGATGCGTACTTCGCAGAACTAAAAACGTTTATTGCCAAACGCGAAGCCGGCGACATGCCGCTCGATGGCCAGCCCTTGACCGTGTACCAGCACCATCTGAATCCGACGTCGCAGGGCTGCTACTCGACGCAGGTGCGGGTCAAGCAGAAGCATCGCGAGCTGGAAAATGAGCTCTACTGCACGGAAAAACTGGCGAGCCGGGCGACACTGCTCTACGGCCGCCCTTATCCGGCAGCCCGTTTTGGGGAGGCGCTGCGCGACCTGATCTTCGCGGAGTTCCACGACGCCCTGCCCGGCACGGGAACACCCGGTGTCGAAGAGGACACGCTGCAGCGGCTCGGGCACGGGATCGAAATTGTCCGGCGCGAAAAACTCGCCACGCTGCTGTGCCTGTCGCAGGAGCTGGAGGCAGCGCCGCCGGATCTGGCGACGGTGGTGCTTTGCAATCCGCATCCCCATCCCTATCGGGGCCAGGTGGTCTTTGAGACCAGCATGCCGCGGCAGAATTGGAGCCACGAGCATCTCTTCCTCTATCCGGAGGCCAGCATCGACGGCCAGGCACTGCCGACGCAGGCGGAGAAGGAGGAGAGCAACTTCAGCCTGGACTGGCGCAAACGTGTCGTGGTGGAGGTTGACCTAGAGCCTTCGTCGATCCGCCGCTTGGATCTCAGTTTCCGCCCGCTTGCAGCCCGGCCGCGCTACGAGCCGATCATGGGAGAGCGGGAATACCGCTTCCAAAGCGACGAGATGGAGGTCACGATCGACCTGGAGAGCGGCCTGCTGAGCCGTTACCGCAGCGGGGATGTCGAGTATCTCGCCGGGACGGGCGGCGGTCTGTTTACCATTGACGACGGCTACAGCCCCTGGGGCATCGGCAGCCAGCAGTCACGGGCCAGGCGCCCGTTTGCGCTGGCCGACGGACATGAGACCGCCCGTTTCTCGGGGCTCGTCGGGCGCGTGATCCAGCCGATCCGGGTCATCGAAGATGGGGCGGTGCGGACGGTCGTGGAGGCGGTCTTCGCATGCCAAAACTCCCGTGCAGCCATCCGCTACCTGCTGCCGAAGCGTGGCAATTACATTGATCTTGAGCTTATTGTGGATTTCCGTGAGCCGGAGCAGACGCTGAAGCTCGGCCTGCCGCTTGAGGCGGCCCGGCTCTGGGGGCAGATCATGTTCGGGCGCGACCTGATGTTTATGGACGGGCGCGAGGATGTGCACCAGAAGTGGGTCATGGCCGAGCGGGCGGACGGCCAGGCGCTGGCGGTGCTCAACCGCGGGACGCATGGGGTGAGCTGGCGTGACGGCCAGCTGGAGCTGACGCTGCTGCGCTCGGCGGGCTATACGGCGTCGGATCTGATGGAACCGGCCTACAGTGCGGATCAGTGGGCGCCCAGGATGGAGCAGGGACGGCGGCACTTCGCCTTCCGGATTGTGGGTGACGAGAGTCAGAGACTCGGACGGCAGGTGGATCAGCTGGCGCAAAGCTTTAATGAGGGCATCTGTGCCGTGCCCTTCCGTCCGCTCGGGGCGGAGGCTTTCGATACGGCGCCGGGAAGTTTGGAAACTTTCCTCACAATTGACAATCCTTCCATTACAATGAGCGCGTTGAAGCTTGCCGAGGAGCAGGCCGACAGGACAGCCGGGGAGCAGACGAAATTTATCATGCGCCTGCATGAGGGCAGCGGCGAACGCCAGACCGCCACAGTGGAAGTGGCGCCGCTCGGTCTGCGGGAGACGCTTGTGTTTGAGCCCTTTGCCATCCGCAGCTTCCTGCTGGACAGCGCCGGGCGGACTTTGACGGAGTGCACATTGACGGAAGGCCTGTGACGCGGCTGGAGCCGGGTCGACAAACTGCTGGAGGGATGAAATGGAACGGAAACTGCGTATCGGAATCATCGGGACGGGTGGCATTGCCGGGGCACACATGCACGGCTATGCGCAGTTCGAGGATGTTGAGGTCGTCGCCGGTGCGGATATCGTGCCGGGGAAGGCACGGGATTTCCTTGATCGCCATGGGCTGACGAAGGCGGAGGCCTTTGAGAGCGCCGCCGAGATGCTGGCGAATGTCGAGCTGGACGGCGTCAGTGTCTGCACCTACAACACCACCCACGCCGAGTGTGCGATTGCGGCGCTGGAGGCGGGCGTGCATGTGCTTTGCGAAAAGCCGATGTCGTTTACGCTCCAGGAGGGTGTCGACATGGTGCGTGCTTCGCGCAAAAGCGGGAAGATTCTGACGATCGGCTTCCAGCCGCGCTATGACTACATGCGTCAAAAAGTCGACAGCATGATCGGTTCGGGCGCGATCGGGAAGGTCTACTACATTCAGTCCGGCGGCGGCCGGCGGCGCGGGATTCCGGCGGGAACCTTCGTTGATGCGTCAAAGGCCGGCTATGGCTGCCTGGGCGACATCGGCTGCTACTCGATCGACGAGTGCCTGCATGCAGTCGGCTATCCGAAGCCGCTGACGGTGTCGGCGATGGCGACGAACCACTTCGGCACCAATCCCAAGTACTGGCCGGATCCCGAGAACTTCCAGGTGGATGACTTCTCGGTGGCCTTCGTGCGCCTGGAGGGTGACATCACCTTCGTCTTCAAGCAGTCCTGGGCCATGCATGCCGATTCGCTCGGCGACACGCTCTGGCTCGGCACCGAAGGCGGGATCAAGATCCTCAACAGCCCGACACGGCGTGCGGATCTGCCTTCGCGTGTCATGTATTTCACCGACGTCAACGGCATGCAGACAGACAGTTTCGTGCTGCCGTCCATCCCCTTTAACGCCTATGCCAGGCCGAAGTTCGACGATATCTTCGACCAGAAGATGCGGGCCTTCTGCGACGCCATTCTGGAGGGCGGTCCGGCGCCGGTGCCGGGCGAGGAGATCCTGATGAACCAGGCCATCTGCGACGGCATCTACCGCTCGGCCATGCTGGGGCGCGAGGTCGTGATCGACATCCCGGAGATTTAGAGATCTGCTGGCCTGATGGGCCTGTGGAGGCCGGGTGGGTGCAGCTGCCGCAGCGCCTGCCCACCCGAATCCTTATTGAACTGCGGCAGGTCGGGCTGCCGATATGAGGGAGCCCATGATAGGAGGTAGATGAATTGATTCGTATTGCCATGCTGTCAAAGTGGCACGTGCATGCCGTGGACTATGCCCGCAGTGTACGGAATTCTGATGTAGCCGAGATTACCTGTGTCTGGGATGAGGATGCCGAGCGCGGCCGCGCCTGGGCCCTGGAGCTGGGTGTCGACTTCGAGGAAGACCTGGCTGCCTGCCTGGCCCGCGAGGATGTCGACGCCGTTGTCATTGATACCCCGACGAGCGACCACCGCGATGTCATGGTCGCGGCCGCCAATGCCGGGAAGCATATCTTCACCGAAAAGGCCATGGCACCGACTCTGGCCGAGTGCCGTGAGATCACGGCAGCCGTTGAGAAGAACGGTGTGAAGTTTGCGATTTCGCATCCACAGCTGACGACACCGTTCGTGCAGTACGCCAAAAAGGTGCTGGCGGAGGGGCTGCTGGGCGAGGTCAAGTACCTGCGCCTGCGCTCGGCTCATGACGGTTCGGTTATGGGCTGGCTGCCGGACTACTGGTATGACGTCGAGAAGGCCGGCGGCGGCGCCATGATGGACCTGGGCTGCCACCCGATGTACACAGCAGCCTGGCTGCTCGGGAAGCCAAAGCGCATCGCCTCCATGTTCAACAGCAGCTATGCACTGAATGATGTCGACGACAACGCCGTGTCCGTGGTCGAGTTCGAAAATGGCGCGATTGCCGTGCTCGAGACCGGCTTCGTGACGCCGTGGTCGGCGGGCTGCACCGAGCTGCTCGGCACCGAGGGCGCGCTGGTGATGACGGACGGCGTGGTCAAGCTGCGCTCGAAGAAGCTCGGTGTTGACGGCTGGGTGATCCCGGCTGATCTGCCGAAGCCCATGAACACCACGATGGAGCTCTGGTTTGACGGCATCCTGAACGGCAGTCCGATCCCCTTTGGCACCGCCGAGGGCGAGGCGCTGACCAACCTGCTCGAGCAGGCCTACGTTTCGGATCGGACGCAGACGATCGTCAAGTTCGAGTAGGCGGGCGCGCGCGCCGCTGTGCGGCGCTCAGGGCGTCGGGTGACGGAGTCACAGAGCCCGATGTCGGCTGGGGCTGAGATGGCCCAGCATCATGACTGTGGTCAACTTTTCGAGTTGTGTAAGCTTTTCCTGACAAAACTCGACTTTTTGTCCAATCCGAGAGCCAAATGGTCAACTTTTTGAGTTTTGTCACCTTTTCCTGACACAACTCTAGTTTTGTAAAAATCGAGGGTGGATTTGTAAACTTTTCGAGTTGTGTCAGCTGTTCCCGACACAACTCGCTTTTTTGACAAAACTGAAGATGAATTTGCCAACTTTTCGAGTTGTGTCAGCGTTTTCTGACACAACTCGCTTTTTTGACAAAACCGAAGATGGATTTGCCAACTTTTCGAGTTGTGTCACCTTTTCCCGACACAACTCGATTTTTTGACAAAACTGAAGATGGATTTGCCAACTTTTCGAGTTGTGTCACCTTTTCCTGACACAACTCGCTTTTTGTCGTGTCGGAGTCAACGAATCGACCCGTGTCTCGGCAATCAATCTCGACTCCAAACTCATCCTTGGCGCTCTTTCCGCACTCTTGTACACAGTTCACTAAGATTTTGTCATACTCATTATTGGGATCCCCTACCCTCGCCTGCGGCACAAACGTCCCTTTTTGGCCAGTCGTGGACACTCATCCGTTCATACCCCTATTTTGAGTACCACAGCATGTGTCGCCCGTACGACTGCTTTCTATTGATTCGTTTGCCGCCGCCTTTTATGAAAAAGGCGGCGGTACAGACCACCAGTTGCGCTAAGCGAGTGGTCAAGAAACTTCGATATTGCCCGACTCAAAGGGCAATACCGTGATTTTTGTCCACCCTCTGGTCAAAAACTTCAATATTGCCCGATCCCAGGGGCAATACCGTGATTTTTGTCCACTCCTTGGCCAAAAACTTCGATATTGCCCGATCCCAGGGGCAGACCTCTCTTACCTCGCACACTCTCCCGCACCGGCCATGACCACAAGCGTTTTTTTGACTATACATATGCAGATAAAGGCAATACTGCCGGCTGACTTGAATGCAAAGCCCGGATGACTGTGATGACCGGGCTTCAGTCGTGTTCAGCCCGGTTCAGAAAGTTTACTGCTTCGGAGACTATTTTCTGTCGCCTAAGAGGGTCATCCTACGATAATACAGACTGCTGCTTTGCTTTGCATGCTTTTGCGAAAGAGCTGCCGCCTTCCATGCCAGATTAACAGCCAATCATCTAGAACACCTGAAAACCCTGACACCAACACCTTTCAGCAGATGGCCACAACCTCATGGTGCTCACCGCGCGGACTAATATTGAAGAAATGCACTATTCAATGAAACATATCTTTGAAGAAATGCACTCTTCCTCAAGATCGTCCGGACGCACCGGCAAGTCGAGGTACAGTGAGTAACGAATATGAGAGGGAACACGATGTACTTCAAGCGAAAGGCATATGATCGACTCCTGGACTGGAAACGTAATTATGCCAACTCATATGCGGTTTTAATTGAAGGCGCTAGATGCGTGGGAAAGACCACACTGGCGATGGAGTTTGCTGAAAATGAATATGAGACCCATCTGCTCATTGATTTTGCCAATGTCTCAGATGCCGTTCTTTCCTGTTTTGACGACATTCATGATCCAAACATGTTCTTTCTACGCCTGCAGGCAACAAGCGGCGTTGACCTGGTTGAGCATCGTTCCGTCATCATCTTTGATGAGATTCAACTATTCCCCAAAGCCAGACAGGCTATCAAATATCTGGTCAAGGATGGCAGGTATCACTATATCGAAACCGGCTCATTGATTTCGATTAAGAAAAATGTAAAGGATATTCTGATTCCATCCGAGGAGATGAAGCTCCCCCTTTATCCCCTGGATTTCGAAGAGTTTACTTTGGCTATTGGCAGCAATACCTACAGGCAAAGCAAAGAATTCTTCCTGCGCAAAAAACCGGCAGGTCAGGCTCTGAACCGCAAGTGGATGCGGGATTTTCGACTTTACATGGCCGTAGGAGGCATGCCGCAGGCGGTCAGAGCCTATGTTGATGGCAGGAACTTTACCGAAATAGATCAGGTTAAGCGCCAGATCATTGACCTGTATGAAGATGATTTCAGAAAAATCGATGCATCGGGAAGAATCTCGGCCATGTTTCACTCCATTCCGGCACAGTTATCACGTGATACGAGGAGGTATTTCCTGTCTGATGCCCTGGGAAAGAGAACAAGCAAAAGAGACCGGGAGCTGCTTCACGATTTGATAGACAGCAGGACAGTGCTCATTTCCTATAACACGACTGATCCGAGGGTCAGTCTTGCCAGTACGAAAGCAATCGACAGCTATAAAATGTATGTGGTGGATACAGGTTTATTCTTAACATTGATGTTCATGGACAGGCCTGAGATTCAAAATGAGGTTTATGCCAGTATGCTTTCCAACAAGCTGCCCGCGAATCTGGCTTATCTATATGAGAATGCCGTTGCCCAGGTGATCGCAGCCAGTGGCAGAGAACTCTACCACCATACATGGGAAAGAGAAGGCAGCAGCCATTATTACGAAATTGATTTTCTCATTTCAAAAGGAAAGAAAATATCCGCCATTGAAGTGAAATCCTCAGGCATCGGCAAGTTTT
>JASGUW010000239.1 GCA_030055235.1 Bacillota bacterium
GTCAAAATCGAGAGTTTTACAAAAAACATTTTGTATTTCTCTTCATCTTGACCATAGAAGGCCTGTTTCTGGTCAAGATCGAGAGTTTTACAAAAAACATTTTGTATTTCTCTTCATCTTGACCACGAAGGAACTGCGCACGCCTTTGCTCAGTACGCAGGGTCAGGTTCGACGTAAAAGACAAATCTGATTACCACACTGTTTTGCCAGCCCTTCCTGACCGACCTAAGAGCCGTTCCCCCTCAACCCGGCAAGCGCTGACGCTGGCTGCCCAGAACACCAGGCGCCAGCTCCATAACGATTCGCTGCCCATCACACGATCCGGGCAGACTTCCGACCGGAATACCAATGCATCAATCATGAGAAGATGCGCCAGGCAAATGTTCCGCCCGACCCCTCACAACAATCAGATAACAGCCGCAGCTGACTGCCAGCGAATTCGCAGATGCTCTTAGAGTATCATGGCAGGGAAAGAGCATGGCCTGACAAGCCATACATTTATCACGGAGGTGCATAGTGAAGCGCGACGTTCTGATTGACAAAATTATGGGCTGCTGGGTAGGAAAGAACATCGGCGGTGTGCTGGGGGAGCCCTTCGAGTGCACCCGCGGGCTGCTCGACGTCAAGGGCTACGTACAGGATCTAAGCGCAGGGCCGCCGGCCAACGACGACCTGGACCTGCAGCTGGTCTGGCTCAACGCCGTCGAACGCTACGGACGGCAGGTGAACGCCACAATATTGGGCGAATACTGGCTCAGCTACATCATTCCGAACTGGGTGGAGTACGGCACCGGCAAGGCCAACCTCCGTGCCGGCCTGGTACCGCCCTTCTCCGGCTATGTCGACAACATCTACCGCAACAGCAACGGGGCCTGGATTCGCTCCGAGCTCTGGGCCTGCCTCTGCCCCGGCCGTCCGGCCCTGGCGGCACGCTACGCCTATGAGGACGCCATCGTTGACCATGCGGAAGAAGGCGTCTACGGAGAGGTCTTCATGGCCGCCATGCAGGCGGCGGCCTTCGTGGAGAGCGACCGCGAAAAACTCCTCGACATCGGCCTCAGCTACATCCCCGCAGACTCGAAGCTGGCCGCGGCGGTGACCCTGGTGCGCAGTGACTGGGCAGAGGGCCGGAGTTTCCAGGACACCTGGCGGCGCGTACACGATCTGGTGCCCGGCTCCTTCGGGATTCAGGGCCGTCCACTGTCAGTCTCGGCGGCGGAGGGTCATGGACTCCAGCCGGGTGCCGCGGGCTTCGATGCGCCGCAGAACCTGGCCTACGCGGTCATGGGCTGGTATCACGGCAGGGATGATTTTGGCGAAAGCCTGCTGGCGGCCGTCAACGCCGGCGAAGACACGGACTGCACGGCGGCAACGCTCGGGGCGCTGCTCGGGATCATCAGCGGGGCGTCCGGGATTCCGGCCGAGTGGCGGGATCCGCTGGGCGACAAGATTGTGACCAAGTGCATCAACCTGACCTCGGGCGGCCTCTGGATTCCCAGGACCTGTGCCGAGCTGGGGCGGCGGCTCTTCCTCAACCTGCCCGGCTGGCTGGGTCCGGAGGAATGTGGGCATGACCTGGACGGCACCTTCTTCATCCGGATGCCCGGCCCCGACGAGCTGATGGCGCCGCCTGAGAAAGACTACGTGCCCCTGATCAACGGCTCCGGCTTCGACAAATCCGTGACGGTAACTGAAAAGCTGGCGGCCGGCTGGACCACACAGTGGGTGGAGGCGGTGCCCTTCGTGGCCGAAATCGACTACGGCGAGGACGGCCCCTTCTTCTATCCGTTCGAGTCGAAATCCATCCGTATCTCGCTGCGCGACAACAACTCGCTCAGGCAGCAGTTCTGGGTAGAGATAACGGTCTGGACACCGGAGGGTGTCAGCTGCCGCGAAGGCCGCCGCTTCAGGCTGCCGCTGAACACGAACATGGGTTCACGGGCGGAAGTGACGCTGAACTTCGTTTTTGATACATCTTTCAACGACTGTCTGGCCGACATTATGGTGGACATCGGACTTGTCGGGCGGCACACGAGCTGCCCCGTCCGGCTGCGCCTGATCCGCCTTTCTCAAAGATCACTGTGCCGGGACCTGCCGTCCCCGATTCACCCAAGAATTGTCATAGAAGATGATCAGGACGAATGCTGGTGGTGAAAGCAGACAACAGGAGGTCGGCTCACACGAGCCGACCTCCTTTTTCATGCGCCGGGCACGGACATGGCAAATAGACAGCCGCTGCCTCTTGCCCCGGCTTCAGGATTTCATATAGCTGGCCTCAATGGCACTCACTTTGTCGTTGCGGACCTGATGACGGCCTCCACTGAACTCGTTGTCGAGAAAGTTCGTCACAATCTGCCAGGCCAGCTCGGAGCCGAGGGTACGGCCGCCAAGAGTGATGACATTGGCATTGTTGTGCGTACGGGCCATCTCCGCCGAATAGCAGTCACTGAGAAGGGCGGCGCGGATGCCGGGCACCTTGTTCGCGGCGATGCTCATGCCCAGCCCTGTACCACAGACAAGGATGCCCAGGTCGGCGCGACCGTCGATGACATCACGGCAGACGACAACGGCTACATCAGGGTAGTCGACAGAAGTTTCATCTTCAGGACCATACGAAAGAACGCGATAGCCGCGCTCCATAAGGCGATCGCGCAGACGCGCGCGCAAATCAACGCCCCCGTGGTCACAGCCCAGTGATACGATCATATGAAAAGCCCTCCGTATTCGGCAATGGCCGATGCGATTTGAGATGCGCTTAACAGGTGTTCTGCCTGTACCATTATTGTAACAATAGATCCTCCGCCAGCATGGCTTTGGACGCCAAATTGAAGGGAGACCGTTGATGGAAGCCAGCTCACCGTTTGCACTTAGGCCGGATTTTCAGTTTGAGCTGCGGGAGGAGCGCTTCAGATTTACAGAAGCGGAACGGGACTGCCTGGATACTGTCTGGCGCGAACATGTGCAGAAGAAGCCGCAAAACTACAATGGCCCGCTGTTTACGGTACTCGAAGAAACGGAGGGTGAACTGACGGTGGCCTTTAGCGAAGGCTACGGGCGTTTCACGGTCGTGGAAACAGAGTACGCCCATTATCTGGCGACCAGGCGGGAATTCATGCAGGGCCGACGGGCCTGCCACTCTCTGGCGGCGTCCGTTCTGCCCCTGACCCGGGATGGCTGCCTGATTTTTGGACGCATGGCGGCGACGAAGACCGACGGCGGAGAAATCAAGTTCATAGGCGGATCAAGCGAGCGCGGCGACTACATCGACGGGCGCTATGTCCCGGAGCGTACGGTACGGCGGGAGCTCCTGGAGGAGCTGGGGCCGCTGCTCGGGGCGGCGGGCGAATTGGAGGACTTCGCATGGATGGCACGTCCTTCTCATCTTGCCTCAGTGACAGCACTGCTCGTCTGGCGGCTGCCCTGGACCGCGGCCGAAACGCAGGCGCTGTATGCCAGGCAGCAGCTGGACTGGCGGCTTGAGGGCGCCGATATCGAACTGGAAGAACTGCTGCTGCTGCGGGCGGCGGAGGCGGACTTCGCATGCTTTATAAAAACACATGGGAGGGGGATCGCGCCCTTTCTCCGCGACCTGCTGACCCGGTACCGGGCGGAGCTGCTGGAAGTGTGCGGATCATGAGGCAGGCAAAGTCTGTGAAGCGGCCGTGCACTGGCACTTGAAAAAAGCACTTGCACAGCCGGTCGCCCTCTGATAAGATAGCCAAGCTTGTCGGCCCTATGGTCAAGCGGTCAAGACGCCGCCCTCTCAAGGCGGAATCGGGAGTTCGATTCTCCCTAGGGTCACCACCTGTGAGCGATCGGTCCTGCGGCCGGTCGCTTTTTTCGTTTAAAGGAGCAAATCAAGATGTCCGGAATTCCCGATTCGTCGACTTCTGAGCTGCAGGATGAGCTGCTCGAGCTGCCGCCGGAGATTCAGGGCCTCCTCCCTGCCACGGGTGGTTACCGGCTCGACAGGGTGGGCAGGACCGGCTCCGTGATCCGCCTCTATGAGACTGTTGTTCTCAAGGTGCAGGTGGCGGATGAGCAGAGCCGGCGCGAGCACGAGCTGCTTGCCTGGCTTGACGGGCGCCTGCCGGTGCCGAAAGTCCTGGGCTGGGCGGAGGAGGACGGGCTTTTCTATCTGTTGGAGAGCCGGATCCCGGGGCGCATGCTGGCTGCGTCTGAGGTCATGGACGATTCTCCCTATCTGCTGGCGCGGCTGGCGGAGGCGTTTCGGCTGCTGGACGGGGTTGGGGCGGAGGCTTGTCCGCTGGATGCCGGAACCGCTGTGAAACTGGCGGAGGCCCGGCGAAGAGTGGAGGCGGGACTGGTATCTGGCGATCGTGTGGACGCAAAGACCATCGGGCCGGGCGGTTTTCAGTCACCGGAGGCGCTGCTCGACTGGCTTGAACGCAAACAGCCGCCGTATGAGCCGGCTTTTGTCCATGGAGACTGCTGCCTGCCCAATATTCTGGCGCTGGGAGAAAGCGTCAGTGGCTTTATCGACCTGGGTCGGGGCGGTCGTGGGGATCGCTGGCTGGATGTGGGGCTTTGCATGCGTTCACTGCGCTATAACCATGGCAATCGCGGAGGACTGACGGAGCTTGAGACCCGGTTTTATCAGGAGCTTGGGCTGGAGCCGGATCCGGAGCGGGTACGTTATTACATTCTGCTGGACGAGCTGTTCTAGTGTTTACAGATTGTTTATGTTTTGCGCTTGATATTTCGTTAGCTAACGAATAATATGGGTCCAGAATATACGCGGCAGAGGCTGCGGGAAAACACAGGCGGCAAAGACCGCGGAAAAACACAGGCGGCCAGGGCCGCTGGAAAGGATTGATATTATGTCGAATACATTTAAGAAGAACGAAATCACGAGCGCCATCATGCGGCTGTCGCGGGCGCTGCGGCGTGCACAGCAGGGAGCCGGCGGTCCTCAGACCGGCCAGCAGGTTCTGCAGGCACTGGCCGACGGTGATGCCACGGCTTTTGAGCTGGCCGATCGGCTGGATCTGCGGCCCTCGTCCCTGAGCGGCATGCTCGGGCGGCTGGAGCTGCGCGGCTGGATCGAGCGGCGGGTGTCGGAGGAAGATCGCCGGGTGACGGTGGTCAGCCTGACCCCTGCCGGGCGTGAGCATCTGGAGGCCGTGGGCATGCTGCGGGCGGATGAGCAGGCACTGTACGATGAGGCTTTGTCGGCTGATGAGCAGGCGAGTTTCCTGGAGAGTGCGGCAAAGCTGATGGCTGTGCTGAACCCGGGCGGCGAGCTCGAGGACTGGCCGGTCTATCGCTACGGACGCAGCCGCGGTGACGGTCTCGGCAGGGGCACAGGGCTCGGCAGAGGCGCCGGTCCCTTCTGCGACGGGACGCGTCGTCGTGGCGGCGGCGGAGGCGGTGGTCGGGCCGGCGGTGGCGGACGCGCCGGTGGTGGCGGTCGAGTCGGCGGTGGCCGGGGTCGGGGCGGCGGCGCGGGTCTCGGGACCCGGGGGCGCCGTGACGGAACCGGGCGCGGACGTGGCTCCCGACCGGGGCTTGGCAGAGGCCAGGGTCTTGGCCGTGGATTAGGCTTCGGGCGTGGATTGGGTCTCCGTTTTGATCCGATGTCGCTCTAGAGACAAAGACAACACACAAACGGATGAAGGGACGGCCTCACGGCCGTTCCTTTTTTGTGTTCTTTTTAAGTGGAATGAGATTCCGATTTTGTTTAAGTCTTTGCCTTGCTTTTTTGCCAGTTTAAGATCCTTCTAAAATTGATTGTGATTGGTAAATTTTACTTCGTACTTCATTCTTCCAATGCTTTCCTGAAGTCCTCCATGCTTGAATATCCCTTGACAGCATCGTCATGGGCAATTCTTCTACCTTCTTCGATAGCTGCTGCAGTAAGGCTATTGGGAGTATCCAGCTTCAAATCAAAAGGAATGCCATTTTCTCTAATTGTCGTCCTTAAAAACATGTTGACAGCCGTCGTCATGTTAAGCCCCAACTCAGAAAAGATTGCTTCCGCTTGCTCCTTAACGTTCTTGTCAATCCTGATATTTAAATTCGTTGTCGCCATAATCTTAACCTCTTTTTTGAACATGTTTTACTCTTATACTCGTCATATATCAACACACTGTCATTATAATAGCTCTGTTTTTACTGGATACAGGGCAAAAACGGATGAGAAGTCATATCAACTCCAGTTCTTTGTAATGTTGGGAAACGGCAAAGCAAAAATAGCAGCCCATCAGGTGT
>JASGUW010000240.1 GCA_030055235.1 Bacillota bacterium
CAGCTGCTCCACCGAAATGGTCTCGTCCGCCTTCGTCTCAGGAATCTCCTGATCCGCCGTCAGAGTGGCCACGTTCTTAATCGCCTGGCCGGCATCAATGTCATCCTGGGTGACATAGTAGGTCTTGGTACCGGTAGTGGACTCACCGGGCGCCAGTGTCGTCTTCTTCAGCTCGACATCGCCCAGCTTGTCGTCGCTCACTTTGAGACCGGTCAACGTGACGTTACCCGTATTCTTCACCGTGTAGGTATAGGTCACCGTACCCGGCTTGGTGAAGGTCTTCGGGTCCGCCACCTTCGTGATTTCGGCCGCAGGCGTCTGCTTCACCGTAATGGTCTCGTCCGCCTTCGTCTCAGGAATCTTCTGATCCGCCCTCAGAGTGGCCACGTTCTTGATCGCCTTCCCGGCATCAATGTCAGCCTGGCTGACCTGATAGGTTTTGGCACCCGTAGCAGACTCGCCGGGCGCCAGTGTCGTCTTGTTCAACGTGACAGCACCCAGCTTGTCGTCGCTCACTGTAAGACCGGTCAACGTGACATTGCCCGTGTTCGTTACCGTATAGGTGTAGATCACCGTACCCGGCTTGGTGAACAGCTTCTGATCTGCTTCCTTCGTGATCTGGGCTGCGGGCAGCTGCTCCACCGAAATGGTCTCGTCCGCCTTCGTCTCAGGAATCTCCTGATCCGCCGTCAGAGTGGCCACGTTCTGGATCGCCTTACCGGCGTCAATATCGGCCTGGCTGACCTTATAGGTTTTGGTCCCTGTGGCCGACTCACCGGGCGCCAGAGTCGTCTTGTTCAACGTGACTGTACCCAGCTTGTCGTCGCTCACCTGAAGACCGGTCAACGTAACATTGCCCGTGTTCGTGACTGTGTAGGTGTAGGTCACGGTACCCGGTTTGGTGAACGTCGTCGGATCCGCCACTTTCGTGATCCTGGCCTTGGGCGTCTGCACCATCGTAATGGTCTCGTCCGCCTTCGTCTCAGGAATATTCTGATCCGCCCTCAGAGTGGCCACGTTCTTAATCGCCTTGCCGGCATCAATATCGGCCTGGGTGACGTTATAGGTTTTCGTACCGGTAGTAGACTCACCGGGTGCCAGTGTCGTCTTCTTCAGAGTGACCTCACCCAGCTTGTCGTCGTTCACCGTAAGACCGGTCAGGGTAACATTGCCCGTGTTCTTCACCGTGTAGGTATAGGTCACCGTACCCGGCTTCGTGAAGGTCTTCGGATCCGCCACCTTCGTGATCTCAGCTGCCGGCGTCTGCACCATGGTAATGGTCTCGTCCGCCTTCGTCTCAGGAAGCTCCTGATCCGCCGTCACAGTGGCCACGTTCTTGATCGCCTTGCCGGCATCGATGTCTGCCTGGCTGACATTGTAGGTTTTGGTACCGGTAGCAGAATCTCCGGGTTCCAGAATCGTCTTGTTCAGTTCTACCTCGCCCAGCTTGTCGTCGATCACCTTAAGACCTGTCAGCGTGACGTTGCCCGTGTTCGTGACCGTATAGGTATAAGTCACCGTACCCGGCTTCGTGAAGGTCTTCGGATCCGCCACTTTCGTGATCTCGACCGCAGGCCCCGCCGTTGCCGTGATCGTCTCCTGTGCCTTTGTCTCGGGAATACTCTGATCCGCCTTCAAAGTGGCCACGTTCGTAATCGTTACACCGGCATTGATGTCGGTCTGGGTCACCTCATAAATTTTTGTTCCGGTAGTGGACTCACCGGGCGCAAGTGTCGTCTTCTTCAACGTGACAGCACCCAGCTTGTCATCGTTCACTTCAAGGCCAGTCAACGTGACATTGCCCGTATTCGTTACCGTATAGGTGTAGGTCACCGTACCCGGCTTCGTAAAGGTCTTCTGATCCGCCACCTTCGTGATCTTCGCAGCGGGCAGCTGCTCCACCGTAACGGTCTCGTCCGCCTTCGTCTCAGGAATCTCCTGATCCGCCGTCAGAGTCGCCACGTTCTTGATTTCCTGGCCGGCATCAATATCGTCCTGGGTGACGTTATAAGTTTCCGTACCGGTAGTGGACTCACCAGGCGCCAGTGTCGTCTTCTTCAACGTGACAGCACCCAGCTTGTCGTCAATCACTTCAAGACCAGTCAACGTGACATTGCCCGTATTCTCCACCGTGTAGGTATAGGTCACCGTACCCGGCTTCGTGAACGTTGTCGGATCCGCCACCTTCGTAATCTTTGCCGCAGGCGTCTGCTGCACCGTAATGGTCTCATCCGCCTTCGTCTCAGGAATCTCCTGATTCGCCGTCAGGGTGGCCACGTTCTTGATATCCTTGCCGGCATCAATATCGGCCTGGCTGACCTGATAGGTTTTGGTACCCGTAGCCGACTCACCGGGCGCCAGGGTCGTCTTGTTCAACGTGACGGCACCCAGCTTGTCGTCGTTCACCTGAAGACCGGTCAGCGTTACGTTGCCCGTATTCTCCACCGTGTAGGTGTAGGTCACCGTACCCGGCTTGCTGAAGGTCTTCGGATCCGCCACCTTCGTGATCGTGGCAGCAGGTGTCTGCTGGATCTTAACCGTCTCTTTCGCCTGTTTCTCAGGCAGCCCCTGATCCGTTGTCACCGTTGCGACATTCACGATATCCTTGCCGGCATCAATATCGCCCTGGGTGACGTAATAGGTTTTGCTGCCCGTAGTGGACTCACCGGGCGCCAGAGTCGTCTTGCCCAACGTGACAGCACCCAGTTTGTCGTCACTTACCTTGATACCTGTCAACGTGACATTGCCCGTATTCTTCACCGTATAGGTGTACGTCACCGTACCCGGCTTGGTGAAGGCCTGCAGGCTCGCCACCTTCGTGATCTCAATGGCACCCCACATGGCGTACAGGGCGTTGGTCTCGGGTTCAATGTTGTCGACCATGATATTGTCACCGGGCTGCAGCATCTGCCCGGAACCATCCGCACTGGTGTTCCAGCCCACCAGGGTATAGCCGGGATTGGAGATGCCGGTATCCCCGGACGTCAGCACCGTGTGCGTCGCGTTATTGGCCAGGGCAACACTGTGAGGACCACCCACACCACCGTTGGCATAGTACGTAAGACTGACAGGCTGCGGCACGGGTCCCCATTGGGCGACAAGTTTCGCATTTTCCTGCATCAGAAGGGATTCGCCCGGATAGTAGATTTTCCCGCTCGTATCCCCGTCCAGCTTCCAGCCCAGGAAGACCTTGTCTGTGTCAGGCGGCGTTACGCCGGCCGCGGATTTGACAACGGCCGATGTACCGGGAACGTAATCATGGCTGTCCACAACACTGCCGGTGCCACCATTCAGATCATAGGTGACGTTAAGCGGGTTTTGCTTCCAGACGGGATAAATGTGGGTATCCTCCATGACCGCGGGGAAGCTGTAGGGAACAAACTTGCCATCGGAATACCAGTACCAGCCAACCCAGTCAGCCTCTGTCAGGCCCGGCGGCGGCGGCGTGGGATAGGGACCAATGTTAGGAGCCACTGCGCCTGGAGAGACCGTCTCCGTGTGGATCACCGCGCTGTCCTGATTCTGAGCTTCATGGTAGTAGACCTTGTAGGTGGGCGGCGTCCACTTGGCATAGAGCAGGAGATCACCGGCGGGCATCGTCTTCCCGGCAAAACTATACGGATCTCCGACTAAGCCGTCGTTGTCATACCAGCCGGCGAAGACGTAGGTCATACCATCCTTTTCATAGGTGGTCTCCCCCACGGTAAAGCCGTCGAGCGCCTTGTCAGAGATATCTGCCTCATAAAGAATAGACGGCAGAGTCGTAACAGGATCGCCGTTGTTCTTGTGGAACACAATGTCGTAGGAGTTGCGCGTGTAATAGATGGTACCCCGGTATTTATTATACTTGGTACCGTTATAGTAATAGTATCCATAGTATGCGAAGTCATCCCAGGTACCGACAAGTGTTGCCGTGAATCCCTTAATGGCGATCCCCGCTTCCTGAATATAACGTCTGTTTATACTGGCGTAGAAGACGTAGTCCGGATGAATCTCAATTGTGGTGTTCTTACCGTTGATTCGCTCACGATAGCGCGATGTATACTGGTGGTAGCCGCTGTAGGCGCCATACATGGTCAGATTCTTGTTGGGCATATCCGGCGCTTCGCCATAGGCCTCATTAAAGTTATTCTTATAGATAAAGATCAGGTTCCGCTTGTCGGCTATGTAGGCATTGTAGGGGACGGCCGTTGACTCGCCGTACTTAAGCTGTGTTGTGCTGTAGGTTATCCAGCTGTTATAAGAACCGGTGTGGTGCATGATCGTCAAGGTATATACCTTGCGGCTGTAGTAGACATTGCGTACGGTGGAGCCATCTGCCTTTATGTTGGTAGCGGCAGCAGCCGTTTTAACTGTGTTGAGTTCAAAGCCGGTGTAGTTTTGATTTGCGAAGGTTGCATCCGTGCCCGTCAGCCCGGCATTGTCGACGACATCCACCGGGGTATAGCCGTCATCGTTGGGGTTTTCCTGCCAGTAGGCGACAATGTACGGCACCATCGCCGGCTGCCACACCGCATGCAGGGTAATGGCCCCGGTAACAGGTGTGGTGAAGTCATAGGCCAGACCACCCGCCGTCAATGACCAGTGGCTGAAGCTGTAGCCCATGCGCGTCGGGTCAGTGGGTTTGTTGGCGGTAGCGTTCGCCTCCACATGCTGCATCGGTACATAGGTGCCGCCGCCAGTGTCAAAGATCACCGTGTAACGGCCCATCAGCACCAGATAGAGATTGGTGTTGCTGTTAATCGGCTGCGTAAAATCAAAAGCCGGTCCGTTGATCGTAGCTGACCAGTGGCCAAACGTCCTGTCAGGAACCGTAATCACGGGCTGGACATCACTGGGATCGACCTGCTGTCCTGCGACCAGTTTCTTGGTTTTGATGATCTGGTAGTTTTCCACCCCATCATCCGTGTTGTCATGCAGGAAATGCACATGGATGAGATCGGTATAGCGCGCCTCCACCGTGAAGGTCCCGCTTTCTTCAACCTGAATGGCTTTGGTGAAATCAAGGGGCTCGCTGCTGCTCTCAAGATACCATCCTGTGAAGTGCTTATTCGGCAGCTCCGGAGCGGCTGGTTCGAAAAGATATTCGCCGTTCTTCACGATTTGCGTGCTGACTGTTGATCCGTTACTGACGAAGTTATAGGTATGGGTCTTGGTCACGGGGAGCAGGCCCATAAGAGAGTAGCCCCCGGAATAGTCTGTCGTAATCAGAGCCGCCTGAAGCTTAACAGGGACCAGGGAAAACAGAATCACAGCGCTTATGATCAGTGCCGTGAGATTCCGCAGTTGTTTTTTCATGCGTCTATCCTCCAGAAAAGCGCTTCAGCCTGCCGCTGCAGGCAATCTTGTGTCGAAAGAACCGGGGTCAGCATATCGATGCCGAAAAACCTGGAATCGCTAGTCCGCATCGATGATGTCGACCGCCACCCGGAAGTTCCAGTCAAGGTTTTCTTCGCTGAGGGTCAGCGTGTAGCTGTCGCCCTCGGCTCCGACATCCTGCCAGGAACCCGCTTCCGATTCTTTGACCTGCCAGCGGATGCGGTATTCAAGTCCCTCATAGCCGGCGAGCACGGCATGGAGCGTAACGGGATCCCCGATCTCGGGAACATCCTTCTCTCCCCAGCTGGCGTAGATGCTGACCGTTCGATCGGGATTTTTCCTGTCAACGTCTTCCTTCTCTGGAACATCCGTTTCCGCCTCCTGCGGCGGCACAGCGTCAGCCGGCTCTCCCGGAACCGGATTCGCTTCCTCTTCACCCCCGGGACACGTAGCAGACAGAAGATCCGTCCCGACGGTTTCGTCAGTTACAGGCAGTTCCGCATCCGCCCCGGAAGAAAGGCCTGCTTCCGGCGCAGTCGCTGACGGGTCCACGGTCGGATCCGGAGGGGTCGTTTCTGTTTCAGCAGGAGGGGCTGGGTCTGCCGCTTCGTAATAGCAGGGCATCAGATAGAGCGCTTCGCTGACGGGACGGTCAAAGAGGTACGGCTCATTCACATTTCCCTCAAGCGCTGCATCCACCTGATACCAGTGAGAAAACTCCATGCCGTCCAGCTCAGGTGCGGCAGGAGGCAGCGGTATTTCGTCGTCGGCCAGTTCTACCACCTCAAGGAGTTCACCATCTGCCCGGTAATACGAGCAGCTGAAGCGAGTTTGCGGTTTAGCTTCCGGCTCTGATCCCGCGCGGAGCGCACCGGTCGAATGGGTCAGCAACACCAGTCCGATAAGCAGCGCCAGGTAAACAAAAACCGTTCTTTTTGTTAGTTTCATTCGATCAACCTCCTGAAGAATGCTTTGCCCTTTCGGGCGCGCCTGCACCGGTTCTTAGACGGCGGCAATCGACAAACAGGAAACAGGCATTTCCCTAGAGTGAAGTGCAGATTTAAACGAACCTGCAAACCGCCTCATTCAGCGACATTCGTCGCAAATCAGGCAGTCAATCAATTGTGACAATTTAAATTTAGGGACTAAAAAGAAGCGTTACAAGATGTGAACCCGGAATTCACACACGCATAACAAACAAAAGGGTGGGTATTGATTCAAATTTGGATAATTTTGTAGCAAATATGTTCTCAGAGGTTAGCATATTTAAGAGGCGGCAACGAAATATCCCCGCGATAAATGGAGTCCAGATAGTGATATACGGCTCCGGCGAGCTCTTCCTGGACCACTTCATTCGCAACCCTTGTCAGATGGTAGCGTTTATTCACGTTGGTGCGAATCAGCATGCTGTGTTTGGGCTCGCTGTAGATCATGATCTTGGGAATATCCAGCTTCAGAGACTTTTCACTGCCTAGAAACAGGGTTCCCTTATCCTGCAGAAAGCGGTGCGCCCAGTCCATATCCTTCAGAAAGTCATTTTTGTATTTCTCAAGCTGCATCATGCCGCCATGGACTTTGACGATTCCCTGCTCATAGGCGTCAGAAACCGCTTTCGCCGAGACGATATATCTGGCATTTTCGATTTTTTCTCCCACCAGAAAGGTGTGAAACATGCCCCAGATCTCATACTCCGCTCTGTCGATGGCATGCTCTGTGTACATTTTCTCTCTTAGTTCCTGGCTGCCCATATAAAGATAAATATATGGTACATATCCATAGGCACGGACCTGTCCGCCTTTTTCTTCCAGAACCTGCCTGAAGTCCGAAAACTCTTCTCTCAGGCACATGATCTTCCTGCGTTTCGCGAAGCTTTCCTGCAGCTCTTCCAAAGCCAGCTGCCCCAGCCTTTGATTCATGGAGAAACACAGACCTTCCAGATTACCGTTTTTACAAAACGTTACCCCATTAAAGGTGTCTTCATATGAAAAGAGCGCGGTGTCCTTCTCCTCCCCACGGTCCATGATCTCGATATCAAAGGCCGGTATCTGGGCAATCAGACGCAGGAGATTGTGGATATACAGATTGGAGCGCTTAGGGTCGCGACGATAGTCAATAAGTTTCTCATTGAGCACGAAACGCAGTTGAATACGAATGGGTCGATCGATACGAAAATTCGTGCGTTCACAGAAATACGACCAGATATTGTCGTTGAAATCATCGTCATAATAGACTGAGTAATCTTTTTCTCCCTTCGCAATCTGCTCCAGCATAAGCTGAACCACCGGGAAGAATTCTCTGCTTTCTTCAATCCTCACCCGGCTGTCCGAGCTGGCGAAGATCTCTTCCCAAATGCGAAGCATGCCACCCGCTTCCGGCATTCCCAGAGAGGGTATATTGCCAAGCGAGTCCAGGTAATCATCTTCTACGTGTAAGATAAATAAGCCCTTTCGCCTGTTCATACTTCACCTGCCCATTTATTATTGCCTCTGCATAATAAGCCAGAATGCCAGTCTTAATACAGAGGTGAATCCTTTTTTCACAACTACTTCACGGCACATCAAAAACTATTATAGGTCAAAATGATTACAGCTAAGCGAACACAGCTCCGTCAGGTAAGAATGAATAACTTCGGCCAGAGCGGGATGGACAACAGGATAAAACAGGCGCTTTCTGAGATAGGCATGAATCTGGTTCATCGGCAGATAAAAGGCAGTGCGTCCATCGGAGTAAATGGCTGTCCTGGGAAGACGGCTGCTGTTCGCGGCTTTTCCCGGAATAAGCAGGAGTTCTCCATGGGCCTCTTTGGCCTCCAGATGCTTCGTCATGTCGGCCCTGTAGGCAGCCAGTTCCTCACCCTCCAGCCGTAAATAGCCCTCACTGCATTTCACCAGTCCTTCCTCTGTGGTGCTCTCGATGGCTGTCTCCGGTATGAGGAGGGTGGCGTGCCGTATTTTCTCCTCCCCGCCAAGGGCTGTTTGCTGCGGCCAGATATCGTAATCGGCCTGTGAAATCCGCCGCTTCGCGTGAAGAAGGTCCCGCAGTCCAGGGCCCGCCAGATGCAAAGGCATAACAGGCAGGTAAAAAAGAGGCCGACGGAGTGGCTCTTCCTGGCTCAGCCAGTGACTGAAGCCCTCAATGGAGGGCTCCATACGAATCAGGCAGGGCAGGCCGGTAAAGATTTCCTCTAGCTTTCTCTTCCCTTTTGCCAGCACCTGAGGATGCTGCGTGACAAAGACCTTCGGAACGCCCTCAAAGGCTGATGGCGTTGCGTAGGCGAAGAAAATGTTTTCGAAAACACAGCGAAAGCCCGCCAGTTCATCATGGAGATAGGGCACGAATTCTGCAAAGGGCAGCAGAGAGACCAGACGGAAGAAATAGTGCAGCTTTCGCAGAGACAGATTTCCCTCATTGGCTAAAAAGGTCGAATCTACGGTGAAGTGGAAGCGATATTTGTTGTTGCTCGTGTAAAGAAAGTGCAGATTGTCCAGAAACTCTGCCGTGATCTCATCCAGCATGGCTCCATGAATATGGATATCGCGGGTAATCTCCATGCTGGTAGTCTCTCTGTCAAGGGTGTCAATGAGATAGGCCATAAACTCATGAATCCCATCCATGCTCATGGAAACATTGGCCGCCGGAAGCATTTCCTCTCTGGGATAGACTTCAAGATAACTGGTCTTCAGAGCATCATCCAGGAGAGACTGGAGCAGATCCATATCGCTGAATGCGAAACGCTCTACCTTAAGGCGGGGAAACAGTTCCGCCAGCTCGTAAAAGTCTGTCTCAGCCATTTTCTCGGAAAAATACCGTGCCAGCTGTGGCCTGACTTCACTCCAGGTCTCCATTGAGGGCAGCAGTTTGTCGTTATACCATTTGCTGACATAGGAGCGATCATAGGCAATGGTTCTGGCCAGGTCGGATATGGATGAACGGGTCATATCCATGAGCAGACGGAAAAAGTCGCCAAAATTCATGTCGAGCCTCCGCTACCTCAAAAAGTCATTCTGCTCAATGTTCATGACTGCCTCCAGCCAATCGTAAACAAGAGCAGTAAAAAGCGAATTCAGCGACTGGTACATGATATTTTCTGTTTTATATGGTGCAAACTGATTAAAATGCAGTGCGAAGCTGTTCTGCCGATCGCTGTAGATAATGGCTGTCGGCAGGTACCGGAAATTCGTAACCGTCTCATTTTCCAGAATGACGATGTTTTCCCGGGGAAGAATATTGAACAAGTCATCCATATATCTTCTGAATTCCCTGCCAAAGAGCTGCTGACCCCCGTTCGACTTATAAATCCAGCCACGGGTAAAGGTGTCGTTAAAAGTCGTCCTGGGAACCAGAATCCTGGCCTTCCTGATCTCAGGTCGTGATAAAACCGTCTGCAGCCTGCCCCACATCTCATACTCTTTCATGGTGATGTAGTGCTCCTGGAGCTGTTGCTCCCTGAATTCATTGGAAGCAAAGTAGAGATACATGCGGGGAACATAGAGGATGGGGGTGGTGTCCGTAACAGTCTCGCCTTTCTGGGCGAAAATCTTCCCAAAGTCCTCCTGCAGAGACCAGACAGGCTGTTTTGCCTCGAAAAAGCTGCCCAGGCGCTGACAGCTTTCGCTGACACTTGTTTCGTCCTCAAGCACGAAAAGGACATCCGGAACGCCATCTTCCAGCTCAAAGCCCCAGGCCGCCATACTCCCATTTTTGGCCATCTGGACCAGACTGGCCGTCTCTCCGGCGGACTGGAAGATCTCCAGATTAAGAAAGGGCAGGGCTGAAAGCAGATGAAAGTACAGGGTGATGTATTTCAGGCTGTCGCCTCTTTCTCTGCTCAGCCTGTCCAGATCCAGTGTTGACTTCACGCGAAGGCTGCCGGGATTCATGTAGTTTACGTACACTCTGTCCAGAATCTCATCGTTGAAACAGCGGACTATGTCGCCCATATAGTAAAAACAGGCATCCTCAGAGGATGTGTGAGTATCCTGTGTCAGAAAACTGATCAGGTAATCCACCACATTTCTGACGCCCGTATAGGTAACGGCAAGGTTTTTTTCCGGATCACGCTTGCGTATTTCATCCCTGTCGATGGTCCGGGCATAGGACTTTTCCAGAAGGGCCGAGATGAGCTCCAGCTTCGACCTGGTCACATCCTCCTGAACCGTCATTTGAATATAGGGATACTGTATCGCCAGATACGCCATGTCATGGCCCGTGAGCCGGCTGTCCAGGAAACGGGCTATGCTGCCCTTTGTCTCCCGCCAGCCGGATAGGGACGGCAGCGCGCTGTCGCTCAACCACTTTGAAATGTAGGAGCGCTCATACATGATGGCATTCGCGAATTCCTGAACACTTGATCCGGAGGCACCCAGCAGGATGTCCAAAATCTCATTGAACATCATCATGGAAACCCCTCCTCACGCCCTGCAACTAAGCAGCAGGCACAGCAGATTGCGCGCGGCATCTTATTTTAACGCATTTCTTAAGCCGGCTCCGGATACGAAACACAATATAAGTTATTTTCGTTCGCGTTTCTTACGAAGAACTTTCTGGAGCTTCTTTTCGCTGCGGGAAGCTGCTTGACGCTCCTCCTGTTCCCGTGTTAGATTCGCCACCAGATTCTAATCAGAACAGCAAACCGTTGAGACGGAGATAAAGGTGATCAAAGCGCCCCCAGAGAGCCTGTCGTGCTGGAAGCAGGCGGTAAGCGGATCATCAAATGGACCGTTGAGGGCGTGGATAAAAGGGGCGCAGCAGCCCCCCCGAGTCTTCCACGACGTCAGGACAGGCGTCATCTGTCCAGGATATGCCAGTATCCATGAAGCGCACGGGATCGTCTGTGATTCTTCCGTGAATAGAGGTGGCACCGCGGGTTCAGTCGGACTCGTCCTCACAAGAACAGCTTGAGGACGAGTTTTTTTATGTCCTCTCCGCCGTTACGCATAACAGCCAGAAAGGAAGACTCCTGCATGAGCCTGATATCCTCTCCCGCCACGAGCCGCCCTGGTCGCTTCGGCGTCCACGGCGGTCAGTATGTCCCTGAGACGCTGATGCCCGCCCTTGCCGAGCTGGAGGCCGCCTATCTCCACTACCGCCAGGACCCCGACTTCCAGGCGGAGCTGCTTGGCCTGCAGCAGGACTACGCCGGCCGCCCCTCCCGCCTCTACTTCGCCCGCCGGCTGACTCAGGCCCTCGGCGGCGCCCGCATCTACCTCAAGCGTGAAGATATGAACCACTCCGGCTCCCATAAGATCAACAATGTTCTGGGACAGGCCCTGCTGGCCAGCCGCATGGGAAAAAAGCGCCTCATTGCGGAGACCGGAGCCGGCATGCACGGTGTGGCGACGGCCACCGCTGCCGCCCTGCTTGGCATGGAATGTGAGATCTATATGGGCGCGAAAGACATCGAGCGTCAGGCGCTGAACGTCAACAAGATGCGTCTGCTCGGTGCCGCGGTACACGCTGTTCACAGTGGCACGGCGA
Organism: Bacillota bacterium; assembly: GCA_030055235.1. GTDB lineage: Bacteria > Bacillota > Clostridia > Saccharofermentanales > Fastidiosipilaceae > JAEZYR01. The sequence continues at coordinate 11,797 of JASGUW010000240.1, forward strand.
CGCTGAAAGATGCCGTTAATGAGACCATGCGGGAGTGGACCCGCCGTCTTGAGGACACCCACTACTGTCTGGGTTCAGTGATGGGGCCGCACCCCTTCCCCACCCTGGTCCGTGACTTTCAGGCTGTTATTTCACGCGAAATCCGCAGCCAGATCCTGGCGGCAGAAGGACGTCTGCCGGATGCCGTACTTGCCTGCGTCGGCGGTGGCTCGAATGCCATCGGTGCCTTCTATGACTTCATACCCGACACCCAGGTCCGCCTCATCGGCTGCGAGGCCGCCGGGCGCGGCGTCGACTCCTTCGACACCGCCGCCACCCTGACCGTCGGGAAGCCCGGCATCTTCCACGGCATGCGCTCCCTCTTCTGCCAGGACGATCAGGGACAGATTGCTCCGGTCTATTCGATTTCCGCCGGCCTGGATTACCCCGGCATCGGCCCCGAACATGCCTGGCTCAGAGACAGCGGCCGCGCCGAATATGTGGCTGTGACCGACGACGAAGCAGTCCACGCCTTCGGCTATCTGCCCCGTCTTGAGGGCATCATCCCCGCCATCGAAAGCTCCCACGCCCTCGCCTACGCACTTCGCCTGGCCCCGACACTCGACAGTAATCAGCTGCTGGTCGTCAATCTGTCCGGCCGCGGCGACAAGGACGTCGCCGCCATCGCGCGCTATCGCGGAGAGGAGATCGAAGAATGAAACTTTATGATATCTTTACGTCCGATCGTCCTGCCCTCATAGCCTATCTCAGCTGCGGCGATCCCGACCTGGAAACCACACTGAAGCTGGCCCGCGTCCTCGCCGCCGAAGGCTGTGACCTGATCCAGCTGGGTATCCCCTTCTCGGATCCGGTTGCCGAAGGCCCCATTATTGAGGCCGCACAACTGCGTGCCCTGGAAGCCGGCACAGCAGACACCGACTTAGTCTTCGACCTTGTCCGTCGCCTCCGTGAAGGTGAGGATGGCGAGCCTCAGGTCACTGTTCCTGTCGTCATCATGACCTACGCCAATACCGTCTTCGCCCATGGCATCGAGCGCTGGGCCAGGGACGCCTCTGCTGTCGGCATCTGTGGCCTCATCCTGCCCGACGTGCCGCTCGAGGAGCGTCAGGAATTCTCTGTCCCACTGGCGGCCCACGGCATTGAGCTCATCCCCCTGATCGCACTGACGGCACTGGATCGCGTCAGCCGCATCGCGCAGCAGACGGCCGACCTCAGCTTCGTCCAGCTCATCGCTCCAGCTGCTGAAGTCAAAGGGCAGCTGGCTGCCATCCGCTCTGCCGCCCCGGAACTCGCCGTTGCCGTGAGTCTGGAGACGGTGAGCGTGGCTCAGGCCCTGGCCGCCGGAGCCGACGCCATCGTAGCCGCAAGCACTGTGGTGGAACTTGTCAGCATACATGGCCGCCAGGCAACAGAGCCCCTTGGCGCGCACATCCGCGCAGTTCTGGCCCAGATCTCGGAAGCTTGAAACCCCCATACCTTATCCGCCCCCTCGCAGAGGGGGACAGCGATCACGTCGCCGCTCTGGCCGCCCGTATCCGGGAGCTCAAATACAGATGAAAGCCGCCGCCTCTTCGCCGCCGTTACAGAGTCGGTCAGAGGCGGCCTGTCCCCGATCGCCAGCCTGGGCGGTCAACTTTCCTGGCTTTGCCGGCTGTCGTCTGCGCCATGAGGATGTAGAAGACTGCCGTCCCGCAGCTTATCTTGAAGGGATCTCTGTCGAGTCTGATTGGCGCGGACAGGGCGTCGCGGCTGCATGGCTTCTGTCAGATCACAGAACACTTATCGGGCAGTACCAGACGTCACGCTTGTACGGGATAAGCTCGTCGCTCATGCAGAGTACGACGCCCGGCTGAACGTCTAAATGGAATTTTTGAAGAACACCAAAATTCCTGTCGGGCCTGGAAGGCTGCTTGCTTTTCTTAATTTCTATCGGATAAATCCTGTCCCCCTCTATGATGAGAAGGTCGATCTCTTTTTTGTCGATGTCCCGGTAATAATATAGATCGACAGCCTTACCGGCATTTAAGTAGCTCTTGACAATCTCAGAAACCGCATAGGTCTCAAAGAAAGCTCCATCCATGGCTCCGTTTTCCAGCGTTGCGGCGTTTGGCCAGCGACAAAGATACGCCGCCAGACCCGTGTCCAAAAAATAAACTTTTGGTGTTTTGACCAGACGCTTGGTAATATTGGAATAATAGGGACGTAGCATGAATATGACGCCGGAGCTCTCCAGAATGGATACCCAGGCTCTGGCTGTAGGAGCGGAAACACCAATGCTGTTGGCAATGTCGCTGTATTTCAGTTCCTGACCGCTTCTGGCCGCCATATAGACCAGAAAGTCATAAAATTCACCGAACTTTCGAGGCTTCGCCAGATCCCTTATGTCCCGCTCAATATAGGTATTGACATAATCCATATAGAAGCGATCGCGATCGAGTGTACTGGAGTGCAGCCTGGGCATAGCTCCGCGAAATATATCTGCATATACCTGGTGAACAGTTTTCTGTCTGGCATGCTTCATTCGTTCGGTCAAAACTCTGAGATCGGGGTGAAAGACATCGGCTGGACGCCCCTCAATCTCCGCAGAGGAAAGGCTTGACATATCAAAGACAGCGATACGGCCGGCCAGAGACTCGGGGACATCCTTCATCATTCTGAATCTTTGTGAACCAGTAAGCCAGAACATGCCGTTGTTATCCTCGCCGGAGAGAGCCTTCTGATCGACAATATTTTTCATTTCCAAAAGAATCGAAGGGGCACGTTGAAATTCGTCGATGAGCAGGGGGTAGCCATATGTCTCAAAGAACAGCGCAGGGTCGTTTATGGCGAGGCGACGTGCATTTCCATCGTCCAGACTGACATAGCGACGCCCCGGCTCTCTGATGTGATTCAACATGGTTGACTTTCCAACCTGGCGCTGTCCACCAAGCATGACCACAGGATAGTGACGAGAGGCCTCCAGAACCTGTTCTTCCAAGTGTCGTTTGATGTACAGTTATAACACCTCCATTTCGAGTTTTATAAACTGTCAATTTACTTTAATCGCTTTCCTCTGCGGGATCAATCGCCCTGTCCATTCGTCAATCCATTTGAGCTTTTGCTGCTCGGTGTTGATACACCTCCATATAGCTGTCAGGTTCAAGCACATCAGCTTCATGTATGTTTTGACAATCTGTACCTGCAGCGCGTTGATCTTCTGATTCGCTTTCCAGCCTCGATCCTGCAATCTGATAATGCGGTGATTTATTGAGCCACTCCTTCTTCGGTACAGTGCTCAACAGCTTTTTGCTTTGCCCATCACAAGCACTCACCTTCTGCCGTGATCGTCTGCTGGCTTCTCACTGATTCTTTGAAAGAATAAAGTACCAGACCCACTGACACTTCCCCCGCGGGAATCGACGATTCGTCGTTCTCGTCCAAATGGCTACATATTTCAGAGGCTTCCCGATACGTTCAGAGCTGTTTTTCCTGCAGTCCTCACTAGCTCGAAGATCCTGTTGGCTTCTCCCTCAGACCGCTTTAATGCCGCCATACACTTGAGCATATACCCTGTGGCGTGATCACCTTGTTCCCGGCGCCGGCCTCCCCGGTCAGCTAGCCCGTATGGAGGACCTTAAGGTTCTTTTTGACAGCCAAGTTCAGCGGACGAAAGAGGAGCCGGACCGAAGTCCAGCTCCCCCGTGATGTGCCAATAGCTTTGTCAGCTGACGCCGACCTGGCGGTCTACCGCTCGTCGTTCGCGTCCAGGAATCCCTTCTTCCGCAGCAGCACCAGCACCGCACCAGCCGACAGAAGGATCAGGCCAAGCCACAGACTCCAAGGGCTATCGTCTCTGCCGGTTCTCGGTACCGGTGTAGGCTCGTTCGGATCCGGAACCCTGGGCGTGATGACTTCATCCGTCGGCGGGTTCTCCGGCGGTTCTTCTCCCTCAATGAGCTCGGTCACGATGACCTTGTTCAGCACACTGCCAGCGACTGCATCCGCCTCTGTCACGGTATAGGTGTAGGTCAGAACCCAGGTCTCTCCCACATCCAGGATGCCGTTCGCAGCAACGCTTTCCACCAGCTTCATGTTGTCCAGGGCCACCAGGCTGTCTTCCACGACGAGGTCGCCAATCGCCACCTCACCCGTGTTCGTCACGGTAATCGTGTAGTGCAGGATATCGCCGGCTTTGTAGAATTCTGTCTCAATGACTTCCTTCACAACCGTGTAGCTGGACTTCGGAACTGTTTCCTCATCCTCTTCCGGATTCTCAGGATCGGCCGGGTCAGTCACTGTCACCTTGTTCAGCACGTGGCCGGCGGCGGCATCCGCTTCCGTCATGGTGTAGGAATAGGTCAGGGTCCAGGTTTCATCGACATCCAGAATACCGTTCTCCAGGCCGTCCTCCACAAGCTCCATCTCTTCGAAGTCTGCCAGGCTGTCCTCAATCTCAAGGTCATGGATATCGAGTTCGCCTGTATTGCTCACCGTAACCGTGTAATGGATCGTATCACCGGCTCTGCAGAAGCAGGCCTCATCTGCCTCCTTGGTGACCGTGTAACTCGGCTTGAAGACTTCTTCCTCATCTTCGACGGGCTTATCCGGATCGGCGGGATTTGTCACCGTCACCCGGTTCAGCACGCTGCCTCTTGTCACGTCTTCTTCCGTGACCTCATAGCTGTACGTCAGAGTCCAGACTTCACCCACGTCCAGATCGCCATTCGTATTCACGGACTCCGTGAGTTCCATGTCGGCGAAATCGACCAGGCTGTCTTTAACGGTGAGGCCTTCTACTGTGACATCTTCCAAATTCGTCACGGTCACAGTGTAGTGAATCGTATCCCCTGCGTTGAAGTATCTGTCTTCCGTTGCGGTCTTCTCGACCAGGTAACGGGGTTTGACAACCACAACCTCATCTTCAGGCGGCGGATTCTCAGGATCCTCGTCTGGAATGTCGGGGTTCCACGCCTTGACGGCATTCTTCACAAAGCCGGCGTCCACGTCTTCCTGGGTCACCGCATAGGTGTACTTGTAGGTCCAGGTCTCGCCGACCTCAAGATCGCCGTCTGCATTCATAGACTCCTCTGGCGTGACCTTTTTCGTCAGCTCTGGAACCAGGCTATCCTCCACCTCTACGTCTTTCAGCGTCACGTTGCCCGTGTTCGTCACGACAATCTCATACTCGATCTCATCGCCAACCACGGTATATTTCTCCGTCTTGGCCGTCTTCTTGATCGACATACCGGGGTTTTGCTCGCCTGGTACATCAACCTCATCCTCAGGGGGCGGATTCTCAGGATCGCCGTCCGGAATGTCGGGGTTCGTCACCTTAACGGCGTTCTTCACGAAACCGGCATCCATGTCTTCCTGGGTCACCTCATAGGTGTACGTGTAGGTCCAGGTCTCACCGACCTCAAGATAGCCGTCTGCATTTATCGACTCCACAAGCTCGGCTTCTGTCTCCAGATCCACATCAAGGCTGTCTGTAACCTTAACGTCTTTCAGTGTCACGTTGCCCGTGTTCGTGACAACAATCGTATATTCGATCTTGTCACCAGCCGCCGTGAACTTCGTCTCCGGAGCTACCGTTTTCTTAACTGTCATTCCGGGATTCTGCTCGCCGGGTACATCAACCTCATCCTCAGGAGGCGGGTTGTTGGGGTCGTCATCCGGGAAGTTGGGGCTCGTCGCCTTAACGGCGTTCCTCACGAAGCCAGCGTCCATGTCCGCCTGGGTCACCTCATAGGTGTACGTGTAGGTCCAGGTCTCACCGACTTCAAGATCGCCGTCCGGGTTCATCGACTCCACAAGCTCAGCTTCTGTCTCCAGATCCACATCAAGGCTGTCAGTCACCACAAGCTTTTTCAGTGTCACGTTGCCCGTGTTCGTCACGACAATCTCATACTCGATCTCATCGCCAGCCGCCGTAAATGTATCCGTCTTGGCCGTCTTCTTGATCGTCATACCGGGATTCTGCTCACCGGGTACCTCGACCTCATCCTCCGGCGGTGGATTGTTGGGATTTTCGACCGGGATGTCGGGGTTCCACGCCTTGACAGCGTTCTTTACAAAGCCGGCGTCCATGTCCGCCTGGGTCACCTCATAGGTGTACGTATAAGTCCAGGTCTCACCGACTTCAAGCTCGCCGTCTGCATTTATCGACTCTTCGAGCGTGGCCTTTGTCTTCAGGTCTGGAACAAGGCTGTCCGTCACCTCAACGCCTTTCAGCGTCACGTTGCCCGTGTTCGTGACTACAACCTCATACTCGATCTCATCACCAGCCGCCGTAAAGGTATCCGTCTTGGCTGTCTTCTTGATCGTCATACCGGGGGCATAGTTGTTCGTCAGATCTACGGTGTACTCGTTCTTGCTGGCTTCCATCACAGGCTGCGTGATCGCCATCGGAGTATAGGGTTCGTAGCCCGTCTCCTCAATCGTGTACACGATCAGTTCGCCCGCGGCGTATTTCGGAAGATCCGTGAACTGATAGGTCCAGGCTGCGATCTCACCTGTGGCATCTGCTACCCCGTCCAGCGTGACGGACTTGACCACAGTTGCGCCATTCTTCACATGGATGACCAGCGTCGCGGGACGCTTGCCATCCCGGTTTTCGGCATCAGCCCAGGTCTTTTTACCGCTGATCTTGATCACTTCAGGTGTGTAGCTGTTCTTCAGATCTACGGTGTACTCGTTCTTGGCAGCATCCATCACCGGCTGCGTGATCGTGGCCGGAGTATAAGGATCGTAGCCCGTCTCCTCAATCGTGTACCCGATCAGGTCGCCCGCGGCGTACTTCGGAAGATCCGTGAACTGATACGTCCAGGCTGCGATCTCACCCGTTTCGCCGGCGGCAGCGTCTGCCGTGCCGTCCAGCGTGACGGACTTGACCACAGTTGCGCCATTCTTCACATTGACGACCAGCGTCGCAGGACGCTTGCCATCCTGGTTTTCGGAATCATCCCAGGTCTTTTTACCGCTGATCCTGATCACTTCAGGTGTGTAGCTGTTCTTCAGGTCTACCGTATACGCATTCTTGCTGGCTTCCATCACCGGCTGCGTGATCGCGGTCGGAGTATAGGGGTCGTAACCCGTCTCCTCAATCGTGTACTTGATCAGTTCGCCAGCGGCGTATTTCGGAAGATCTGTGAACTGATAGGTCCAGGCTGCAATCTCACCTGTGGCGTTGGCTGCAGCGTCAGCTGTACCGTCCAGCGTCACCGTCTTGACCACAGTTTCGCCGTTCTTCACATTGACGACCAGCGTCGCGGGACGCTTGCCATCCTGGTCTTCGGCATCATTCCAGGTTTTCGTGCCGCTGATCTTGATCACATCAGGCGTGTAGCTGTTCTTCAGATTTACCGTGTACTCGTTCTTGCTGGCCTCCATCACCGGCTGCGTGATCGTCGGTGTGTAGGGATCGTAACCGGTCTCCGCAATTGTGTAGGAAATCAATTTCCCGGCGGCATATTTCGGAAGGTCGGTGAACTGATAGGTCCAGGCTGCGATCTCGCCCGTTTTGTCGGCGGCAGCGTCTGCCGTGCCGTCCAGCGTAACGGACTTGACCACGATGTCACCATTCTTCACTTGAACGACCAGCGTCGCAGGACGCCTGCGATCCTGATCCTCGGCATCATCCCAGGTCTTTTTACCGCTGATCTTGATCACTTCAGGCGTGTAGCTGTTCTTCAGATCTACCGTGTACTCGTCCTTGCTGGCTTCCATCACCGGCTGCGTAATTGTGGTCGGAGTGTAAGGAGCGTAGCCCGTCTCCTCAATCGTATAGGAAATCAGTACACCGGCGGCGTATTTCGGAAGACCCGTGAACTGATAGGTCCAGGCAGCGGTCTCACCTGTGGAATCTGCTACCCCGTCCAGCGTGACGGACTTGACCACAGTTTCGCCGTTCTTCACATTGACGACCAGCTGCGCAGGACGCTTGCCATCCTGGTCTTCGGCATCATTCCAGGTCTTCGTACCGCTGATCCTGATCACCTCAGGGGTGTACTTGTTCATCAGATCGACGGTGTACTCGTTCTTTCCGGCTTCCATCACCGGCTGCGTAATCGTCGGCGTGTAGGGATCGTAACCGGTCTCCGCAATCGTGTAGGAAATCAATTTCCCGGCGGCATATTTAGGAAGGCCGGTGAACTGATACTTCCAGGGTGCAACCTCGCCGGTGGCATTCGCAGCAGCATCAGCTGTGCCGTCCAGCGTCACCTCCTTGACTACGATGTCGCCATTCTTCACCTGGACGACCAGTGTCAGAGGACGCTTGCGATCCCGGTTCCCGGCATCATCCCAGCTCTTCGCACCGCTGATCGTGATCACTTCAGGTGTGTAGCTGTTCTTCAGATTTACGGTGTACTCGTCCTTGCTGGCTTCCATCACCGGCTGCGCAATCGTGGTCGGAGTGTAAGGAGCGTAGCCCGTCTCCTCAATCGTATAGGAAATCAGTACACCGGCGGCGTATTTCGGAAGACCCGTGAACTGATAGGTCCAGGCTGCGATCTCACCCGTTGCGTCAGCGGCAGCGTCAGCTACCCCGTCCAGCGTGACGGACTTGACCACAGTCTCGCCGTTCTTCACATTGACGACCAGCGTCGCGGGACGCTTGCCATCCTGATTCCCGGCATCATCCCAGGTCTTTTTACCGCTGATCTTGATCGTGTCTGGTGTATAGCTGTTCTTCAGATTTACCGTGTACTCGTTCTTTCCGGCTTCCATCACCGGTTGCGTGATCGTCGGTGTGTAGGGATCGTAACCGGTCTCCGCGATCGTGTAGGAAATCAATTTGCCGTCGGCATATTTCGGAAGGCCGGTGAACTGATAGGTCCAGGCTGCGATCTCGCCCGTTTCGTTGGCTGCAGCGTCAGCTGTGCCGTCCAGCGTGACGGACTTGACTACGATGTCGCCATTTTTCACCTGGACGACCAGTGTCAGAGGACGCCTGCGATCCCGGTTATCGTCATCATCCCAGCTCTTCTGGCCGCTGATCGTGATCACTTCAGGTGTGTAGCTGTTCTTCAGATTTACGGTGTACGCGTTCTTGCTGGCTTCCATCACCGGCTGCGTGATCGCGGTCGGAGTATAGGGTTCGTAACCCGTCTCTGCAATCTCGTATTGAACCAGTTCCCCCTTAAGAAATTTCGGAAGATCCATGAACTGATACATCCAGTCTGCTATCTCGCCCGTTGCGCCAGCTCCCGCGTCGGGGACGCCGTCCAGCGTCACCGACTTGACCACGCTGTCGCCCTTTTTCACCTGGACGACCAGCGTCCCGGGACGCTTGCCATCCTGATTCCCGGCATCATCCCAGGTCTTCGTACCATAAATCTTGATCCGGGCATATAGACCCGAGTCGTTGCATACGGATGCATAGAGCGAGCTTGCCATTTCATCCTTGGGCGGCATCTTGATGCCCGTGATGATTGTAGACTCTAATTTGCCACCCGCACTGAACTCTGGCGCCGCGTCGGAGTCGGTATAGTCATTGCCTACATTTTGTGGAGATGCTGTAAATACATCAATATTGTCAGTTGTAAAGCGTACGCCAAAGTTACCCGCCGGCAGGCCGACAAACTTGTATTTACCAGGCTCATAGTCCGATATGGTTCCGGTTGCCAGATCAAGCTGTTTGCCCAGTGGGATAACCGCAGGATTCTCATATGAATCCATGGTTACGTTATATGTGCCATCCGGGAACTCCATCAACAGGCTTACAGTGCCTTCGGCGAACAGAACTTCTCCTGATTGACGGGTACCATCAGCGTTGTCGTCATGCCACAGGAGGCCTTCCAGCGTACGCTGCAGCACGTAGACAGGTGAGTCGGTTACATCCTTGCCACGCGACAGATTGTTGGACAGAATATCTCCCGCCTTCAAGTCATAAGGCGGCTGATCGTAATAAGGATCCAGCTTAATGTTTTGTACCAGAGTCTGGCCACCCTTCAGGGTTCCCAGGAAGGCAAGAGCCGTGACATTTCCTGTCACCCCACTCACTTTTCCGCTTACGGGATCGAAGGTAGCTGGCTTCCAGATGACAATATCTCCATTATCCAGAGTCGATTTGAGATTCAGGATATCATCGTAAACGTAGTCATCAGAACGAGTGCCCCGAACTGTCTCATCGGTGGTGTAGAAGGCCAGCCAGGTGTCCAGATTGTCAAGGGTGGTTTCCCCTTTGTTCACTGACCAGTCGATCAAATCGAGCTTGACAGCAGGGTTAGCTAATTTCGTTCCTCCGGAATCCCCGACGTAGGGCAGGACATCCAGAATAACGGTATTTGTGTAGGGGTTGACTCCGTTGTTGGATACATAGGCCTTCCAGCAGATATCGTCACTTGTTTCGACATATTTGCTTTCGGCAAGCTTGGCAAGTGATGTGGCCAGCAGCTTAGAAACTCTGATGCCAACTTCATCATAATTGCCATTTGACTTGATCTTTGCGCGATTGTCATGAGTGGCTCTGATCCATGTCCTGTTTAAAAGCTGCTGGTTGTTGATGACATCGTCGGGTGAGCCCACCGTTCCGATCGCTGCCGAGAAGATGATGTTAGGTATCGGGTCGTTCACACGAAAATTATCAAGTTTCCAGGTGAGGGTGGTTTCTCCTGTACTGGGGTTCAATACCGCGATGGGATCAGCTGGTGTGCCACCGGTAACGGTTCCCTGACGGCCCGGTGTCGGATTCTGTGTATAGCTGCCGCCAAAGTAAGCGGAATTGTCGATGTAGCGAAGACCCTTCGGCAGGACATCGACAATCTCCACATCGGTATACAGGTTGCTGCTTGAGCTGACCAGAGTCTTAATGGAAGAACTCAGCTTAAAGTCAACCGTTCTCTGGTTTGTGTCCAGGTCAAAGTTCTTCTTTTCATCGCCACCGGCGGTTTGAGCTACCGCCTTTTTGATGGCTACGATATAAGGCGTTACGTAGACCGAATCCCCTATGTTGCAGCTGCCACGATGGCCTTCCTTATAGACACCGTCAGTGTAGACAGCCTTGACATACGGACCAGGCGACCAGTTATCCAGGGTATGCGGGTTGCCCTTAAGATCATAATAAACAGGAATAAGCGGGTATGAAACGTCCTCTCCATCATCATAGCGGCGTGGGATCAGGCCACCTGCTTCATCGTATTGGGCCTTCTTCCAAACCTTTGAACGTGTAACGATCTGGTAGACCTTGCTCGTTTCAGCATCTTCCCTCACCTTCACCGGTACGGAGAAGAAGATATGAGTCAGATCGACTTTGGGATCATCATTCCTGGCTTCAGCCAGAATGCCAACCACCACTCCCTTTGCCCGGGCTTTTTCAAGGGTATCGTAGTAATCCAGTTCGGTTTCAACAGTGGCATCCATTTCGGCATCATCTGCCCAGGTTAAACCATTCTTTTTTACAGCGTACAGGAAGGTCGCTGTTTGCTTGGGATCACGATAGTACGTATTCAAATGAATAGCAGGATCGCCAGTAAGTTCCAGGCCATCGGGGTCAAACTTCATCAGGGCATTCAGGCCATAGACTGTGTTGGCCTTGGCTCCTTGAGGGTCATAAATCCCTCCCCAAAGAATGGCGAATTCCTGGCCCCGCGTAGCCGTGTCTTCGCCATTATTGATATTCTCAAGTGTTGCTTTAATGTCAGTTCAGTATTGTAGTTATGACTGACGGATTTAATATACCGGATCATGTTGGTCCACGTGCCAGGCATGGACAAATATACGGTATTGGACAGTCTGTCATCCTTTAGTGGCACTCGAGTCGGTTTAGTCTGGTTGGAATTATCGGTTACAATATCCAAAGATCCTGCATTGGAGTTGGCACGCAAATTGGAGTCTACAATATCCATCTGGATCGTTCCGTTACCCGCATAGCGAACCGGCAGGTAATTGGCGCCCTCACCAAATGGGGTTATGACAAAGATTTCACCTCCTGAAATCGCTCCAATATTCGTGGAGCGAACTCCGTTTGCCGGATCGAAATAGGTTGCTGCTGAAGTGGTGTTGCCCGCATCAGTATTAGGGAAATAATTGGGGTTCACCACATAATTATCTACTTTAAAGGATACCTTGCTATCAGTTATTTGAGTGGCTGTCCAGTTCCCCCCATTCCAGACACTGCCAGAACCGGTTAAAGGAGAGTAGGCAGTCGAGGGACCGTTGGTGTTGGGGGAATAAGGAGCTCCTCCTACCGCATACTGCAGCGGTGCATAGGTGGCAATACTTCTCCCATCAGACTGTCCGCTCCCACTCTTGTTTCTTTCGTAAGACCAGACAAGGGGAGTGTATTCGGGAGGCAAATTATCGATAGTGGTTCCGTCATCCCTCTGATATTTCACAGCAAAGTCAATATCGAAGGTGATCTCTCCTTTGGGAAAGGCTACTCCCTTCAGACCGTCGTTGGGATCCGGGTTATAGACCTGGAGGGTAACGCCAAAAGCTGTAAGCCTGCCATAGACATTGCCCTTGTCCCTATTTAGGGCCAACTCATTGCCGGTAGTGAAATTAAAGGTATCAAGGCCATTTGCATAGCCCAGGGGAACGCTCTTCAGTTGAACATTCATCCGCAGTTCAGAAGTTACGGTAACAGGATCTGCAACGAAGGATTTAACTTCTTCTCTGCTATGGACTGGGCACTCGCCATCCGTATGGTTATGGTCGAGCCAGGCTCGAAACACAGGCTTCAGTTGGGCATTGTTGTCGGCATTCAGGACACGCATGACTGCATTTAAGGTGCCTGCACCCGGGATGGCAGCCGGGTTCGGGGCAACCGGGGCCAGGAATCTTTTACCCGTAATGACCTGGGACATGACCCCGTCAACTTCCCTGACCTCATAGTGGTAGTAGCCTTCACCATCCTTCTTGGTGGCCAGGTCAGCCTTGTTGGCAAGTTTTCTGCCTATCCAGGCCATGCCGGTGAATTCCCATTCCGCCTGATCTGTTGGATAGGGAAGAATGAACTCATAGTACAGGTAACCGTTTGTAATACCCAAATACTCGCCGGAAACATCTGTCTGATAGGAAAGGTCATAGGAAACCGTATCAAAGGTCCTTACCTTACCGTTATTGGGACCGTCATCGTTTCCCGGACGGTTGCAGTAACTCGGGTCATCGGGATCATTGGAGGTATCAAAAGGACCTGTTCCATCCTGGATGCCATCCAGTTCGAAGTGGCGGAGATAGGCCCAGTCACCATCAAGAAAGTCGGCAATACTGTAGTCTCCTCCTGACACATAGGTGCCATAGAGTTCCTGATACTTGTCCATTTCAGGAGCACCCAGATAGGCTTCCAGTGCCGTCATTTCGTCAGGACCAAAATCGGAAAGGGCGTTTGAGATCGCGATCAGCTGGGATCGCAGCGTGTCCTTTTCTGCCATTTGCAGGTTGGCTGCATCGGCCACCGACGGAAGGGCCTCGATCTCATCGGCTACAGCCTGTCCCTGAACGGTCACTGTTACATTTGGTCCGACCTGGTCTTTCAGACTGTCATCTGTAAACGTCGCCTTAAGGGTATAATCGCCGTCCTTCTCAGGGTCGTAGGGTGCAGCCGGATCTGCGGCAGCCCAGGTAACGTCTTCATCACGCGCTTCTTCCGTACCATCTGTCTTGTTGTAGACCACTTTGATCGTTGCCGGCAGGCCGATCGCACTTAACGCGGTTCCAACCATGACCTTAAAGGTATTGGGGACAGGAGCCTGGATCTCTTTTATGGTCTCTCCGGGATTAAGCTTTTGCGGGGAAATGCCAAAGCCTCTGATACCGAAGTCTGAGAAAGGTGCAGGTGCGCCAGGATTTTGAGAAGCTTCGGCTTCCGTTTCAGCATCTTCAGCGGCATCGGTTTCATTATCCGGTGCCGGAGGAGCAGAAGTTTCTCCTTCTGTCCCTGCTGCTGCTTCTCCTGCATCGCCTGCATCCGAAGCCTCTTCTGATGCAGAAGTACTATCTGTTTCATCAGCAGCCTCTTGGCTAGCGTCAGCCTCCTCATCCGGAACATCAGCGGGAAGCGTCTCAGCTGCTTCTGAATCGTCCGTCGCAGCTGTTGCTTCATCCGGAAGCTCGGGAGCACTAGAAACCTCACCCGAAACAGCGGAGTCTCCAGTGGCAGCCGCGTCTTCGTCCGGAGCTTCTGCTGGAGGAGCTGCTTCGCCGTCACCGGCAGATCCGGCTGTACTGCTTCCCTCAGTCAGACCTTCAGACACAGCCGTTTCGTCAAGCGTCTCAGCACGAACAGCGCTAATGTTCACAATATTGGCTCCAAGTTGAGCCATCAACATGAACAAAACGACTGCCAGACTGAGAAGCCTCTTCATTTTGCGGTTCATTGTTAACTCCTCCTCTTTCCCTATCAGGCAGATGGATTGGGGGCATACTGTGCGAATACGACGGAGCACCTCGTCAGACAATTACAGCTCGTATTCACCGGTTCTTCGTGATTTATAACATAAAACGGAAATATATAATGATCTCTTGGGCGAACCTGCAGAGACAGCGCCCAGGAATAAAGCCGCAGGCGGCTGACACTCTTCCTCTGTATCCAGGTCATGAGCGGAGCGCAGACGAAGCGACACGTCGCTTTGAGAAGAATTCACAAAATGACATCTTCTTTGCTTCCTCCCGTCAGCAGCATTGCCAAAGAATAACCATCTATATATAAAGCCTGTCCCGCAAGTGCTACCAGGCGGTAGAACACACGTGCACACGGAGCCGATCCGTACACGACCGACCAGGCAGTCTGGACCACTCCCCGCTCTCAGCGCTAAGCTTCGGTGGAGCTCATCTCTTCATGCGTCGTCCCAGGGAATCTACACAAGTATGTATACGCAACAATGATCAGCATCCAAAAGAAAGCCGGAACAGCCACATCGTGATTGCCATTTTCGATTATATAAGCACAAACATGTTAACTCAAGTTAACTATGCTTCCATTGTCATTTTGAGGAAGCGCGTGACTTCAGTTTTCCGACCCTCAGAACTCCAGCAGATCTGATTCCGGCTATCTATTCATCATATCGTAGTAACCTGCTTACGTCCTATCTATGTATTTGGACGTAGGATTGCAGCTCATAGCAGCAGGAAAGATCAACGTCCCTGTCACCGGCTTTATAGTCAGCACCTGGCTCTTCACATCAAGAAGAGGAGCCGTCTCCATTGAGACAGCTCCTCTTTTACACAATGACCTCTCTGGAATCAGATCAGATGCTGATCACCTGATAGCCCTCGGCGGTGAAGGGGCGCACGCTGGCATGGCCGTTCATGTCACGCAAAAGAGGGATCCCTGACTCCTGATTTGCCTCCAGAACACCCAAAACCTTCGAGCAGCCAAAGCAGATACCGGCCAGCAGCCCCTGGTCACGGCACTTCGCAAAGAGGGGATTCTTCTCCTCCAGCAGCTGCGGCACAAGCGTCACCGAGCGGCCCTCAAGCACGATGCGCACGGTCGCTCCTCCTTCGCTGAGGTCAAGGGCGTTCATCAGGATGTGCTGGAAGCACATTTTTTCGCCGGTCATGGCATAAAAGAGATACTTTTCCTGGTTCATACTGAAATTCTCCTGTGTAAAAGTGATTGCTCAATTATTGTCCGGCCCGACAAAGCAGAGGGGCCAAAATGTTACAGATTCTGCTCAAGCGCCCAATGGGTCCAGAGCAGCGAGGTCTGGTGATCGCCCGGCACACGCTGGTAGTAGACCGTCAGCAGAGAGCCATCACCCAGCTCGACACTCGAAGGGTAGCCAAGGTCGCTGTCGGGTCCGTCTTCGCGCAGAGCAAAGTCCTGCCAGCTCTCCCCTTCATCCCGGCTCAGGATGACCCGCTGTCCGAAGGGCTCCCGGCGGCGGCCGAAGACCGAAATCAGGGTACCGGAGGAATGCCGCAGCAGCGCCGGCGGCGAGCCGTTGACGCCCAGGAAGCGAAAGGGGCTCCAGGAACGGCCGCCGTCGCCTGAAAGCGTCTGGGCGATGGAGAACGAGGGCCGATACGGGGTCTCCCCCTCAGGGTCCTGGAAGCGGATCTGGCCGAGCAGGCGGCCGTCACTGAGCTCCACCAGATGCGGCTCATGGAAGTTGTACAGCCCGCTGTCTACAGGAATCGCCAGATCCGTGACAAAGTCCCAGCTGCTGCCGCCGTCCCGGCTGCGGTAGAAGCTGATGGCGCCATCGCCTTCCTTATCCAGATAGCGTTTCCCCAGGTAGAGGAGGTCACCGTTCGCGGCCAGAATAGGGCCGTGCGGGGCACTGACGGGAACACGGATGGTCTCCCCCCAGCTTGCCCCGCCGTCAGCGCTGAGGCGGACGAAGGAGCCGGCATGGGCCCCAAGCTCCGGCGTGTAGCGGTCGATCACGTCGGTGATCAGGGCGAAGTCCCGGTCATCGTAGTCGCGGCGCAGGACACTGTCGCGGCAGCCAAGGTAATAGGAGGGCTGGAGATTGAACCAGCTGATCAGGAGGCGCCGGCCGCCCAGGGCGGTGAGGCCGACGTCACGGTCGTCCAGCGGGCTATCATTCACGATCCGCGGGTCTGACCAGGAACGGCCGTCGTCATGGCTGAAGAAAAGAACGGTTTTGCCAAAGGGACAAAGATGACCCAGGCGAAAGCCGGAGGCTCCGACCACCAGCTGCCCGTCATCCAGACGGGCGATGCTGGGCCAGCCGAAATAGCCGTGGCGCTCCGTGGGCCGGCGGCAGACGACACCGTGTTCCAGGATGCGAATCACGGTCTAGTCCCCCAACTTAAATGCGACATCAATGTCGGCAATGTCGTCCGCGCCGATATGGACCACAGGCCCCAGGTCGCGGGATTCCAGAATGGACTTGGCGGTGAATTCGGCCACCTCAAGGCGGTCAAAGGCATTCAGCAGGCTCTGTCCAGTGACGATGACGCAGTCGTTTTCGCAGATGATGAGAGGACGACGGGCACTGAACTCCGCGGCGGTCCATTCGGGCTTGAGGAAAGAGGCGCCGAAGGGGATTTTGCCCGGATCACGCAGCAGAATGTAGGACTCCGGAATCGTCCGCGGGTCGAAGACGGTGTCGGTCACCGCAAAGGCCATGATGTGCGGCGGATGGGCGACCAGGATGGAGCGGACATCCGGGTGCGTGCGGTAGATCAGCTCGTGGAGGCCGACCGAGCGGCTGGGGGTCTTCCCTGCCTCGCGCATGTCACCGCGGATCAAAATGAGGTCTTCGACCTCCAGGTAGGCACGGTCCTGACCATAGGGCGTGATGAGGAAGGAGCCGTCGTCCAGGCGCGCCGAATAGGTGCCCTGCGTCGAGCTGAAGAGCCCCTGCTCATAGGAGCGGCGGATCAGGGTGATGAGCTCGCGGCGCAGGGCGCGTTCCTCGCTCGAGTGGCGGCTCGGGATGAACTCGGAAAGCTCAGGGCGGCGCTTGGCATCGGCGAAGCGGATATGTTCCTGGCTCAGCGGGCGCAGGGGGCCAAGCCGCAGGGCATTGATCTGGAGGCGGCAGCTGTTCTCCAGGGTCTCAAAGCGCATGAAGGCACGGAAGATTGTGTCCGCACCGATGACGACGCCGTGGTTCTCCAGCAGAACGACATCATGGCCTTCGGCGAAGGAGTCGGCGATGACGTCGCCCAGAGCCGCGCTGCCGGGCAGGCGATAATCCGCCATCGCGATGGAGCCGCAGACCGACTCAAGTTCGGGGGTCAGGCGCATTTCGGGCAGGACGCGGGCAATGCTGAAAGCCACCAGGCCCGGCGAATGGGCGTGGAGAACGGCCGAGATCTCCGGGCGGCGGCGGTAGACCTCCAGGTGAAAGGGGTACTCCGAGGAGGGCTTGTGCGGGCCGACGAAGCTGCCATCCGGACGGATGCGCATGATGTCGTCGCGGGTCAAAGAGCCCTTGTCCACACCGGAGGGAGTGATCCAGACATCGCCGCCGGCATCACGGATGGAGAGGTTGCCGCCGGAGGTTGTGGTCATCCCGCGTTTGTAAATACGACTCATCATCATGACGAGCTGATCAGCCGGATGTAAAAGATCAAAGCGCATGCTACTAAGCCTCCCTGCTTCCGACAGAACGTCGGTAGGACTCGACCTCCCAGCCGGCAATGAAAGACTGTCCGGCCTGGTCCATCGGAACTATAGTGAATTGCTGGCGGGCCAGCTGGTCACGGATAAAGAGGACAGCGACAAGCGTCTCCTCAATGGTGCGGGCCTGGGCCTCTGTGGCACGGTAGCACACCTTGCCCGTGGCCGGGTCGATCAGGGCCTGCAGCTCGGGATCCTGATCAAAGAGGGCCAGGTCCGCCCCTGCCGCCACATGGCCACGGAGGAAGACCAGCTGATCGGGATAGAGGGCCTCATCGACAAACCAGCCAGGCTCCCAGGCACCGTCACGCAGGCGCTCCTTGAGCCAGGGAGTCGCCGAGCGCCAGCTGCGCTCATCGCCCTCAATCTGGATGGCGGGCCAATCGGAGAGTGTTAGACCGAAGCGGCGGGCAGCGGCTTCATTGACCCGGTCGTGAAGACAAAGCGCAGTGTCGGCATCGTCCGCCGTCACAATCAGGCCATGGTTCTGCAGGAAGATCACCCGCGGATTCGCGGCTGCCGCACGGGCCCGGGCAATCGCAAAAGTCAGGGCAGTGCCGGGATTGATATAGGGTACGAATGCGAAGCTCTCTCCGACCTCCGCCATCACCGCGGCCGCCAGTTCGGGACCGTTTGCCGCCGTACAGATGAGATTGGCCCAGACGGCGTGGCTGTGGAGGACGAAGCGCTCCAGAATGGCGTGGAAACCTGTCTCTACCGAAGGCCGCAGCGGCTCCAGGCCGGGAACCGCCTGTGTCGCGGCGCGGGCCGCAGCGGAGCCAGCGGCTTCAACGTCGTCGAGCGCGGCCGGGTCGCTATCCCGGTAGAAGCTACGCAGCTCGGCGTAGTCGACCACCGCATAGGCCCGTTCCGGCGTAATCTGGCTCAGGCGGAAGCCCGAGGCCTTGATCGCCATGAGGCGTTCGTCCAGCTTGACCGAGGTATTGCCGCCGCCGCCCTGGACATAGTCTGAGCGGGCGCCGGCCGTCTGTGAGAGCCGGCTGAAGGCGGCGAGGGCCGCCTGATGGCGGCCGGTGAAGTCATTTCTTGTCATTGAAACCTCCCAGTTCGGCATAGTGGGCGATACGCGCCCCGAGATCGGGGAAGGCCTGCTTCGCACCCGGCGAAAAGAAACCCGCCCCCGTCTGCCGTGTCGCCGCCTGCTCATGGCCGATGAGAGCCCAGGCGGCCTGCTTCAGGTGTGAAAACCAGGGATCGCGCATGCGTTCGCAGACAAAGGGCTGGCGGGGCTGGTTGATATCTTCGCCCGAAATTTCAAAAAGGCCACGAGCGACGGCGTGCCCGCGCAGGCGCTCCAGCTGGGCGCGGGTATTGCGCGAGGGCATGTAGGTGATGGCGCCGAAACCCAGGGCGTCGAGCACCTCAAAGAGCTCGTCGAGCCAGGGATCCTCAAAGCTCTGTGTGCGCTTGTCGCCGGTCACGGAGATGCCGACGTCGCCGAGATAAGGATAGGCCGCAATGATCTCGTGCGCGGCGGCGAAGGCGACAACTTCCGCAATTGGGGGACACTCGACCTCATCGGCATCAATATAGAAGGCCGCGACGAGGTCGCTCTTCAGCACGCCAAGGAGGTCGTAGGCCCGGTGGGGATTCGCGGCGTCGGCGAGGCGCGCCCGGGCACTGTCCGTCAGCGGCAGTCCCAGCTGTTCCACGAAAACGAGCGGACGCCCGAGCTCGATCATGCGCAGTGCGAGCGCGTAGAGCAGGTGGCGCTCGGTGACCTGGCCGCCCTTCGCCTGCATGGACAGAGGCAGCACATCACACTCATAGTCGAGCATGAGTTCAGCGGAGACGGGGGCCGTCACCTGATTCAGGCGCTCTATCATGGCGCGGTTGCGCCGGTCACGGGCGCGGCGGATCGGCCGCAGCCAGCCGTCCAGGGCCTCAATCTGCGTGTGCGGCACGCCGTGGAAGGCGATGTAGCCGATGCCCTCCTGGTCGGGGTTGTTGATGCGGCGCGTGGCCAGGGGCGTACGGGCGAAGCTGGCCCTGATTTCCGCCCCCACCGTGACCGGCAGGCCGAGCAGTTCACCGGCACGGATGAACTCGCGGGCGCCCAGAATCGCGTCGTGGTCCATCAGGCCGGCGGTGGCCAGGCCCGCCTGCCAGGCCCGCCAGGCCGCAGCGGCGGGCGTGTAGGGTGAGAAGGAGTAGGTCGTGTGGATGTGGCTGTTAACGTCACCCTGTGATGCAGGGCGCGCAGCCCCGGCGGCGAGGCGGGCGAGGGCGTCGAGGCGGTCGACGGAGTCGAGCTTCGCATCGAAAAGACGTGTCAGCATGCTAGACTCCGGCACGGTGGCGGCGCAGGATCTCTGCATCACTGAAGCTGCGGCGGGGTTCATGGCCGGCGAGCGGGAGCATGCGGCTGTGAACGAGGTCAATGTACCAGTCGGGCTGCGGGAAGAACTCCTCCTCCAGCTCATGGGCCGGCGTGATCCAGTTGCGTGAGCCGAGGACGGCCACCGGGGCGTCGAGGTGGTCGAAGGCCAGATCCTGGATGTTGCGGGCGAGTTCGGAGAGATAGGAGCCGCGCTCGCAGGCGTCACCGGTGACGATGATACGGCCGGTCTTTTTCACCGACTCGATGACGGGGGCGTAGTTGAAGGGCACGAGGCTGCGGGCGTCGATGACTTCGACCGAGAGGCCGTGGTCGCGCTCGAAGATCTTCGCCGCTTCCAGGGCGCGATAGAGCGTCGCCCCGATTGAGAGGATGGTGAGGTCCGTGCCGACGCGCTTGACGTCGGGTTCGCCGAAGGGAATTTCGTACATTTCGGTGGGGACGCCGCCCTCATGGAACTGCTCGCCGACATCGTAGATGCGCTGTGACTCGAAGAAGATAACCGGGTCGGTGCCGCGGAGGGCCGTGGTCATCAGGCCGCGGGCGTCGTAGGGGGTAGCCGGGAAGACGACCTTCAGGCCGGGGATGTGGGTGCAGAGGGAAGTCCAGTCCTGGGAGTGCTGGGCGCCGTACTTCGAGCCGACCGAGACACGGACGACGACCGGCATGCGCAGGATGCCGGCGGACATGGCCTGCCACTTCGGCAGCTGGTTGAAGATCTCGTCGCCGGCGCGGCCGATGAAGTCGCTGTACATCAGCTCGACCAGGGCGCGGCCGCCGGCCATGGCGTAGCCGACCGCGGAGCCGACGATGGCGCCCTCGGCGATGGGGGCGTTGAAGAGGCGGTGATAGGGCAGGGCTTCGGTGAGGCCGCGGTAGACGGCGAAGGCGCCGCCCCAGTCGCGGTTTTCTTCGCCGTAGGCGACGAGGGTGGGGTCGGTTTTAAAGGCGTCGAGGATGGCCTCAAAGAGGGCGTCGCGGAGCTGGAACATGCGGTTCTTCGAGACGGCTTTGCCGTCGGCATCCTGATGAAAGCGGATGCGGCGGGCGATCTGGGCGATGCGGGGATTGTCGGGGCTGGTGTCGAGAAGGTCGGGTTCGCGGGCGGGATCGCTGCCGGACAGGCGCGGGGCGTTGGTGTTCGAGAACATCAGGCGCTCGACGGCAGCGGGGTCGGCTGCGAGGTCCATGCGCGGTGAGATCTCCTCGTCGACGGCCAGGCGGACAGCGCGGGTGACGGTGGCAGTGACGTCGGCATCGATGGCGGCGAGGTCGGCGGCGGTGGCGATGCCGGCCGCCAGGAGTTCTTCGCCAAAATGAACAATCGAATCCTGGGCCTCCCAGAGCTCCTTCTCCTCCTGGGTGCGGTAGGAGTCGGCATCCGAGGGCGAGTGACCGGAGTAGCGGTAGGTCATGGTCTCAAGCAGAACCGGGCCGCGGCGCTCCGTGAGGATCGCGAGCTTTCTTTCCATGGCTTCGATGACGGCGAGGGGGTTGTAGCCGTCGACGCGCTCGGCGTGCATGGCGTCGGGGTTGATGCCGGCGCCGATGCGGGCGGGATAGCCGTAACCCATCGTCTCACCGCGGGTCTGGCCGCCCATCGCATACTGGTTGTTCATGACGTTGGGCATGAAGGGCAGGCCGCCACGCATCTCCTCATCCCAGAGGGTGCGGTACTGGTCCATCGCAGCCAGCATCAGGCCCTCCCAGACGGGTCCACAGGCCATGGCGCCGTCGCCGATGTTGGCGATAACGACACCGGGCTGGCGGTTGATGCGCTTATAGAGGGCGGCGCCGACGGCGATGTCGGCCGAACCGCCGACGATGGCGTTGTTGGGATAGATGCCGAAGGGCAGGAAGAAGGCGTGCATGGAGCCGCCGAGGCCGCGGTTGAAGCCGGTGCGGCGGGCAAAGATCTCGGCCAGCGCTCCGTAGAGCAGGAAGTCTGTGGCCTGCTGTTTGAGACTGCGGTTGCTGTCGCGGTTTTCGTTTTCGACCACGCGCCAGACGTCACCGTCGAGGAAGTCCTCCATGACACGAAGGAGCGGGGCTTCATCCATTTTCCGGATGGAGGAGAGGCCCTTCGCCAGGATCTCGCCGTGGCTGCGGTGCGAGCCGAAGATGAAGTCGTCGTTGGTCAGGAGCCAGGCCTGACCGACCGCCGCCGCCTCCTGGCCCATCGAGAGATGGGCGGGACCGGGGTTGGTGTAGTCGATGCCGTTGTAGTGGCTCGTGGTCTTGATCGCGAGCAGCATCGACTCGAACTCACGGATGAGGCGCATGTCGCGGTAGATCGCGAGGAGCTCTGTGTCTGTGTAGTTGCTGCGCTCTTCGGCGAAACTGCGGCTGTACTGGTTGACGGGAATGGTGGGAAACGTGATGCGGCCGGAGGCGCGGACGGCTTCAGGGATGACGGGCAGTTGTTTTGGCATAGAGCTGACTCCTTAGCGGCTTTCTGGCCAGGCGTGCCAGATGGCTTCGCGGATGATCTCGGCGACGGTCGGATGGGGGAAGATCTGGCGCTTCATCTGCTCAACCGGGAGCCCGGTCGAGATCAGGAGGCCGGCGGAGATGATGATCTCTGAGGCGTAGCTGCCGAGGAGGTGGCAGCCGATGAGGGTGCGGCGGCGCTCGTCAAAGATGAGCTTTGCCTGGCCGGGGCTGCGCTCGGTCTCGGCAACGAAGCGGCCGGCGTAGGCGAAGGGCAGGCTGGCTGTGCGGGTAGTGATGCCGCGGGCTCTGGCTTCGTTTTCGGTCAGGCCGGCCCAGGCGAGCTCGGGCTGGGTGTAGAGGACGGAGGGCATGGCGTCGTAGTCCATGCGGTCGGGGCGGCCGAGGATGGTGGCGACGGCGACCTCCGCCTCGCGGTAGGCGGCATGGGCGAGCATCCATTCGCCGGTGACGTCGCCGACGGCGTAGACGCCCGCGACGTTCGTGCGGCAGCGGTCGTCGACCGGGATGCGGCCGCGCTCCGTGGCGACGCCGATGGTCTCGAGGCCCAGGCCGCTGGTGACGGCGCGGCGGCCGACCGAGAGCAGGACGTGGGTCGCAGGGGCACGGTGGGTTTCGCCGTCCTGTGTGTAGACGACGGCGTCGGGCTCGACGGCGGTGACCCGGGCGCCGAGGGCGAAGCGGATACCGTCGCGCTCGAAGCTCTGTTTGAGGGCGAGGGCGAGCTCGGGGTCGGCGGCTCCGGCGATGTGGTCGAGCATCTCGATGACCGTGACTTCGCTGCCGACACTGCGGAAATAGGCTGCCATCTCGAGTCCGATGACACCGCCGCCGATGACGGCGAGGCGTTCGGGGATCGTGCTGAGGTCGAGGATCTCCCGGTTTGTCAGGACGCGGCCTGAGGCCAGGCCCTCGGCGACGCCGGGCAGCGGCAGGCGGACGGCCTCTGAACCGGTGGCGATGATGAGGTTCGGGGCCTGGTAGGCGATGCCGTCAGCCGTCACGGTGACGCGGCCGTTGTGGCGGCCCGTGATCCGGGCAGCTGCGTTGACGACGGTCACTCCGGCGGTTTTCAGAGTCTGGCCGACACCGGCGACGAGGCGGCGGACGACGCGGTCCTTCCGCTTGATGACGGCGGACTGGTCGAGCTTCGCATCATTCGTCGTCACACCATAGGGCTTACCGTTCCTGGCGTGGTCAAAGACCTTGGCCGAATGCAGGAGTGTCTTGGAGGGGATGCAGCCCTCGTTGAGGCAGACACCGCCAAGCTTGTTCTTCTCAAAGAGGACGACGCTGAGGCCGGCCTGGCCGGCGCGTTCGGCGGCCAGATAACCGCCGGGTCCGCCGCCCAGGACGATGAGGTCAAAGTTTGTTGTGGTGGTTTCGGGCATGGCTCAGACCCCCTCCCAGAGCAGGATGTCGATGTTCGTCAGGGCGCGGGTGAGATCCTGCAGGAAGCGGGCGGCCGGGGCGCCGTCCACCGCGCGGTGGTCGAAGGTCAGCGAAAGGCCCATGCGCGGATAGGTCTGGGGGCTGCCGTCCGCGTCGCGGATGCCGGTCGTCAGGGTGCCGACGCCGAGGATGCCGGTCTGCGGGGGATTGATGACGGGCGTGAACTGCTCGACGCCGAGGGTGCCGAGGTTGGTCACGGTGAAGGAGCCGCCGGTCAGCAGGTCGGGGCTGATTTCGCCGGTCTGGCAGGCGGCGGCGAGCTCACGTACGCGGCTGGAGATCGCACCGAGGCTGAGGCGATCGGCGTCACGCAGCGTCGGCACCATCAGGCCGCGCTCGGTGTCGACGGCGACGCCGAGCTGGACGTGGCGGAAGAAGGTGATCTGGCCGGGTCGGCCGGGCTGGCCAGACTCGTAGTTGGCGTTGAGACGCGGATGGCGCGGCAGCACGCGGGAAACGGCGTAGAGGAGAAGATCGTTGATCGTGGGGACCTGCTCCGTGAGGGTGAAGCCCTCCTCCCTGCCGAGGCCGTCGGCGGCCGCGGCGCGCAGACGGCGGCGCAGGGCCAGCATCGCCGTGGCGTCGAAGCTGGCATGCAGCGTCAGCTGGGCCATCTCGCTGAGCGAGCGGTGCATCTGGGTGGCGATGACCTGGCGGATGCGGGTGTCGGGCTCGGTCCAGGTCGCGGGCTCGGCAGCGGGCTCGGTTGCCGGCGGGGCGGGTGCGGCGTCTGGGGCCGGGGTCGCGACGGGCACCGGGGTCGCCTGGGCGGCAGGGCGGCCGACAAAGCGGCCGGCCGCATGGGCGGCCTGGACGTCGCGCTCAATGACGCGGCCGCCGGGGCCGCTGCCCGCGAGGCCGGCCAGGTCAACTCCGCCGCGCTCGGCTGCAGCCCGCGCGCGCGGGCTCACCGGTGCGTCGGTATCCGTTGTCGCGACAACAGGCACTGCGGCGGTCTGGGTGGCAGTGGTGGTGGCAATTCCGGGAGGTGTTGCCGCCGCCTCAGTCGGCGTGGCTTCAGAGCCGGCAGGACGGAAGGCCGCAATATCTTCGCCTTCTTCACCAATCACAGCGACGGTCGTCAGAACCGGAACATCCTCGCCTTCTTCAAAAAAGATGGCGAGCAGCGTCCCGGCCAGCTGGGCGCGCTCATCGAAAGTAGCCTTATCTGTCTCATAGGTAAAGAGCGTATCGCCCTCCGCGATCCGATCGCCAACGCTGACATGCCAGCGTCCGATGATGCAGCTCTCCACCGACTGTCCCTGACGGGGCATGATGACTGCAGTTGCCATAAATCCCTTTTCGACCTCCGCTTCTAATGCTGCGGCGCTCTCCCGCGCCGACCCTAGTCAATTAAGTTTTACATATATATTAAGGTTAAGGTTTTCGAAAACCTTACATTCGCTGCTGTGCAGCACAGTCGATCCTGAGTTTTGAGCAAATTTTCCGTTCTGGACAGGTTTCAGCTGCAATCGACGAGCCGCAGTTGTCCCTTGTACAGCTACGCTGTACAAAGGCGTAAATTTTGCTCACTTTCTCTCCGTTTCTGTGCAAATTTTACGTTCTGGACGGATTTCAGCTGCAATCGACGGGCTTCAGCTGTCCAGAGCGTAAATTTTGCTCACTTTCTCTCCGTTTCTGTGCAAATTTTACGTTCTGGACGGATTTCGACTGCCACCGACGGGCTTCGGCTGTCCAGAGCGTAAATTTTGCTCACTTTCTCTCCGTTTCTGTGCAATTTTTACGTTCTGGACAGATTTCAACTGCAATCGACGAGCTCCGCTTGTCCAGAGCGTAAATTTTGCTCACTTTCTCTCCGATTCTGTGCAATTTTTACGTTCTGGACGGATTTCGACGGCCACCGAAGGGCTGCGCTTGTCCAGAGCGTAAATTTTGCTCACTTTCTCTCCGTTTCTGTGCAAT
>JASGUW010000241.1 GCA_030055235.1 Bacillota bacterium
TTCCGGTTGCTCGATTGCACGATTGCTTTTTCTTGGCTCAGATCATCTGGGCCTGCGCCTCCTTGAGCAAAATTTCCGTTCTGGACACTTTTCGAGCCTCCAGGCCGAGCTTCTGCCGTCCAGAGCGTAAAAATTGCACAGAAAACGGCTTCAGGTGAGCAAAATTTCCGTTCTGGACGGAATCGGAGGCTCTTGGACCGGTTCAACCTGTCCAGAGCGTAAAAATTGCACAGAAAACGGCTTCGAGTGAGCAAAATTTCCGCTCTGGACGCGTTTCGGAGCTCTTGACCCGGCTCCCGATGTCCAGAGCGAAGCCCCATCCTGAGCCCCCCGAAAACTCAACTTCGTAATCGAGCCTGCACGCGTGCTATCATGAGCGGTACGGCACAAGTTTGCCGAGTTTATGCTCAACTGGGAGGCGCATATGGAGTCTGAATCGGGAATGCGGCTGCGGCCGCTTTTGTGTGGCCTGCTCGCCATTATGCTGGTCTTGCCCCTGCTGCTGGGCGCCTGCGGCAGCGGCGGAACGACTGTCGCTGATGTCGACCTCGCCGCCCTTGAGCAGCGCCTGCGCGCGGAACTCGAATTCAAGGATGAGATGATGGCACTCGATGACAGCCTCTTCGCCCGCTTCTATGATTTCGATATCGCCCTCGCCGCTGACCACCGCATCACGGTCAGCAGCGGCTGGACCCCAGAGGAGATTGCCCTCTTCAAAGCCCGCGACGAAGCAGGCGCCACCGCCATTGAAAAGGGTCTCACGGCCCGTCGCGAGCGCCAGATCGAACGCTTCACCGACTACGTGCCCGAGGAGCGCCCGAAGGCCGAAGGCGCCGTCATCATCCGCAGCGGCCTCCATGTCGCCTATGTGGCCTGCGCCAAGCCGGAGGATGCCCGCCGCATCATCAAAGCCGTTTTCGGCGGCTGAAGAGTTCCTGCGATGGTATTCAGCAGCCTGACCTTCATCTATCTCTTTCTGCCACTGGTCAGTCTGGCTGTCATCGTCGCCGGTCTCGTCGGCCGCGTCGGCCAGCACGGACTCAACAGCACGCCTACCTCGGCCACAACCTCAGCACCAACCACAACCTCAGCCTCCACCACCCCCGCCGGCAGTCGCCAGATCCGCGCCAAAAATGCCGTCCTCCTCGTTGCCAGCCTCTTTTTCTACGCCTGGGGCGAGCCCGTCTACATCCTCCTGATGCTGCTGAGCATCGTCGTCAACTACTTTGCCGGCCTCGCCATCGGCCATTTCCGCAGCCCCAACAACCCCAGCAATCCCGGCAACCCCACCAGCCCAGCCAGCCCCAACAACCCCGCCCCCGCCCGCGCCGTCTACATCGCCAGCCTCATCTTCAACCTAGGCCTCCTCGGTGTCTTCAAATACACGGGCTTCTTCGTCGAACAGCTGCGCCGCCTGTGGCCGGGCTTCTGGCCGGACTTCGCAGGCATCAGCCTCCCCATCGGCATCAGCTTCTACACCTTCCAGATCCTCTCCTATATCATTGACCTCTACCGCGGCGAGCTCCCCGTCGAGCGCTCCCTGGTCGGCCTGGGCACCTACATCGCCTTCTTCCCCCAGCACATCGCCGGCCCCATCGTCCGCTTCACCGACATCATGCGTCAGCTGCAGGAGCGCGACGAAAACTGGCAGATGCGCGCCACGGGAGCGCGCCGCTTCATCTTCGGCCTGGCCAAGAAAGTCCTCATCGCCAACCGCTGCGGCGCCGTCTGGGCCAGCCTCGAACAGCTGCCCCCGCAGGAACTGCCCGTCGCCGCCGCCTGGCTCGGCGGCCTCGCCTTCGGTCTGCAGATCTACTTCGACTTTTCCGGCTACTCCGACATGGCGCTGGGCCTGGCCCGCCTCTTCGGCTTCGAGCTCGTCGAAAACTTCGACCACCCCTACATCGCCCGCTCGGTCACCGAGTTCTGGCGCCGCTGGCACCTCACCCTCTCCGGCTGGTTCCGCCGCTACGTCTACCTGCCCCTGGGCGGCAACCGCCGCGGCCTCGCCCGCCAGCTCGCGAACATCCTCGTCGTCTGGCTCTTGACCGGCTTCTGGCACGGCGCCAGCTGGAACTTCGTCGTCTGGGGCCTCTGGTTCGCCCTCCTCCTGGTCATTGAAAAGCTCGGCCTCCTGAAGCTCCTGGAGCGCCTGCCCCGCCCGGTCGGCCATCTCTGGACCCTGCTCGCCGTCCTCCTCTCCTGGATGGTCTTCGCGCACCTGGATGTCGGCACCGGACTCGCCTGGGCCGGCCGCCTCTTCGGCCTCGGCCCCGCAGCCCCCACACAGGCCACCGTCAGCTACGTCCGCTACGCCTGGCGCAGCGCCTGGCCGCTGCTGGCCACAGCCGCCCTGGCCGCCACCCATCTGCCCCGGCGCCTGGCCCTCCGCCTTGGCCTCGCCGTCCGCCCCGCCGCCATGAGCGACCTGCCCGGCGAGCCCCGCCGCGATCGCCGCGCCTCCGACGGCATGGTGCCCGACCAGACCGCCGATCTGCCCGCGACCCCGGCCGCCGCCGCCCTCTCCCTGGCGGCCACCCTCGCCCTCCTGCTGCTCTCCACGGCCGCCCTGGTCAACGACGCCTTCAATCCCTTCCTCTATTTCCGCTTCTAGGGACTCGACGATATGGAACGCAAAGCCCCCACCCCGATCCCCGCCGCCATGCTGCCGGCCCTCCTGGCCCTCTTCGTCCTAGTCTGGATGCTGGTCCGGGCGCCCGCACACGACTATTCCGACAGCGAAAAGCGTCCCCTGGCCGCCTTCCCGCGCATTACGGCGACGGGCCTGCTCGACGGCTCCGTGATGGCGGGCATCGACACCTGGATGCAGGACCGCTTCCCCTTCCGCAGCCTTCTGGTCGGTCTCAATACCGCCTGGCGCCTGGCTTCCGGAGAGCACGACAACGGCCGCGTCTACTTCGGTGACCAGGACCATCTCTTCCTCTATGAGAATGAATTTTTGCGAAGCCCGGCGGACGACCGCCGCCTCCGCCTGGCCCAAGCCAACCTGACGGAGTTCGAGCGCTTTTGCCTGGAGACCCTGCCCGCCGCTCTCCCGGATGCCCGCCGCTCTGTCATCATCGTGCCGCCCGCCGCCGCCGTCCTGCCGGAGCTCGTCCCCGCCGGTGCCCCGCTCCTTGACAGCCGGGCCTGGACGGAGCGCTTCACCGCCCCTCTGGAGGGCAGCGACATCCATATCCTGCCTGCGCTCGCTGTGCTCACGGCCGCGCCCGACGGAGGCCCCGCCGACCTCGTGACCCGCAGCCGCCGCTACTTCGCCAGCGATCACCACTGGACGAGCCACGGCGCCTTCGTCACCGCCCGCGCCTGGCTCGGCTCACTCGGGCTGGACGGGCTTGAGTTGGCGAACTTCGCAGAAATTGATATCAGCACGAAGTTCCGCGGCTCTCTGGAGGCCCGCGCCCAGCGCCCTGGCTGGCCCGGCGAGACCCTGACCCTCCTGAATCCGACAGCCGCTGCGATCGCCGCCGGCCTGGAGCCCGACCCCGACCGCCTGGAGCTGCGCGACCCTGACGGGGCGCTCCTCGGCAGCGGCCTCTACGACTACGGGCAGCTCGGCGGCAGTGACGAATATCTGGTCTATCTTGGCGGCAATCCGCCCGTCACGGTCATCGACACCGGCAGCCCGACGGGCCGCAGCCTCCTGCTGGTCAAGGACAGCTTCGCCAACGCCATTGTCCCCTTCCTGCTTTCGAGCTTCGAGCGCATCACCCTGGTCGATGCCCGCCACGGCAGCGCCGCTGTCCGCGACGCCCTGGAGCAGAGCCGCCCCAGCGATGTCCTCGTCCTCTACAGCCTCAGCCAGCTGCTCACTGACGAAACCCTGCACCAGCTCAACCCGCGCTGATCCACCCTCCGCAGAAAGGAGCCCCAAGACATGAACATCCTGCTTATCGGCGGTACCGGCACCATCTCCGCCGCCGTACTGCGCCGCGCCACCGCCCTTGGCTACAATGTCAGCATCCTGAACCGCGGCCTGCGCCGGCCCACGGTCCCCATCCCTGCCGCCACCGAGATCCTCCACGGCGACATCAACGACGAGGCCGCTACCCGCGCCCTGCTCGGCGACCGCCGCTGGGACGTGGTCTGCCAGTTCATCGCCTACACGCCCGACCAGGTCGAGCGTGACATCCGCCTCTTTGGCGGCCGCTGCGACCAGTATGTTTTTATCAGCTCCGCCTCTGCCTACCGCAAGCCCCTGCTTGACCCCGTCATCACGGAGTCGACGCCCCTCGGCAATCCCTACTGGCAGTATTCCCGCGACAAGCAGGCATGTGAGGAATCTCTGCAAAGGGCCCACCGCGACCGCTCTTTCCCCATCACCATCGTCCGTCCTTCGCACACCTATTCTGAGCGTTCGATTCCGACCCCGCTGCACGGCCGCATCGGCAGCTGGCAGGTGATGGCCAGAATGCTGGCGGGCAAGCCCGTGATCGTCCACGGCGACGGCCAGAGTCTCTGGACCTTCACCTGGGCCGACGATTTCGCCGTCGGTTTCGTAGGTCTGCTGGGCAATCCCCGTGCCATCGGCGAGGCCTACCACATCACTTCGGACGAGCGCATCAGCTGGAATCAGGCTCTGCTGGCGATCGGCGCGGCCCTGGGCGTCGCGCCTGTGCTCTGCCACGTTTCGAGCGACATGCTGATCCGCCTGAGGCCCGACCTGGAGGGGCCGCTGCTTGGCGACAAGGCCGTCTCCGTCCTCTTCGACAACTCGAAGATCAAGCGTGCCGTGCCGGCCTTCCGCGCCGACATGCGCTTCGACCAGGGGGTCCGACGCTGCTGGAGCTATATTGCGGCGCATCCCGAGCTGCAGCCGGCGGATCCGGAGTTCGACGCCTGGTGCGACCTGGTCGTGGCCGCGGTCGAGCGCTTCGGGGCCGACTGATTCCGGGCGGCCGGGCGGCTGTTGCGACGGGCGGCGGGTCGTCGGGCGGCGGGTCGTCGGGGTCCGGGAGGTCGGGGGGCCGGGATTCGGGTTCCGATGGTGGCCTGGCTCCAGGTTCCGAGACTTTTCCCGAATCCCGATGGTCAAAACAGGCTGAAATACAAAAACTTCTGCATGTATATGGTGTCAGATTGCATATTAGGGGCGAAATGCTCCCAAGGGTGCATGTTTATGCAAACAGATTTGTATTTCTCTCAATTTTGACCACGCTGCCGACCTCCGGGAGCTGGGTTGGAGTGTGCGTCAGGATTGTCGGAGCACCAGAAGGCATGCGAAAAAGTTGGCGGGCAGGAAAAGGAAAGCTGCAGACTGTCTTTGGTCAACTGAGCGTGAAATGGCAAATCCAATTGCCATTTCGGCCTGTCTTGACCATGAAGAACCGCGTCGAGGCCATATAGTAGTGCATGGGTCAGCTAATCATACTTGTTCCAGACAGCAGAGTCTGGATTACACCCATAAGCTCTTCGAAGTCTGCCCGCTTGACCAATCCTCCTTGATGATTGTCGCTGTCCTGTATTCTTTTTTTGTTCAATCTGAATCCACGGTCAACAGCTACGATTGGAAAGAAGAAACTTGTCGTCAATAGAATCGATTACAAGTCACACAAAAACTCTGAGGAGTCGGATGCCTGGTAAGCGGTTCACAATTCGACGGGTATCATCTATCCCCCTGCCGACGTCATCATCAAGAACTCAAAGGAGTAGTGTAGAAGGTACGGATAAATCGACTCCAACATTGACGCGGTGTTTTGGACAGGCAGAGTGAAAGCATGCTCATAAACGCACCGTAAGCTGTTGCACAGAGAATAATTAGGGTGTCATTATTTACATTTTTAGAGCTTCGTCAGCAAAAGGCTTGCACAGGAATTATCGCGCGTCTTAAATAATCTTAATCCAGTGATCATTCGATGCCAATAACCAAATAGAGGAAGTTCATTTATTCCAATACAGCGTAATTCGCGATATTTCATTTGATTAATAATAAATATAAAGGTGCAAGCAGAGGGCGGAGGTAAAAACAGATCTTTTGACACTCTGATCATAAATCGAAAACATAAGAAAGAAGAGAACATTAAAGGGCATCATTTCAAAGTTGCACTTGAAATAAGTGCCGGTATTTGGCATTTTAGATATGGTCAGGAGGTGAGTGAATGATAAACAGGAATATTTCCGGCAAATTAATAGAGCTCGCTAAGCAAGTGCCCGTTGTGACTGTAATTGGGCCTAGACAGTCGGGTAAAACCACTTTAGTTAAAAATATTTTTTCCGGATACAATTACGTCAACTTGGAAGATCCTGTAAATAGAATGTTGGCAAAAGAAGATTACATAGGTTTTTTTGAAACATATAAGGAGCCTGTAATTATAGATGAAGTTCAAAGAGTACCCGAACTTCTTTCTGTAATACAAGTTATGGTAGATGAGGACAGAGCTAAGAATGGTCGCTTTATACTTACAGGTAGTCATCAGCCAAGTTTGCAAAGAGGAATTGCACAATCTCTGGCAGGCAGAACCAGCATTCTAGTTTTGCTTCCCTTAAGTATGAAAGAGCTTGCAGAAGAAGGACTATTAGAGGACTTATCTACTAATCAATTACTTTTAAAAGGTTTCATGCCGGAACTTTATAGAGAAGGGACCAGAGAACCAAACGTTTATTATCGCGATTATTTAAATACATATGTTGAAAAAGATTTGAGAGAAATGTTAGATGTTAAAAATCTGGATAAGTTCCTAAGGTTTTTAACTTTACTTGCAGGCAGGGTTGGACAGGTGCTAAATTTATCTGCTATGTCAGGAGAAGTAGGCGTTTCATCTACGACTTTATCTGAATGGCTTTCTGTACTCGAAGCCTCGTATATTGTTTATAGATTAAAACCCTATTTTTCCAATATTACAAAACAACAAATTAAATCACCAAAAATTTATTTTACAGAAATTGGACTGGCCTCCTATCTTTTGGGGATAGAGACAGAAAATCAGGTAAGCCGGGATCCGTTACGTGGAAATCTATTTGAAAATTTAATTGTTTCAGAGGTTTTGAAGTCAAGGCTAAATCAAAACAAAGACCCGAATATCTATTACATGAGAACTGCTAAAGGTGTTGAGGTAGATTTGATTGTAAAAAACGAGGGGGAATTATATCCATTTGAAATAAAGACATCGATGACGCCTAACAAATCATTTTCGAGGCATATTTTGTCGTTTGCAAGCGCAGAGAAGAATGCCTTGAAACCAAGAATTATTTACACTGGACAATCCTATCCGCAATTTAGCGGTGTTGAATATGTTAATTATAAGGAATTAAAGAATATATAAGTTATTATACTTTACGATCTGTGGCACAGCCCGGAAGGTCCGGGACTTCCACGGTATAACCTTTTTTCTTCACATGCCGTAAATATTGCAGGGTATATCAGTTTCATTGTTTCTCCTTTCATTGATTAAAATCTTTTATTCCCCTTTGTTAAAAGATCGATTTGGAAGAGAGATTGATCTATAGGCATATTGACATTCGAATAGGCAATGCTTGATAAATTCCGAAGAAATACCCTTTGCCCCGCCGCTCAGCCAGTCGCCCTGCGCGCCGTACAGCGGCGCGCGCGCCCGTCCGCCTGCGCGTCAGCTGATTGACCCAGCGGCAGCTGTTGGTCTTGATGACGGCGACGATGCATTTGAGCAGCTGATCGCTTTTCAAAAGAAAGAACACCAGCGCCGGCGAGGCATTGAAGACAAAGGCCGCAAGCGCCGCCGCCGGCAGCACCCAGACCCAGATCAGGTCGTTGAAAGGGCAAATCCAATTGCTATTTCAGCCTATCTTGCCACGGAGGGCCGTGTCGAATTTGGGATAGGAGTGAATGGATCAGCTAAGCATACTTGTTCCAGACAGCAGAGACAGGATTACTCCCATAAGCTCTTCGAAAGGTGCCAGTTTGGCTCATCCACCTTGCCAATTGCCGCTGCCCTGCATTCATTTCTTTCATAGTTTCACAGTATTCGGGTGTGAAAGCTTGAAAACTGCACACGCGGGGCCGGTCGTCTGTGCAAAATTTCAACCTTTCGCAAGATCTAACGCATAAATATTCGCTATTGCGCATATTTATCAATAATATGCATTTTCAAAAATAATTATGCGTTCGAAGGCCTGAAAAAGTGCGAAAGGTTGAAAAATTGCACACGCGAGCTTGCTGGATGTGCAAAATTTCAAGGTTTCGCAGCAGTTTCCGCTGCGAAAGCCAGAGAACGCAGCTTTCCGCCGCCCAGCTGCCCGTCGCCCAGTCGCCCTGCGCGCCGTGCAGCGGCGCGCGCGCCCGCCATTCAGCCGGTCGCGGCCGCCCGTCCGCCTGGTTGCCCGTCGTTCCCGGCCGGCGTCCGCTCGCGCGTCAGCTGCTTGACCCAGCGGTAGCTGTTGGTCTCGATGACGGCGACGATGCACTTGAGCAACTGATCGCTCTTTAATAGAAAGAACACCAGCACCGGAGAGGCATTGAAGACAAAGGCCGCAAGCGCCGCCGACGGCAGCACCCAGAGCCAGACCCAGAGCAGGTCGTTGATCAGGACAAAGTGTGTCTTTCCGCCCGCCCGCACGATACCGGTCAGGCAACTCATCTGATACGCGGTGCCAAAGGTCACCACTGCCAGCACCTGCAGGAATTTGTCCGCCAGCTCCAGCGTCGGCTGATCCAGCGCAGCATAGAAGCTTAGCAGCAGCGGCCGTCCGAACCAGATCATCACCGCCGTCACTGCCCCGAAGGCCAGGAACACGAGCTGGAAAGAGCGGGTGAAGCGCTTGATCTCGTCCATGTTGCCGCGGCCGACCGCCTGCCCGATCATGATGGCGGTGCCGTCGCGAATACCGTAAATCATGACCGCCATTACCGACAGCAGCGTGCCCGTTACGCTGACCGCCGCGATCGCCGCAGTACCAAGCCGCCCGATGATCATGCCCTGAACCATCATGTTGATGCCCCAGGTCATGTCGCCGATGACGACCGGAAGTCCATAGCGGAAAAAGTCCCGCAGCAGCGCCCGGTCGAAGCCACGCAGATGCCGCAGCCGCAGCCCCAGTTTTTCATCCTGCACGAAGACGATCACCACCAGCACGGCCGCTTCGATGATCCAGGCGATCAGGGTCGCAATCGCTGCACCGCGCAGACCCAGACGCGGGAAGCCCAGATTGCCGAAGATCAGCAGCCAGTTCAGCGGCAGATTGGTGGCAAAAGCAATCACCGAGCAGAGCAGGCCAATGCGCACGCGCATGACCACCCGCATTGAGGCAATCATGACATTGGAGGCCACGAAAAAGACATAGATCCAGGACAGCACCGAAAGATAGGGCAGAGCGGCCTCAATCACTTCGGGCTCATTGGTAAAAATAGCGAGCAGCTGCCGCGGCCAGAGTTGGACCAGCAGCGTCATCAGCGCTGCGATGATAACCGAGCCACGCAGACTCAGCGACACGATCTCGCGCACACTGTCACGATCCCCGCGCCCCTGATACTGCGAGGCCAGAATAATCAGCGCGGCAGTGATACCGGCCGTGATCATCTGCAGGAAGGTCGTCAGCTGGTTCGAAACATAGACGCCGGAGACCGCGACGGAGCCCAGCTCCTTGATCATCAGGCTGTCCGTCAAAGAGACCGAAAAGGCCACAATGTTCTGCAGGGCGATCGGCCAGGCCAGGCCCAGCAGCTGCAGGTAGAACCTGCGATCTGTCATGAAGCGGCCGCTCCCGACAAACGCCGTCGCTTGTGATTCTGTCATATCCTTTCGTGCCTCCGATCCACAACGCTGGCTCACAGGTCAATGTATCACATATAAAGCAGCCTTCAACTCCGACAAGATCATGTCAATTTCTGCGAAATCTGCGTCCGTTTACCGCTCATGTGAAGCACTGGCAGCTGCCCGTTTGGCCATTTGTGCATAATGCTACAAATTGCTGCCAGTTCGTTTACCACATTGACATATTTGAAACAGCTGATCCCGTTAAAATGATAAAAATCAATCAGTTTCTGCGCCGTAGTGCCGCGCCATGGCTGCACTATGGCGCAGAACTGTAGAGATGAGAGGAAGTTACATGAACGGAAAAGTGAACCACCGACGAAACTGGACCATCTACATGGTTGTCGTCATAGGCATGATGCTGATCATCAATATGTTCATCATGCCTAAGCTGTTCGAACCGCAGATCGTAACAGTCGACTACGGCAGCTTCCTGAAGCTGGTGGAGCGGAAGGAAGTCGCGATCGTCGAGATCGAGCAGCAGCAGATCAATTTCATTCTGAAGCGCGATCTGCCGGAAGTGCTGCAGCGGCAGCTGGAGGCGCGCGGGCAGAACGGGGTGCTGCCGGAGCCGGACAAGGAGCAGCCCACCCAGCCTACGACCGAAGAAGTGTTGAACCCGCTGGCGGGCTTTCAGGCACGGCGCAATACGCCGATCTATCAGACCAGTCGTGTGGAGGACAGCGATCTGGTGAACCGTCTCTTTGAAGCGGGTGTGGTATTCCAGCAGGTCTTCCCGAAGCAGATGAATCCGCTTTTGAGCTTCTTCATGACCTTCCTGCTGCCGATCCTTCTGTTTGTCGGTCTGGGCCAGCTGCTGAACCGTCAGCTCGCCAAGCGCATGGGCGGCATGGGCGGCGGCGCCGGCGCCCTGCAGTTCGGCAAGGCCAATGCCCGTGTCTACGTGCCGGACGAAGCGAATAAGAAAACCTTTGCCGATGTTGCGGGCGAGGAGGAGGCAAAGGAAGCCCTCAGTGAAATCGTCGATTTCCTCCACGACCCGAAGCGTTACAACGACATCGGCGCCAAGTGCCCCAAGGGCGTGCTCCTCGTCGGGCCGCCCGGCACAGGTAAGACCCTGCTCGCCAAGGCAGTCGCCGGCGAGGCACAGGTTCCCTTCTTCTCCATTTCAGGTTCCGAGTTCGTGCAGATGTTCGTCGGCATGGGCGCATCGAAGGTGCGTGACCTTTTTGAGCAGGCGAACGCGAAGGCGCCCTGCATCGTCTTCATCGATGAGATTGACACGATCGGAAAACGCCGTGACAGCGGCGGCCCGGCATCGAACGACGAGCGCGAGCAGACGCTGAACCAGCTGCTGACGGAGATGGACGGCTTCGAGGACAACAAGGGCGTCGTGATTCTTGCCGCGACCAACCGTCCGGATTCGCTTGACCCGGCACTGCTGCGACCGGGACGCTTTGACCGGCGGGTACCGGTGGAGCTGCCGGATCTGGCCGGTCGTGAGGCCATCCTTCGCGTACATGCAAAGAATATCAAGCTGGCCGGAGATATCGATTTTGCCAGTCTGGCACGGCAGACAGCCGGCACCAGCGGTGCGGAACTCGCGAATCTCGTCAACGAGGCTGCGATGCACGCGGTGCGCCATGGCCGCCAGGCGGTGACGCAGCGGGATCTGGAGGAGTCGGTGGACGTGGTGCTCGCCGGTACGGCGAAGACGAGTGCGGTCATCGATCCCGAGGAGAAGCGCATTGTCTCTGCCCACGAGATCGGACACGCGCTGGTGGCGGCCGAGCTGAGCGGCCATGCGCCGGTGCAGAAGATCACGATCGTGCCGCGCACCTCCGGAGCGCTCGGCTTCACGATGCAGGCCGAAACCGCCGACAAGTACCTCTATTCGCGCGAGGAGCTGCTGGCGCGGGTGAAGACGCTGCTCGGCGGCCGGGCGGCGGAGGAGCTGGTCTTCGGCAGCATCACGACCGGTGCCTCGAACGACATCGAGAAGGCCACGCAGCTCGTCCGCGACATGATCATGCGCTACGGCATGAGCGAGAAATTCGGCATGATGGGCATGGCGACCCGCTCAAACATCTATCTGGGCGGCGATCAGCAGCTGACGATCTCTGCGGAGACCGAGGCTGCCGTCGACCGGGAGGTTGTGCGTGTGCTGGCGGAGTGCTACGAGGAGGCGAAGGCGATCATCGCGGCCAACCGCGGCAAGCTTGAGGAGCTGTCGGCCTTCCTGCTTGAGCGCGAGACCATCAGCGGCGACGAGTTCATGGCGATCTACGGGCGCGAGCCGGAGGCGGCTAGCGTAACGGACTGAGGATTTTTTGATTCCCGCTGCGGTGGTAAACGCTAAGGCGAAAGAAGAGAGGGCTTGCGAACAGCCCTCTCTTTGCATTCGTTGGGGAAAAGGGGGTTTTGGCTGAGCAAATTTACGCTCTGGACGGATTTCGGTGTTCCTGGCAGGGCTGCTGCTGTGCAGAGCGTAAAAATTGCACATTTTTCCTCGCTGGGTGAGCAAAATTTTCGTTCTGGACAGATTTCGGTGCTCCTGGCGGGGTTGCGGCTGTCCAGAGCGTAAAATTGCACACTTTTCCCCGCTGGGTGAGCAAAATTTGCGCTCTGGACGGATTTCAGTGCTCCTGGCGGGGTTGCGGCTGTCCAGAGCGTAAAAATTGCACAGAAAACGGCTTCGGGTGAGCATTCAAAATACAGAAAGGGAGAGAGCCGTTCTCCAACCCTCTCCCTTGGCATTTCACAGGGGCGTACAGTTCCTGTCAGGGCTCCGTGTCCAGATATTCGACCGGTTCCCAGGGCATTGTTTCACCAAGCAGGACAAATTCATTCGGTGAACCTTCCTGGGCTGGATACCAGAGCTGCGGCAGTTGCCCCTGATCGTGGGGGATCAGGCGCAGCTCGCGTGACTGACCCAGCTGGAGCAGGTTGAGCGTGGCATCCGCCTGATAGACCAGCGGCTCGCCTATGATTTGACGCGGCTGGAATGAGACGGCGCCGGGCACGACCGCCTCCGAATCCGATTTCTCCGTAGCCGGCTCTGACGTCGAGGAATCCGTCAGCAGGCAGGCACTCATGTAGCCGATGCTGTAGAGCCGACGCTTGTCTGTGTTGCGGTCTGCTTCGTCTGCATCGCCGCCTTCCTCTGCCGGGAGGCTCTGATCCAGAACCAGGAAGGCATCGTAGGAGAGGCCGCTGCCCGTGTTGGTGTGGATGAGGAGCTCCGGTTCACCGTCCTGGTCCAGGTCGCTTTCCAGAACGTTCTGCGGAAAGCCCCAGAGCATGAATGTTTCGTCGGGGTGTCCGAGGAGAACACAGCGAGCCAGCTGATCTTCTGAATCGATACCACTGACAGTGAAGATGGCGAGCTCATATTGCCGCAGCAGTTCGGCCTGGGCGGCAGTGAGACTGTCACTGATAAGCTCGACGGTGGCGTCAGCTCCGGGATCGCGGTCAAGCAGGCCGGCAGCTGTCAGGCGCCCGAGGACTGCGGCGCGGTCAAGCAGCCAGGGCTTGGCGCCGTCGCTGTCAGACGTGGATGCGGGTGCAGGGGTGGAGATGGCGGCAAGTTCGGATTCAGGCTCAGACTCAGACACGGGCTCGGACTCAGACACGGGCGCAGGCGCGGGAGCCGGCTCGGGCGGCCAGCTGGCCGGCATGCCCGTCTGCGGCGCGAAGCCAGACTGCGGCTTGGCGCCTGGGTCGGCCGGGATGAGGCGCAGCTCGCGGTGAGAGCCGACCCGGACCAGGCGCAGGAAGCCGGCGGCCAGAGAGGGCTCGGGCTGGGCGGTCGTGGGGCGGGGTTCGAAGAAGGCTTTGCAGAGATCATTATCCGAGTCGGCCGGATGGGCCAGACGGTCGGGATCCCGGATCGCGGCCAGCTGCTCTGCGCTCGCCGTGTCGGTGAAGATCGGGTTCTGGAGCCAGGCGAAGTCGTAGCCCGAGCTGTAGAACCGATCCGTGCCGGAATCGCGGTC
Source organism: Bacillota bacterium (assembly GCA_030055235.1). GTDB lineage: Bacteria > Bacillota > Clostridia > Saccharofermentanales > Fastidiosipilaceae > JAEZYR01. The sequence continues at coordinate 13,703 of JASGUW010000241.1, forward strand.
CAGGGCCAGGAAAAGTGTGGTGTCGCCCTCGATCGCCAGGAGCAGCTCGTCATGGCCGTCGCCGTCAAGGTCGGAGGCAATGACGTGGCGCGGCTCGCCGTGGAGGGCGAAGGCGGTATCGCCGCTGCCGAGGAGGAAGTTGAGCGCTGTGTCCTCGCCGGGCTTCTGACCCTGCCAGATGGCCAGGTGGAACTCCTCCAGACAATTGTGCCAGTAGCGCTGGCTGTCCCACTCGGCCGGCTCGGGGCGGGCGTCCAGGCGGAAGTCCAGCGTGCGGGCCTCGGCGTCGTCGAGCAGGCCAGCCGTGACGAGGCGCCGGCGCACGGCATCGGCCGTCAGCTCCCAGGGCTCAGGCGCGGCGGGCTCGGCTGCGGTGGTGGCGGCAGTTGTGGTGGCGGCCAGGGCGGATCGGGTGGCATGCGAAGTCGGTTCCGGTGTACCGTGGCCCAGGCGGGCCAGGAGGTAGAGGGCGCCCGCGCAGAAGAGGAGTGCGGCGGCGACGGCCGAGAGGCTAAAGCGGGTCCTGGGCGCGCGTGGCGTCAGCAGCGGTACTTCGGCAGAGTGGTTCGGCCGGGCGGTGCCGCAGGCGGCGCTGTGGTCAGCCGCGTGGGCGGCGGCGCGGGCAGCCATCCGAATCTGCTGCCGGCGGGCGGGGGAGAGCTCCAGGCTCTGCAGGGTATCGCGGATATCTTTGATGTCATTCATATCTGGTACCTCGTGTGGACCGGCCGCGTTCCAGTTCGCGGCGGAGGCGTTTGCGGGCGCGTTCGAGGCGCTTGCGCAGGGTGGCGGGGCTAAGGCCAAGCAGGTGGGCACATTCTGTCGGACTGTGGTCGAGAGCGATGAGGGTCAGCAGCTCGCGGTCGTCGAGCGGGAGCTCGAGCAGGGCGGCGAACAGGCGGCGGGCTTCGGGGTCCTGGATTTCGACAGGCGTGGCGGGGGCGGCGAGGCGCTCGGCATCCAGCTCGCCGGTGCGGTGGCGGCTGCGGCTTCGCAGAACGTTGCGGCAGCGATTGCGCAGCACGTGGACGAACCAGGCGCGGGCGTGTTCTTCGGATTCGAAGTCGGGCCCCCGCTCGAGCCAGGCCAGGCAGCTGTCCTGCACGGCGTCTTCGGCATCTTCGCGGTTGCCAAGAAGCACCCAGGCGATGCGGTAGAGCAGGTCACCGAAGCGGTTTACATAGCCATCAAGCGCCACGACCCGCTCGGTCGCGGACTGGCCGTCTGCCTGTCGGCCGACTGTTTGTCGACCGATCGTTTGCCGACCATCTGCATTCCGGCCGACTGCCTGCCGGCCGTCAGATAAGGCTTGGATCACTGTTTTTCTCCTCTCTGATGGCACATGTGCTTCTAACCAAAGATACACCGCCGGTGCCCCAGCGTGACCGCCCGCGCCCCTGCGTGACCGCCGGGCGCTCTTCATATTTGTTTGGACTTGGTAAAGCTTTTTCCAAGTCTTCCTCGAAACAGCTGAAACACCGCGGCTTTAGCGCAGTATGAACTTGGGTGCATTTGTAGATGTTCTCTTTTATCCACGGCAATCGTATTTGTGGACGCTGGGCTCTGGGCGTAGATGGAAATGATAGAAATGAAAAATGACGGCGAGCGGCGAGGCTTATCCGCATAAAGCTGGTACGTTTCGAAGAGGCAAAAGACTGGGTCTTTGAATATTGCCGCCAATGGGAAGCAAATTCAGCTGAATGAAGCACTCCTATCCTGGTTTCGGCGCGCCGCGCCGCGCAGCGCAGCGGCGTGCGCGACTCTCCGTGGTCAAAGTAGCCTGGTATCCAAATCGTTTTTTGGATTCCACGTCGTTTTGGCCCTGCAAGCCGTGCAACGGCGCGGCGGGTCTCTTGTCATTCATCCTCTTGGCATGCTCGCCTGCTTCCCGACATTCTTGGCGTGCACCCGTGACCGCCGGCGGCACAGCATGACAGCCCGTTTTCTGGCAGAATGAGAGACAAGGGCGCAGTGTCGACCTCAGGAGGTGTCAGATGTCCCATGTCAGCTTGTCTCCAATCGCCCCCCAACACCCGGCCAGCGTCAGAATGGCCACCGAAATGCACAATGACCTCGTCGAACGCATCCTGCCGTTCTGGACCGGCATGCGCGACGACGAAAAGGGCGGCTTCCACGGTGCCGCCGACGCCGCAGGCGTGATCATCGAGGGGGCTCCGCGCTCCCTCGTTCTCATGTCCCGCATTCTCTGGACCTATGCCGAGGCCGCCCGCTACCTCGGCGATCCGGAGCTCCTCGACCACGCCGACCACGCGGCAGCCTACCTCGACCGCCACTTCGTCACGCCCGACGGCGGCGCCTGCTGGAACGTCAGCCCGGACGGCGAGGTCCTCGACAGCCGCCAGCTCACCTACGGCCTGAGCTTCCTGCTCTACGCCTACGCCACCCATGCCATCGCGTTGCGTGAGTTGAGTGCGGATCGCTGCGAAGCCATCCAGCACGCCGAAACCCAGGCCGACCGCGTCTTCCGCTTCATCCACACGCGCTGCTGGAACGGCGACTTTATGGCGGAGTCAGCCGCGCCTGCGGTCGGGGAAGAGGCGGGGTTTGAGACGCCCTTCGCAAATCAAAAAAATGGCTTCTCCATGAACACCCACCTGCATGTCCTGGAATCCGTGACACGCTACCTGCTGATGCGGGCGGATCCGGCGGTCGAGGCCCTGCTGCTGCAGCTCGTCACCATCTGCCGCCACCGCATCTACAACGCCGGGACGCGCCACCTGGATCTTTACATGGATCCGGCGGGCCGCCACCTTACTGATATCGCCTCGTTTGGCCACGACATCGAGTACAGCTGGCTGCTCATTGAGGCGATCGAGATCCTGGCCGCGCAGAGCGAGCGCCCGGACGGCTATGCCTGGCTGCTTGAAGCTGCGAAGAAGGAAGCGCTTGACATTGCAGACTTCGTGCTGCGCCATGGCCGCCATCCTTCGGGCGCGGTGGCCAACGAGGGTTATGAGGACCGCATCGTCCATCCGGAGACGATCTGGTGGACCCAGGCTGAGGCCATCGTCGGCTTTGTCAATGCCTGGCAGCTGGGCGGCGATGAAGCCTATCTGGATGCCGCGGTTGAGGTCTGGAACTATGTCAGGGCCCAAATGCTTGACCCCAGCGGCGAGTGGCTCAGCTGTGGGCGCGACATGATCCCGCCGGCGTCGCCGACGCGCAACGCCACACTGGTGAATCCCTGGAAATGCCCCTATCATAATGGTCGTGCGGTGATCGAAGTTGGTCGCCGGCTTCTGAGAAAGTAGGTTTTTATGTACGCAAAGCTCGCCTTTTCCACCCTTGGCTGTCCGGAACTCAGCTTTCCGGAGATCGTGGCTCTGGCCCGTGCGCACGGCATAGGGGGTCTGGAAATCCGCGGCCTGGGCGGCCGCATGAAGCCCGATGAGATTGCAGAACTGTCGGCCGACGGCTGGCCTGCCACCCGTGAGCTGCTGGTGGAGAGCGGCCTGGAGCTGGTGGGCTTTGGCTCCTCCGTGCGTTTTGACGATGAGGCCGGCCTTGACGCCGCTTATGCCGAGGGCCGCGCCGCGATTGCCCTGGCTCAGCGTTGTGGGATTCCTTATATCCGCGTCTTCGGCGACCGCCTGCCGGACGACCCGCAGGACTGGCCCGCCGTCTGGCGCCGTGTTGCCGATGGTCTGGTGACGCTCGCCGCCGAAGCAGCCGCCGTTGGCGTCACAATCCTGCTTGAGGTCCATGGCAGCTTCAACCGCATTGAGACGCTGGGGCCGGTGCTGGAGGCGGTCGGGGAGCGGCCGGGCTTCGGCATTCTCTGGGACCTGGCCCACTCGGACCGTGCCTATGGCGATGACTGGGAGCCCTTCTACGAGCTCATCCGCCCCTGGGTCCGCCATGTTCACACGAAGGACCACGTGCGTGCCGACAAGTTCCGTCTGGTCCGGCCCGGCGCCGGCGACGTGCCGGTTGCCCGGATCGCGCGCCGCCTGCTTGCGGATGGCTACGACGGCTGGTTCTCGCTCGAGTGGGAGCGCGTCTGGCATCCCGAGCTGCCGGCGCTGGCCGATGCCCTGCCGCTCTTCGTCAAGGAGTTTGTTGGCGTATGAAGTAGGACGTCGGGACGCAGGTGAATCAGGGAGTTGGGAAGCAGGTGAAACAGGTGAGCCAGGTCAAGCAGGAAGCCGGGAAGCAGCGGCTGCCCGGCTGGGTGCGGGTTCTCTACTACAGCGGCCTGTTCCTGGCGTTTGGGGTAGGGGTCTGGCATTTCTTCGTCCCCTGGCTCTATGAATGGTTTGTCTACATCCCGCCCTATGAGAACCTCATCGTCGGCATCGAGTGGACCAACTACTTTTTCTCACTGCTGCTCGCCGGCCTGAGCCTTTTGCTCATGCTTTATGGGCGGCAGATCTTCGGCAGTGAAGAAGCCGAACGGCCGGCGCGCCGTGTTTTGCGTATCTTCTATGGTTTCAGTGTTTTTGTCTGGCTTAACCGCTTCCTGATCTGCTTCATCCGGCCCTGGCCGCTGGAGCCGATCGCCTGGGCGGCCTACGGGCAGCTGCTGGCCGCTGCCCTGATCTTCCTGCTGCAGCTTGTGCCCCTGCTGGCGCTGCTGTGGCAGGTCCGACGGGAGCAGGATGGCGGACGCCGCTGAGCGGCGATGGGCGGCGGCAGGCAGGCGGGTGGGCGATGGCCGCCGCCTCAGCCCGCCCGGTTTACAACTTGATCCACCATCCGGCGTCGTACTGCCGCCATGCCAGGCCTGATGGGGAATCCTTATGCTAAGTGCTCTGAAATGCTTTGTCTGGGAATTCATGCCGGGAGCCGTGAAAGGATAAGAGAAAAATGAAGAACAAACTGGGTTTGAGTTCGGGCTTCTTCCAGGAGCCGAGTCTCGAGAACTGGAAGCGCGCTCTGGAGGCGGGCTTCACCGAGGTCGAGCTGGGGATGTCCGCCGAGGAGGATGTCAGCGCCATACTGCAGAAGGCCTCCGCACAGCTTTCTTTCTTCCGCAGCGCGGGCCTCAATGTCAGCTCCGTGCATCTGCCCTTCAGCCAGGCCTATGACCCCTCGCTGCTGGACGGCGCGGCCAGGTACCGTGCGCTGGAATGCTTTCAGGAACTGATTTCCTGGACCGGCGATCAGGGGATTGATATTGCCGTGATCCACGCGAGCTATGAGCCTATCGACGATGCAGAGCGGGCGGCACGCCTGGAGACGGCCGTGGCCTCCATCGCGCAGCTCGGCGAGTGGGCGCGCGGCCGGCGGGTGCGGCTGGCAGTCGAGAACCTGCCGCGCACCTGCCTTGGCAACACGGCTGCAGATATGCTCGCACTCAGCGGGCGGGGCGGGCACGCCTTTATCTGCTTCGATGTCAACCATCTGCTGATCGAGACGCATGCCGAGTTCTATGAACAGATTGCCCCCTATATGATCACAACGCATCTGTCCGACTACGACCGCATCAACGAACGCCACTGGCTGCCGGGCGAAGGGACGATCGACTGGGCGGAACTCTGGCAGCTCTTCCAGGCTTCTGACTATCAGGGCCGCCTGATTTTCGAGCTGAATGAAACTTCGGCACCGAGCCTGGATCGGCCCTATTCGCCAGAGGAGCTGCTCGCGGCTTTCCGGCGTGAGGCGGGCATCGCCTGATGCCTGACGCCTGACTCCTGCCTGATGACTGATGAAATGTGCAGCCCGGTGCGTGCAGGGATCGTGAGCAGAAAACCTCCGCTCGCACCGGATTTTGTGCAGAATCTCGAGTCATACATAGCCAGATGAAGCAGATGGATCATTACATCGAATAACAGGCGAAACACAAGTATGTCAGGCGCTGCGGCCGCTACTCGAAAGGGTCAGTCCCGCCATGGCCGGAGGACAACGGTTTAATCAGGTGCAATCAGAACTGCCGGCTAATCCGGCGGATCTGATTGCTCCTTTTTTGTTTGCACATAATGATCGCCCGGATTATTGGACAATTTCCTTTCCTTTTGATCCGATTATCGTCCGATGTCTTTTTTCAGGTGCGTGCCAGGAATAACGGGAAGCGGTTGAACCTGCCAGAAAGATGGCTGATAAAGATGGATGATAAGAGGGCCCTGCACGCAGCTGTACGACGCGCAGGGCCCTTTCATGGTCAAAACAGCGTGTAATCCAAAAACGATTTGGATGCCGGCTACTTTAACCACGGAATGAAAAGAAGCGGCGGACGGCTCGAGGTTGTAGGAGAAGTAAGCGGTTCATAATCGGACGGGTGACACCTTCTGCGCCATGATTATTGATGCAGTACGAAACCGTATCTAATAGCCTTTCACAATGCCTCGCGCGTTGAGGCGTCTCCTCTTTATTCTTGTATAGATGATATAGCTGATTTTTTGCGTTTCGTGCTGGCTTCGGAGCAATATCGAGGGATTTGATCAGGGGCTGGACAAAAAGTGCGCTGGTGTCCCGGAATCGGGGCAGGAACGAAATTATTGACCAGGGGGGGATTGCGTTGGTGCCTCGAAACCGGGGCAGGAACGGAAAAATTGACCACAGCCATTAACCCTACCTGGCGGTGCAGCACCGCCGCTTTCTTTTTTTATTCATCAATCACGAAGCGGCGGCAAACAAATCGATAGAAGGCAGTCAAACATACGGGCGACACTTGCTGCGGCTGCCCTGAAAAGAGAACGTAAAAACGACTAAGGTGCCTTAAAAACCGCGTTTTGTGACTGCAAACTGAAAGCAAGAAATTACCCTGCACCGATTCCGTGCATCGTGCACGGTGCTCCGCTACCGGAGCACCGGCGGCCGGATAGAACAGATGACTGGGAATCGTAATTCTCACGACACAGCTCCTTCCAGAACATAAGGCAGCCACTGGAGACCGTCCTCATTTACTCCTTATGAACTTTTGATGATGACTCCTTTTATTGGTAGAGATAGATCTTACCCGTCCGATTCCGAACCGTTTACTGGGAAAGTGTCCGGATTAGAGTTCCGCAATCTCATAGAGACCCTTGTATGCAACATCCTGCAAGACAGGTGTCAGGTGCTTACTTGAGAGCAAGCCAGGAGATATGAAAAAGGCGAAGAACGACACAACTCGAAGAATTGACAAATCGGACGGGGATTTTGACAAAAAGTCGAGTTGTGTCAGGAAAAGGTGACACAACTCAAAAAGTTGACAAATAGGACGGGGATTTTGACAAAAAGTCGAGTTGTGTCAGGAAAAGGTGACACAACTCAAAAAGTTGACAAAGAGGACGGGGATTTTGTCAAAAAGTCGAGTTGTGTCAGGAAAAGGTGACACAACTCAAAAAGTTGAG
>JASGUW010000242.1 GCA_030055235.1 Bacillota bacterium
GTTTTTGACCAGAGAGTGGACAAAAATCACGGTATTGCCCCGCAACCTGGGTGGGAGCAGAAAACTTCGCCAAGGGTGGACTAAAACAAAAATCAAAAACGGGTCAGATACCGCTAATGCTCAGCACCAACGATTCATGCCGTTTTGTGCCTCGAGCGAAGCGAGAGGCATGGGGTACAAAAGTGACACAACTCAAAAAGTTGACAAATCCACCCTCGATTTTGACAAAAAATCGAGTTGTGTCAGGAAAAGCTGACACAACTCCAAAAGTTGACACACCGTGTAGATTGAGGTGTTGGAATCTCACAGCTATCCCCTCTGAACAAGCAGCAATCGGGGCTTGTGCACAGTTTTGGAGGCGCAAACGGAACTTTTTGGACAGTAGCGCTGTATACCCCATATCGATCGCCAGCTCCTGTCCCGATTTCGTGCAATCACACAAGTGTGACCACTCCTTCCCGGGCATCAAAGCAAGTGCCGCTCGCACGAATTGTTTTCTATCTGTTCTTTTCTCGCCGTTGCGCGATACTGAAGGAGGAAGCGGCGATCGAGACTGTCAATTGAAGGAAAAAAGAGTGGACATCATTTATGCCCCTGCCTTTGTAGGAAGAGGAAGAGCATTTGCTCCTCGGTCCGATGAATACCAGTCCATTACAGAACGATATCCTTGAACTCTTCTTTAAAGAGTAATCGCAATGCTTTTTACGGTCTTCTACTGTGATTCCATAAATAATGTCAGTTAGAAGTTTTAGTGTTCACGCTGTTTGGTCAGACCAAATATGATTCGATAAGGAAGGTCAGATGTCATGCTTCATGTTAGGAGAGGTTCTCTGAATAAATAATGTCTCCGTAATGCTCCTTCAGCTGCCTCGCCATGCAGGGGACCTGGCCGGAATAATCCAGTGCGTCGAGTTTCGTGTGAGCACCGCCGTATATGCCCATGATCCTCTCACCTGCCAATGAATCAAACTCCCGAATGAAGTTTTCCACCATTTTATTCTCACGATACACAAAATCAGAATTCTCGTAGAACCGTTCCCCCTGTTCAACGGCTTCTTGTGCCAGGATATACTTGCGGCTGTTCTCCAGATGATGCTGCTCAAGGTATTTAAGGAATCTTTCACCCGTAGAAAAGAACTGATGGCCAACATCAGTGCCGTGGAACACAGTTTCCGGACACTGCTGCTTGATACGTCTGTAAAATCCCTTAAAGGCTGGAACATGAGCTGCTGTGCCTTCCAGGTCATCATACAGGGCATGCAGAATCTCATCGCCTTCTTCATGCATCCATATGTTTAAGAATTCGGCGCTGAAATAGGGAAGCTCAAGGAAAAGATGGCGCATTCCATCGCTGTGGTAATGCTCATGCCAAAGTTCAAACTCCCTGTCGATGATGGCATCTATGCCGTGTTTTTCCCCGTACAGAAAGATACGCACAGGTGCCTGTGAGACAGTACTGACCGGAGTATCAGTCGACTGATTCAAAAAACCGATTAAGCCCAGCAGCAGCACACAGGCAATCGCTGGCAGAAAGAGTCCTTTCTTTTTCATCTGCTTTTTTACCTCTTCTGGACTGCCGCTTCTTTTATCGGTATGAACAAAAAAACAGCATAGCAGCAACAGCATATTGTGATGTTCATTCTTCTACAAAAGTAAATGAAGTCAACTTGCAGTCAGTGCTGGACGAATATCTTTAGTGTTCGGCTTACATATGCTTAACAAATGTCACCTCATGGAGCTTGAAATTTACAGTCATGAAGTTGAGCAATAAGCCAGTTTCAAGAGCCGTAAGGCTGGTGTAATATCTTGAACCGCTGCTTTGAAACATAAGGAATACTCGTACTCATGTCAGGGTTTACATTGGGAAATGAAGACTTCAGCTGCCAAAGGGAAGTAGAATCGCCATCGAATAGCTGAAGATCGAGACAGCGACTCAATGATCGCTGATCATGCCGCAATCCCCCTCATCGGGAACGTATAGAAAATTCACCGGAACATACAATGCGGTTTTGGGATACATGCTGCGGGCAAAAGGAGTTTCTGGGACACCTACGGAACGAAGGAAGCTTTTCAATCCCCTGATATCGTTAAACGACTTTTCAGGGATCATCCATGCACAATGAGGCTGCTGAAAATGCAGAACAATGTACCGATACGACATATTAATCATTCTGCCAGCGACTCTCTTCGCCAAGCTGTGTTCGTAAAAATGTGTGAACCCAACGAGTGAGCTGAAAGGTAATTTGCGATAGAGGAGAGCTGTATCTTCAAAACAGCTGATCTGTCCGCTTTCGATCCTTAAGACCACCCGCTTTTTAAAAAGACTGAAGAAATACGCAATGAGGAGGATAGAAAAGAGCCCTGCTGCGATGATAATGAAGGCAGAGTGAAGAGGTGAATAGGGGCGACCATTTTCATCCAAGAGATCCCTGTCGAACAACAAAATGAGAATAACGGCGATTAAAAGCGGAAGCGCCAGTAGTGGCCAAAGATTTTTCGGCCGAAATCCATGTGGTGCATAAAACAATGTCATGGCGTCAGAAGCTCCTTTCTTCTTCCTTAGAAAGTATATTCCTATTATTACGAATTATTACGAACTGCCGGTATGTTATTGCGATGGAATCGGAAGCGCACGTTGAGCCCGAATACTTGAGTCGTGTCGAAGAAGCATGAGGAAAAAGAGAACCGATATACTGACCCAATTTATTTTGTGGGATCAATTGCGCGGAATGTATGCCTGACAGGCAGGTTATTTCCACGCAAACGAAGGCTCATGATTATGAGTGCTGAATACTTCAGCCTTTCTACAGGAGAATGGATTGTCCTCCTGATTAATTGGCTTTTCTCGCCTGAACCTCGAGCAGGTCTACCGCAGTCAAATGATTGATATCTTAGAGAGCCGCCCTGGCTTTCAGGGTGATCTTGGGTCTCACATCTCATAGCTTTGCTCTTCGGATTGTTGGTGCATTTCTAAAAAACGCGCACAGCTGGAAGATTCTCGCCCTCTGGATTTACCTGACAGCCTCTGTTTACTTTGTATCTGCAAAAGATAGTTTTGTACCCCATGCCTCTCGCTTTGTTCAGGCACAAAACAATATGAATTCTTGATGACGAGCGCATAGCGGTATCTAACTCGCTTCACAATTTTGTTTTAGTCCGCTCTTTGGTGAAGTTTTTCTGCTCCACCCCGGTTGCGGCGCAATACCGTCATTTTTCCCTCCCTCTGGTCAAAAACTGCGATATTGCCCGATTCGCGGTGCAATATCAGCTTTTTGTTTCCCATACCTCTCACTCCGCTAAGAGTACTAGACGGCATGAATCGTCGGCACTGAAGGTTAACGACGTCTAATCAATTTGTAACCCGTTTTTGATTCAGTTTTGAATCAGGCAGTTTGAATCCATCTCTACAGCTGAAATGGTGCAGCAGAAATCGTGAAGGCAGCAAAGCAGTTGAACTTGGCAGCGATACATCCTGTTGATAGCATTAACACAAACAAATGGACGGACACAAAAACTGTGTCCGTCCATTTGGTCTGGCGAGTCTAGCAGGATTCGAACCTGCGACCCACAGCTTAGAAGGCTGTTGCTCTATCCAGCTGAGCTATAGACCCATAAGGAACGCGGCAGAAAGTCTGGAGCAGGTGATGGGAATCGAACCCACGTGGTCAGCTTGGAAGGCTGATGTTCTACCATTGAACTACACCTGCACGATTCCGCCGCGTTGCCGGATCCAGGGGCTTCCGGATCGCGGCAAACGCTAGTTTAGCAAGATACCCGGGGAGACGCAAGCGCTTTTGACGTAAAACCGTTCCTTGATTTTACGTATACCGTATTGCTGCCTGCATGTTACAGGGTGCAGCTGGCAGGACTGGCCAATGCGCCAGCCGGATCTGGGTCCGGTGTCGTCTTTCGCCTGCGTTCTATTTGGATGCCGAGGCAATGATCGTTTGTGTGAAGTTTACGGGTAACGTATTACAGCGATATTTCCTGTTGAAACGGTAGAAGCAGTGGAGCAGTCCTGTCCGATTGGGCAGGCATCATGCTGCTGCCGGGAGCTGCCTTTCCTGCCCGTAGGCGGACGCAAACAGCGGCAGGAGCTGTTGAGGCTTCGCATAAAAAAGGATATAAGTCAGGAGAAATTTCGTTCCAGATGGCAATTGCGCTCATGTGCTGCTGCTACGGGACAGAACAGAAAGGGAGAAATCCGATGAAACGAGTATTTGCAGGCGGAATCATCCTGTTGCTCTTACTGTCTTTGTGTGCCTGCGGAAAGAACGTGGAGACGGCGAAAGATGATCCGATTACCGCTGTCGCACTGGGCATGACTCTTAAGCGGGCCAGGGAGCTTGAGCCCGAGCTCAGTGAACACGATGAGGGGGAGTATTCCTGCAGCAAAAGCTTCGCGGGAGCGGAGGGGAAACTGCTCGTTACCTTCACTTCAGCGAAGGATGAAGCGACGGTGATCCATATTCTCTGGACCGTGGACCCCACGGACGGCAAAGGCAGGGCCGTATATGACGCATTGTTTGCCGAGCTCAAAAAGACTCATGGCGAACCCGCTGTTTCCAGCGACGAAATGGACGTGGAGTCGATTATCGGTACCTATGACGAGGCAAAGGCCGAGTGGCAGTTTGATGGCTACACCGTGCATTGCACGTATATGAATTTGCGTGACAGTGGATTTTGCCAGATTCAGTATGTAAAGAAAATCCATATCAACCAGTATTGATATTTGGGCTTACGCTTCTTTGACGCCGGCTGCGGCCGGCTTCCGCAAGACCTGCCAGTGGCCGGATCGGCGGCGTCTGCTGCTCTCATGAACAGTCCTTTCCGCTGTCAAGGGTCTGCAGGCGGACGCCAGAGAAAAGGGCGTGTGATATAGTTTATGAAGTATTTTACCGGGTTTGGCGGCCTGCCGATGTGGGTAAAGGCGGCTTAACAGCCTCCCGTATTATGATATTTCTGTCTTAGATTCTGGCATCACGGTATCCACATTAAGGAGGTGGCGAGCCCTTCATGGCCCAGCACTACAACAACGAAAGCATTTCTCAGCTCAAGGGAGCGGATCGCGTCCGTCTCCGTCCTGCTGTTATCTTCGGCTCGGACGGCATTGAGGGCGCCTGTCACTCGGTCTTTGAGATTCTTTCCAACTCCATTGATGAAGCCCGTGAGGGCTATGGCGACGTCATTCACCTGCGCCGCTTTGCCGATCATTCGCTTGAGGTGGAGGACTTCGGCCGCGGCATCCCGGTCGATTACAACCAGAAGGAGAAACGCTACAACTGGGAGCTGGTCTACTGTGAGCTCTATGCCGGCGGTAAATACCACAATCTGACCGGCGGCAACTACGAATATTCACTCGGTCTCAACGGACTCGGCGCCTGTGCGACGCAGTACGCTTCTGCCTGGTTTGAAGTCGAGGTGCGCCGCGACAACAGCCTCTACAAGCTGCATTTTGAGCGTGGCAATAACGTCGGCGGCCTGCAGAAGGAGGAGCTGCGCAGCCGCCGCACCGGCACCCGCCAGCGCTGGCTGCCTGACCGTGAGGTCTTTACCGAAATTGAAATCCCCCTGGAGTGGTTCCGGCAGACGCTGAAGCGTCAGGCCGTCGTCAATGCCGGTGTCTCTTTTGTCTTCACCGACGCCATTACCGGTACCCAGGAGACCTATCTCTATCCCGAAGGTGTTACCGGCTATGTCCGTGAACTTGACGGCGGCAGCGGCATCTTTGAGCCCGTTCACTGGGAAAGTGAGGGGAAGGGCCGTGACCGTGAGGACAAGCCCGACTATAAGGTCAAGCTTGAGGTCAGTTTCACCTTCAATCCCGAAAAGCCCCGGATCGAGTACTACCATAACTCGAGTTTTCTGGAGTACGGCGGCTCACCGGATAAGGCAGTCCGGAATGCCTTCAGCTACGCCTTCGACCGCATCGCCCGCGAGCGCGACAAGTATAAGGGCGGTGAAAGCCGCATCACCTGGACGGACATAGAGGACAGTCTGCTTCTGGTCATGAACAGCTTTTCGACCCAGACCAGCTATGAGAATCAGACCAAGAAGGCGATCAACAACCGCTTTATTCAGGACTTTATGAATGAGCTGCTGAAGGAACGGCTGGAGATCTGGGCGATCGAAAACTACCAGGTGGCCGACCGGGTCGTCGAGCAGCTGCTGGTGAACAAGCGCAGCCGTGAGGCTGCCGAGCGCCAGAAGCAGAACCTGAAGACCAAGCTGATGGGGAAGATCGACCTGACGAACCGCGTCAAGAAGTTCGTCGACTGCCGCACGCGTGACGTCAACCGTCGCGAACTCTACATTGTTGAGGGCGACTCCGCTCTGGGTTCGACGAAGCTGGGCCGTGATGCTGAGTTCCAGGCGATCATGCCGATCCGCGGGAAGATCCTGAACTGTCTGAAGAGTGAGTATGAGCAGATCTTCCGCAACGAAATCATCACCGACCTGCTGAAGGTCCTGGGCTGCGGGGTTGAGATCAAGTCGCGCTTCAACAAGGGACTGGCGAGCTTCGATATCAACCAGCTGCGCTGGAAACGCATCATCATCTGCACCGACGCCGATGTCGACGGCTACCACATCCGCACCCAGGTGCTGGCGATGTTCTACCGCCTGGTGCCCACTTTGATACGCGAAGGCTTCGTCTACATTGCCGAGTCGCCGCTGTTTGAGATCACCGACCGTTCGACCAGGGAGGAGCATACCTACTTCGCCTATGACGAAATGGAAAAGAACCGCATCCTGGCTGCACTTGGCACCGACAAGGTGACCGTGCAGCGCTCGAAGGGTCTGGGCGAAAATGAGCCTGAGATGATGTGGCAGACGACGATGAATCCCGAAACCCGCCGCCTGATCCGCGTTCGTGTCGAAGACGAGGAGCGCATGGCCAGCCGCTTCGACCTCCTGCTTGGTGATGACCTGGCCGGACGCAAGCAGCATATTGAGGACAACGGCCACCTCTATCTGGAGTATCTCGATGTCGTCTAGGCAAAAGAAGTCGGCGGCGAAGCCGGAGGAAAAGAAAGGGCGAAAGAAGATCGAGGGCGTGCGCCAGCTCGGCGTCATTGAGGACGAGCGTATCAGCGACACGCTTGAGCGCAACTTCATGCCCTATGCGATGTCGGTCATCGTATCCCGTGCGATTCCCGAAATCGACGGCTTCAAGCCCTCTCACCGGAAGCTGCTCTACACCATGTACCGCATGGGTCTGCTGCGCGGGCCCAGGACGAAGTCCGCGAACATTGTCGGCCAGACAATGAAGCTCAACCCCCACGGGGACCAGGCGATCTATGAGACCATGGTCCGCCTGACGCGCGGGCATGGTGCCCTGCTGCACCCTTATATTGATTCAAAGGGCAACTTCGGCAAGCAGTATTCGCGCGACATGGCCTACGCGGCGACGCGCTATACGGAGGCGCGGCTGGCGCCGATCTGTGAGGAACTCTTCCGCGCGATCGACCGCGATGCGGTTGACTGGCAGGACAACTACGACGGCACCATGCGCGAACCGCAGCTGCTGCCGGCGACCTTCCCGTCGGTGCTGGTCAACCAGAACCAGGGCATCGCCGTCGGCATGGCCTCGAACCTCATCGGCTTCAATCTGGTCGAAGTCTGCCAGGCCATGACGGCCTATATCGACGACCCCTCCTTTGACATCATGGAGCTGATGCCGGCGCCGGATTTCCCGGGCGGCGGCGAGCTCCTCTACGATCTGCCGCAGATGCGCCGCATTTTTGAGACCGGCCGCGGCAGTGTCACCCTTCGCGCCCGCTATCGCGTCGACAAAAAAGAGAACCGCATCCAGGTCTATGAGATTCCCTACACCACCAGTGTCGAGGCAATCATCAACGACCTGACCAATCTGGTAAAAGCCAACAAGCTGCGTGAAGTCGTCGATGTGCGCGATGAGACCGACCTGAACGGACTCGGCATCGCCATTGACTACCGCCGCACGGTCGATCCCGACCAGCTGATGACCAGGCTCTTCCTGCAGACCAGCCTGCAGTCAACGGTTTCCGCGAACTTCAATGTCCTGATCGACGGCCGCCCGCAACTGCTGGGAGTCAAGGGTCTGATGCGCGAGTGGCTGATTTTCCGCCGCCGCACTCTGACGCGTGAGTACGAGCATGAGCTCGGCCAGAAGCGGGAGCGACTCCATCTGCTGCGGGGTCTGGAGGCGATTTTGCTGGATATAGACAAGGCCATCCGCATCATCCGTCAGACCGAGCGGGAGGCCGATGTGGTGCCGAACCTGGAGGCGGGCTTTGGCATCGACCGGCCGCAGGCCGAATATGTCGCAGAAATCCGCCTGCGCCACCTGAACCGCGAGTACATTCTGAACCGCACCCGTGACATCAAGTCGCTGGAGGCGGACATCCGCCTGCTCGAGCGCAAGCTCAAGCGCCAGGACCTCATCGACCGCGACATCAAGGCCGATCTGGCCCGCGTCGCCGAGCGCTACGGGGAGGAGCGCCGCACGCAGCTGGTGGCGGCGGAGGAGGCTCCGCAGCTGGAGGCCGAAGACCTCATAGAGGACTATCGCCTGCGTCTGTTCCTGACTGCGGAGGGCTATCTCAAGAAGCTGCCCCTGACCTCCCTGCGTTCGGCCGGCGACCTGCGCACGAAGGAAGGCGACCGCATCATTCAGGACATTGAGGCCTCCAATCGCCAGACCGTCCTGCTCTTCACCAACCGCCAGACCGTCTATCCCCGTGAGATCCATGAGATCCCGGACAACCGCCCCTCAGAGATGGGCGCCTATACGCCCAACCTGCTGGAGCTTGAAGGGGAGGGAGAGATCGTCGTCCACATGATGCTGGCCGGCGACTACAGCGGGGAGCTGGCCTTCTGCTTCGCAAATGGCAAGGGTCTGCGCATAAAGCTCGACCAGTACCAGACGAAGACCCGGCGGCGGCGCATCGTCAACGCCTATTCTGACCGCTCGCCGCTGGTGGCCATCCGCAGCCTGCCCGAGCCCGCCAGCTTCCTGATCCGCTCCGATGACGGGAAGGCGGCCCTGATTGACTCCGAGCTGCTGCCGCTGATGGCGACGCGCTCCTCTCAGGGTGTACAGCTGCTTTCTTTACGCAAAGGCCGCCAGGCGACCGCCTTCGAGCTGATTCCCGCCGGTGCGACGGAGGGCTTCGAGCGCTACCGCGCCCGGAAGATCCCGGCCCGCGGCCTGGTTGTCCGCGAGGAGACGCTCGAGGGACGACAGCTGGATTTTGAGACCCTGCTCGCCGAAATGGCGGAGACGAATACCGGAGGAAACGAGACAAAATGAGTCGCCGTGCGGTTTATGTGCAGCGTGGGGGCCCCCTGAGCGAGCCGCCCCGCCGCCGTGCGAACCCCCTGCCCCTTCTGGTGCTGATTGTCCTGCTGCTGGCCGCTGCCGCCGTGCTCTACTGGCAGGTGCTGGAGCGCCGCCGCGAGGCAGCCTCTGTGCTGCCGGATTTTCACGCCGCTTTTGAGGCCGCCGATTACCCGGCGGTTCTGGAGAGCTATCACCGGGCCCGTGAGGCCGCCCTGGTGGCCCGCGGCGACGAGAACCGGGCTGTCTGGGAACATGCGGTGGCCGAGATGGAGACTTCGGTGCACGAGCGCATGGATGAGATCATGGCTGCCGTGCTGGCGAGCGGGACAGGGCAGCTGGCCAAAGATGATGTCCGCTTTTTTACGGAGATGGGCGAACTGTCGACCGCCTACCTGGATCGCCGCGGCCAGCAGACGGCCGAGGCGGTGATGCTGGCTGAGACCAGCGTCTCAGATGCCGGTCGGCTGTTTACGGCTTTGCGTACCATACCCTCCATGACGGAGGCAGCCGCGCTGTATCTGGAGAATCTGGGGCAGATGGAGCTCTGCGGCGAGGCCTATCGTGAGGCCAGGGAGCTTGATGCCAATCAGGATTACTACCGTGCGGTGGACCGGCTGGAGAGCCTGCTCAAGGAAGCGGATGTTCAGGACACCGGGCCGGCGCATGACATTGTTCAGGGCCAGATTGCGGCGCTGAAGGAAAAGATGCGTCCTTACTATCTGGAGGAGATCAGGCGGCTGATGGCGCGCGGTCGCTATGTCACGGCCGGACGGCGTATTGAAATTCTGGAGAAGTATTTCGAGGGCGACAATGAACTGGCTTCCCTGTACGAAGAAACCAAGGGCTACATGCCGGCGAATCTGGAGCGCTATACGGGCCGTGTGCGGCAGCTTGTCATTCGGCCGCTGATTGTCAATCGCGGCATTGCCTTCAGCGGGAATCAGGTGTCGGCGGCGGCGGACCAGACCATGATGACCGTCAGTGAGTTCCGCGGCATGCTGGAACTGCTCTATGAGCGCGGTTACATGCTGATTGACCAGGCGACGCTGCTTGATGAGTCGGGGACGGCGGCGCCTTTGTATCTGCCGAAGGGGCGGCGGGCTCTGGTACTGAGCATCGACCAGCTGAACTATTATCCGGCGCGCCGGCTTTCCGGCAACTGCACCAACCTGGTCCTGGATGAGGAGGGTGAGGTGGCCGGGGTCTACCGCGATGAGATGGGGGAGGAGATCGTGTCGCGTGAGGCTGAGGCGATCGGGATTCTGGAGATGTTTATCGAGGAGCATCCGGA
Organism: Bacillota bacterium; assembly: GCA_030055235.1. GTDB lineage: Bacteria > Bacillota > Clostridia > Saccharofermentanales > Fastidiosipilaceae > JAEZYR01. The sequence continues at coordinate 10,614 of JASGUW010000242.1, forward strand.
CTTCAGCTATGACGGAGCGAAGGGGACGATTTCGCTGAGCGGGCGCTATGGCATCTTCGGCTATCCGATGAACGACGCCCAGCTGGCGGCGCGCAATGCCCAGTCCCTGCGCTTCGGTGTCGCTGCGGAGATCCTGGAGGAGGAGCAGCTCGTCAAGAATCGCCGTGACTGTCAGGCCGTGATCAACCGCCTGCTGGAAAATGGCTGGACCTTTGCCAGTTTCAGCTATGCCGGGGTGGAGATGGGTGAGCTGACCATGGAGGATCTCAAGGAGGATTGTGCTCTCTGGAAAGAGGAGGTCGGTTCCATGATCGGTCCGACCAATATCTTCGTCTATCCGAACGGCATCAACTTCCGCGGCACCGATGAGCGCAAGTCCTATCTGCTTGAACAGGGCTTTCAGATCTTTGGCGGCCTGGGACCGACCATCTATGTCCACTATGAGCGGGGCTACTACTTTATGGATCGCCTGGCCGTGGGCGGCTATTCGATGCGGCAGGGACTGACGCAGCCGGTCTTCGACGCCCGCCCGATCTACGACAGCTCGCGGCCGTCGCCGCTGCCGGCGCCGACGCCGACGCCGCCGCCGACACCGACGCCGACGCCGCTGGATTACTCGGATCGGCGGTGATGCTGGTCGGGTGGCCGGTGAGCCGGGTGGCCGGTGAGCCGGGTGGCCGCCCGGCCACCCGGCCTGCTCGGTTATTCGGTTGTGACGGCTGCCCGGTAGCCCGCTTGTCCGGTAACCCGCAAAACCGGGCAGGAGCTGAGAAGCTATCCATTCCCTTTGCCTCTAGCTGGCAGTCTGCACCGCCGCTTTCTTTCTTTCTTTCTTTCTTTCTTTCTTTCTTTTCGTTGTCGCAAAGCGGTGGCAAACGAATCGATAGGAAGCAGTCCTGCGGGCAGCACTTGCAGCTATGCCCAGGCAAGAGTGGAGAGACTTCGGAAGTGTCCTCAAATAGGGCAGGGGCGGAAAATATATCCACTTCCCTTGACTACAGCTCGCGATCTTCGCCGCCGTTTTCTTTTTCGATCACCCAGCAGTGGAAACGAATCAACTGGAAGCTGTCGCATAGGTGAGGCTGCTGTAGAAGTCGGGGAGAGGTGTGCAAAAAAGTCGATATTGCCCCGGAATCGGGCAATATCGGAATATTTGCACAGGATGTGTACAAAAAAGTCGATATTGCCCCGCGGTTCACGGATCGTCAATATCGAAGTGGTGTGCGAAACATACATTGCTGACGCTGGTGGAATGAAAGAGGACACAAAACCCCAAAGTCGACTTGCTGGGTTTAGAGACAGAATTTGGAGTCGTGGTCAAAGGTCGCGACACACCCCAAAAGTTGACCATTTGGATGGTGAAATGGACAAAAAATCGAGTTGTGTCAGGAAAAGCTGACACAACTCCAAAAGTTGACCATTCGGATGGGGAAGTGGACAAAAAATCGAGTTGTGTCAGGAAAAGCTGACACAACTCCAAAAGTTGGCCAAACGGCTGGGAAATTTGACAAAAAATCGAGTTGTGTCAGGAAAAGCTGACACAACTCCAAAAGTTGGCAAAACGGCTGGGAAATTTGACAAAAAGTCGAGTTGTGTCAGGAAAATCTGACACAACTCCAAAAGTTGGCAAAACGGCTAGGAAATTTGACAAAAAATCGAGTTGTGTCAGGGCTTAGTGACACAACTCGAAAAGTTGGCATTTGCAGCGGTGCGAGGGTGTGTTCTAAAGTTTTTTGCTGGCCTGGAGAATCGGCCAGCGCAGCCGGGAGGCCTTCTTCTTCTAAGAATCTCCCATCAGCGAAGATTCTGATTTAGGAAAAGAACTCCTTATACAGCTCCTTGACCGCGTAGTTGACGAAGGCCTCACGCACACCAAAGATCACTGAGATCTCAGATGCACCTTGGATGATCATCTCCAGGTTGACGCCCGCACGGCTGAGGGCGGTGGCAGCGCGTGCCGTCACACCGACTGTCTGAGCCATCGCCTCTCCGACGATCATGACGATGCCGATCTGCCGATTGACCGACACCTGGTCGACGCCCAGCTCATGGCGCAGGCGATGGACGACAATCGCTTCCTTCTCGGCAGGAATATAGTGTGAGCGGATGACGATTGAGAGCGAATCTATGCCTGAGGGCATGTGTTCGAAGGGGATGGAGAGATCGGCGAGGATGCCCAGGACGCGCATGGCGAAGCCGACTTCGCGGTTCATCAGATGCTTTGAAATGTGCAGCAGCGTGAAACCTCTGGAGCCGGCGATGCCGGTCACAATGCTGTCGTAGTTGTCGCGCACCGAAACGATGCGGGTGCCCGGTGAGCTGGGGTTATTTGTGTTGCGGATGTTGACCGGAATGCCGCGCAGCTGTGTCGGGCTGATCGCCTCCTCGTGGAGGACGGTGAAGCCGGCATAGGCGAGCTCACGCATCTCTGTGTAGGTGATTTCCCGGATCCCTTCGGGATCGCGGACCAGACTGGGGTGAACTACGAAGACACCGTCGACATCGGTCCAGTTCTCGTAGACTTCAGCAGTGATGGCAGCGGCCAGAATGGCGCCGCTGATATCGGAACCGCCACGCGAAAAGGTGCGGATACGTCCCTGCTTGTCTCCGCCGAAGAAACCGGGAAAGACCACCAGGCTGTGACGGCGGCGCAGCTGAGCCAGGCGTTCGTAGCTTTCCTCTTCGATCAGGGTCTGGCCGTTTTCCAGACGCAGCAGCATGCCGGCCTCGACGGGGTCGACATATTCGGCATCCTCGCCGATGGACTGCAGGTAATCGGCCAGCAGCCGGGCGCAGCAGTCTTCGCCCGCCGCCTTCAGTGCATGTATGAGATCCTGACTGTCGCCGCCAAAGCGCCTGATCCGCTGATCGAGATCATCGCTGACAAAGCTGTACCAGTCGCGCTCGAGCTCGAGTTCCTCGGCGATGCCGGCAAAACGCGAACAGATGGCACCGCGCTCCTGTGCCCCTTCGTAGCCCGCCAGTACGGCATTGGCATAGGAGATCAGAAGGTCGGTAATTTTCGTATCACCGTCATGGCGCTTGCCGGGAGCGGATGCAACAACTATATGGCGCCGACGGTCCTGGAGGATGATGTCGCAGACCTTGCGAATCTGATCCGCGCTGGCCAGTGAACTGCCTCCGAATTTACAAACAATCATTTTATGTTTGCCTGCCTCTCCTGACTCGTCCCGGCAGCCCAAACTGGCGACGGGCGAGCATAAAATGTGCTCTAATCTTGTGCTATGTAAGAAACGAACGGCGCTATTATCGCCCGAGCCGGCGCGACTTACAAGCTCAAGGCGCCCTGTGTCGCTTCGTGGCTGTGATAGAATGCGCGCGTGTTTGCTGTCGGATTCTAAGATCTCAACTTGTCTGTTCGTGGCCGCCGGATCACTTGTCTGCCTGCGGCGGATAAATCAGATGGCGGATAGATAAGAGAGCGGATGGATAAGATGGCGCATATGTACGATAGATAAGGAAAAGATAGGGGAGGTGGCTTGGCTTGAAGGCGATCTGGAAACGCTTCTTCCGTCCTGCTGCAATCTATCCCTCGCTCGCCGCTGTCGACTGGAACCGCATGGCCGCACGTGGCTATTCTCTGCTGCTGCTTGATATAGACAACACCCTGATGCCGCATGGCAGGCACTCCAAAACGGAAGCGGCCGGACGCGAACTGGAGCGCATACGAAAGGCCGGCCTGAAACCGGTCCTGCTCAGCAATGCCCGGGAGGAACGCGCCCGCTCCGTCGGCGCCTCTCTCGGTGCCGATGTCATCGGCAATGCCGGAAAACCCTCGGCACGCGGCATCCGCCGGGCGCTGGCGCAGTACCGCCTGCCGCCGGAGCGCGTCATCGCCGTCGGCGACCAGGTCTTCACCGATCTGCTGGCGGCCCGCTCTGCCCGCGTTCCCTTCATTCTCGTTGACCCCATCAACCCCAAAGAACCCTTCTACATCCGCCTCAAGCGTCTCGGCGAACGCCTCATCGGGCGTCCGGGGCTGGCACAGTATTACGATGAACTGCCCAATCGAAAGGAGATCTCCTGACGTGAAGCAAAACGCCAACGAAATCAGCCAAAACAGCCAAAGCGGCCAAGTCAGCCAAAGCAGCCATCCTCCCCTTGAGAGCCGCGTCAGAGCCGCCCGTGCCATTATCGAGCGCAAAGAACTTGACGCCCTGCTGCTGACCGGACGCCCGTCAAACCGCTACTATGCCGGCTTCAGTGGCACTACCTCGCTGGTCCTGATCAGCTCCGGACTGGCGAGGATCTACGTCGACGGCCGCTATGTACTGCAGGCGGGGGAGGAGGCGAAGGGCTATGAAGTCGTCCATGCCTCGCGTCCGCTCGAAAGGCTGCTGGACGATCTGGCGAAGCTCAGGGTCCGGCGCCTCGGTGTGGAGGAAACACAGCTCGATCTGGCCACGCTGCGGCAGATCGAAGCCAGGGAGCCATTGGCCGGAATCGAAGTCATTGCCGCGGGCAGAGCCCTGGCCGAGCCGCGCATGCGGAAGGATGCAGGCGAAATTGCCGCAATCCGCCGCGCCGCCAGCATCGCCGACCAGGCCCTGGCCCGGGTTTTGCCCCTGTTGAAGCCCGGCGTCACGGAGCGGCAGGTGGCCGCCCGCCTGGAGTATGAGATGTGCCTTCTGGGCGCCGAAGGGTCGAGCTTCCAGACCATTGTCGCCTCCGGGGTCCGCTCGGCGCTGCCGCACGGCGTCGCCTCGGAAAAAGCTCTGGAGTCAGGTGACGCGGTGGTCATTGACTTCGGCGCGCGCTACAACGGCTACTGCTCCGACATGACCCGGACCGTCTTCATCGAATACGCTCCCCAGGCTCTGCGTGAGCTCTACGCGCTGGTGCTGGAAGCCCAGGAGACCTGCCTGGCCGGCATCCGCGCCGGCATCACCGGCGTCGCGGGCGACCGTCTGGCCCGGGATGTCATCGAGCGCCAGGGCTATGGGGATGCCTTCGATCACTCGACGGGGCACTCACTGGGCCTGGAGATCCATGAGGCGCCGCGCCTGTCCGAAACCTGTAAGGATGAGATCCCGGCCGGCGTGCTGATGACGGTCGAGCCGGGCATCTACATCGCCGGTCTGGGCGGCATCCGCATAGAGGATCTGGTCCTGGTGACCACAGATGGCTGCGAAAACCTGACCCGGTCCCCGAAGGAGCTCCTGATCACGGGATAAAAAACCGCCTGAGGCGGAAAAGGGCCTTAAAGGCCTGGTTTGCGGCCGGGGCGTGCTACGAGTACAATTTAATGCACGATTCTTTCCGGCAACACTTTTTACAGAAGAAGAAAACTGCCCGACGGGCAGGAGGAGGCATAATGATTTCAGCAGGTGATTTCCGCAACGGCACAACCTTTGTCATGGACGGCGACGTCTTTCAGGTCGTCGAGTTCCAGCACGTCAAACCGGGGAAGGGCTCTGCCTTTGTCCGCACCAAGTACCGCAACGTCCGCACCGGTTCCGTTGTGGAGCGTTCCTTCAACCCGAACGACAAGTATGAGCCGGCGCGCCTGGAGCGCCGTGACATGTCCTACCTCTATAACGACGGTGTTCTCTACTACTTCATGGATACGGGAAACTATGAGCAGATCCCCCTGTCGGCCGACATGATCGGCGACGGCATCAAGTTCCTGAAGGAGAACATGGTCTGCCATGTGGTCTCTCACGAAGGACAGGTCTTCAGTGTCGAGCTGCCCTTCTTTGTCGAACTGGAGGTCACCGAAACTGAACCCGGCGTACGCGGCGACACCGCCCAGGGCGCCATGAAGAACGCCGTCGTGGAGACGGGCGCCACCATCCGCGTCCCGCTCTTCATCAATCAGGGTGACGTCGTCCGCATTGACACGCGCAGCGGGGACTACATGGAGCGCGCTTAGGGCGCTTCAACGAACGGCATGACAGATCAGGGAGCTCCCCGCAGCAGCGGCCCGCGCACCATGTCGCAGGGCTTCATCGCCCAATATGCCGCCGAAGCGGCCATGCAGACAGAGGGTGTCGTGCGCCTGGACGCCGGCGGTGCCGCCGCGATCAAGGCGGCGTTCGGCTACGAGCATGAAGGGGCCGGGATACAGGTAGTCTTTCGCGAAGATTCAGAGGACATCGTCCAGATCACGGTCTATCCGGTCATTGAATTTGGCCGCATTGTCCCGGAAGTTGCCTGGAACATACAGGAACACGTCAAGTCCGATGTGGAGACCTTTACCGGCCTGGTCGTCGATCAGGTGGATGTCCATGTGAAGGACATCATTCTCTCCCCGGACACAGAGGCGGAGGACCACGATGCGTAAACTGGTTCAGGCTTTTGTACTCATATCATCCATACTCGTCACCGCCGTCGCTATCCTTATCGGCGTGCAGATCCTGCTGGCCCCGGAGCACTTCTTCCTGCACCAGTGGCTGCTCGCCGTGTCGACTTCGCCCACTCTGCGCGTGATCTCGCTCGCTCTTTTACTGCTGGTGACGCTGGCCACCCTGGCCATGTTCTTCCACACCCTGGACACCGCCCGCCTGCGCCGCACCCGCGTCCGCCGCAGTGAGCTCGGCAGCATCGACATCAGCGTCGAAGCGCTGGAGAATATCGCCCTGAATGCCGCGAAGGCCGCCCAGGCCGGGGTCAAGAGCGCGAAGGCCCGGGTTTCCCAGGGGCATGACCGCCAGCTGGAGATCGTCATGATTGTCGTTCTCTTCACCGACGTTGAAATTCCTTCGCAGATGGCGCGCATTCAGGACCGCGTCAAGAAGGATGTCGAGCGTTACACCGGCATTGGAGTGTCGGCGGTGGAGGTGAAGGTCAGCCGGGTCGAGCTGCTCGGCTCCCGTGTCGACGGGAGCGGGCGCTAGGCCGCGGGAATAAGGAGAGATGAGCATGCGCCAGATCTTCGAGCCGCTCCTCAAGCTGCTCAGGGGACGCAACTCCGGCCTGGTCGGCCTGGCCATCGGGCTGGGGCTCGGCCTGTCGCTCGTTATCTTCGGTTTCTGGCGCAGCCTCCTGATTCTGGCCCTGGGCATCGGCGGCTACTGGGTCGGCGTGCGCTACTTTGCCGATAGCGAAACCTTTTACGAACTGCTGGACCGTCTCTTTCCCCCGGGACGTTTCCGCTGAAGCTTGACGACTGCCAGGAGGACATCAGGACATGAGTCGCCGCAGCGCCCGGGAGCGCGCCTTCCAAATTCTCTACCAGCTGGATCTGAACCACGATGACCCGGAGACACAGCTGAAGACCTTTCTCTCACTGGCCCTGGCGGAGGCGATTGAGGATCAGGAAGATCCGCGCCATCTGGAGCCCCTGGACAGTGAGGATGTCGCCTGGATTGAGCGGGTGGTGAGGGGGGTTATTGCGAAGCGCGAAACTCTCGACCATGAGCTTAGCAAATACCTGCGCGACTGGACCATCACCCGCCTGCCGCGGGTCGACCGCGCCCTGTTGCGCCTGGCCGCCTGGGAGATCCTGCACGACGAGACACCCGACGGCGCCGCCATCTCAGAGGCCGTCGTCCTGGCCCGCCGCTATGCGGCCGCCGACGCCCGCCGCTACATCAACGGCGTGCTGGGCCGCCTGGCCGGTGTCGCGGAGGAGGAGCTGCGGCAGGCCGCCGACCGCCTGGACCCGGAGCTTGCCGGATCGCTGCCGCCAGAGGCTGAGGATGGCTGAACAGGAGCGGATCCCCGTCAGCCGTCTGGCCGACTACCTGACGCGCATCGTGCGCGGCCTGGAACCGCTGCAGCGACTTGCCGTCGTGGGCGAGCTCAGTAACGTCAAGCAGTACCGCTCCGGCCATGTCTACTTTTCCATCAAGGACCGTGAGGCGGCCATGAGCTGCGTCCTCTTTCGCAGTCAGGCCGAGCAGGTCTCCTTCCGGCTGGAGGACGGCCAGCAGGTCGTGCTCTACTGCCGCTGTGACTTCTACGGACGTCAGGGCCAGCTGCAGCTCATCGTCGACCGCGTCGAGCTCGAAGGCACCGGCCGTCTCTATGAGGCCTTCGACCGCCTCAAGCGCCAGCTGGAGGCCGAAGGGCTGTTTGCCCCTGAGCTCAAGCGCCCGCTGCCCTTTCTGCCGCAGGTCATCGGCGTCGTGACGAGCCCCAGCGGGGCCGTCATCCGCGACATCATCCACGTGCTGCGGCGCCGCAATCCCCATTTTCAGCTGCTTTTGGCGCCGGCCACCGTACAGGGTCCGACGGCCGCCCCCACGCTCGTGCGGGCTCTTGACCTGCTGAACCGTGACGGCCGCGCCGAAGTGATCATCTTCGGCCGCGGTGGCGGCTCCATTGAGGACCTCTGGCCCTTTAATGAGGAAATCGTCGCCCGTGCCGTGGCGGCTTCCAAAATCCCGGTCGTCTCTGCCGTCGGACATGAGACGGACGTCACCATCAGCGATTTCGTGGCCGACCTGCGCGCCCCCACGCCGTCGGCCGCCGCCGAGCTCGTCATGCCCGACCGCCGTGAGCTGGTCGCCCGCGTCAGCCGCAGCCGCACACGCATGGAGCGGAGCCTGCTGCGCCAGTACGAGCACGCCGACGCCCGCCTCAGACGCCTGCTCGCCTCCCCCTATCTCAGCGACCCGCTGGCCTCCCTGCGGCGTGAGCGCGAACGCCTGGAGCGGGCGGCGGGGGCCTGGCCCCTTTTGCATCCGCAGAGCATGCTGGACCGGCCGCTGCAGCGGCTTGACGGTCAGCAGCGCCGCCTTTTGCATGCGGGCAGCCAGACCGTGAATCGTGCGGCTACCCGGCTGGCCCGGCTGGCCGCCGCCCTGGACGCCCTGAGTCCGCTGGCGGTGCTGGGGCGCGGCTATCAGCTGACATACAATTCGGAGGGGCGGCCGCTCGCCAGAGCCGCGGAGGTGAAGCCCGGCGAACGCCTGGAACTGCACTTTGTCGACGGCCGGGTGGCCGCGACGGCTCGGGAGGTACGCCCGGCGGCAGCAGAAGGAGTACAGATATGAACCCTGAAATGGCTGGAAATGACAAGGCTCCCGGTCAGGAGGCCGAACTTCGCAAACTTAGTTATGAGGCTGCGATAGAGGAACTTGAGCGCATTGTCAGTCTGATGGAGCGCGGCAGCCTGACGCTGGACCAGTCGCTGGCGGCATTCCGCCGCGGGACGTCGCTGGCACAGCACTGCCGGGCGCGTCTGGATGAGGTGGAAGAGAGCATCCGCCAGCTGGTGGAGGCGGAGGACGGCAGCACTGTGGAGCTGCCGCTTGATGAGGAGGGGCTGTCATGACGGTCCGTGACGCCGGCTGCCCGATCGAAGGGGCGATCGCCCGGACGCTGGAGGCCCATCCGCCTGTCGCCGCCAGGCTTGAAGAGATGATGCGCTACAGCCTGGAGGGCGGGGGCAAGCGTGTGCGTCCCCGGCTGGTCCTCATGGTGGCCCAAATGCTCGGCGCCGATCCGGAGGAGCTGGAGGTCGCGGCGCAGTTTGCCGCCGCCATAGAGATCCTGCACAGCTATTCTCTGGTCCACGACGACCTGCCCTGTATGGATGACGACCAGTACCGCCGCGGCCGCCTGAGCTGCCACGCGCGTTTTGGCTACGCCGAAGCGGTGCTGACCGGAGATGCCCTGCTGAACCTGGCCATGGAGACACTGATTTCGGCCTGCCGGCTGGCGCCCCCTCGGCTGCAGGGGCCGGCCCTGGAGGCCGCGGCCCTGATGGCCCGGGCCGGCGGCGCGGGCGGCATGGTCTCCGGGCAGATCCTTGACATCCACGGCCACACAGATATCCGCCTGGAGGATCTCAAGCAGCTGCAGCGGCTGAAGACCGGCGCCCTGATCCGGGCCGCCTGTCTGGCGCCCGCCCTCCTCCTGGAAGCGCCCGCGCCCGTCTGTGCCGCACTGGAAGACTATGCGGCGGCGCTGGGGCTGGGCTTTCAGATCCGTGACGATATTCTGGATGCCACCGGGGACCAGGCCGTGCTCGGCAAGACGACGGGGAAAGATGCCCGTGATCAGAAGGCGAGCTTTGTCACGGTTCTGGGTCTGGAGAATGCGAAGCTTGAGCTGGAGGCCGAGGTCCGTCTGGCCCAGGCGGCCTGCGGTCGCCTGGCCGGCTGCGGTCTGGATCCGACTGAGCTTGGCCACTATGTTCACGAGCTGGCCGCCCGCAATCATTGAGAGAGCATGACAGCTGAACCCAAGCCCCGCCAGGAGGCGCCCGGCCTCCGTCTGGCTCAGATCGACGACCCGAAGCAGCTGCTGGGGCGCCAGCCGTCGGAACTCGAGGCGCTGGCCGCCGAACTGCGCGACTTTATCGTCGAACATGTCGCCGCCACCGGCGGCCATCTGGCCTCCAACCTGGGCACCGTCGAGCTGACGCTGGCCCTGCTCAGCGTCTTCGATCCCGGCTCCAATCCCATGGTCTGGGATGTCGGCCACCAGAGCTATGTCTATAAGATTCTGACGGGGCGCCACCGGCAGTTTGCCGGCCTGCGTCAGGAAGGCGGTATCTCCGGCTTCCCCAAGCGCGAAGAGAGTCCCTATGATGTCTTCAACACCGGACATTCGTCGACCTCCATCTCCGCGGCCCTGGGCATCGCCCGCGGCCTGGCTCTGCGCGGGGAGAAGGGGCGGGCCGTGGCCATCATCGGCGACGGCGCGCTGACGGGCGGTCTGGCCTTTGAGGCGCTGAATGACATCCGCCAGGGCGAGGACGACCTCATCGTCATCATCAACGACAACCAGATGTCGATCGATCCGAATGTCGGCGGTCTGGCGCGCCACCTGGACCACATCCGGACGAGCACCCGCTATCTGCACATGAAGTCGCGCCTGGAGGAGACGCTCGAGCGCCTGCCCGTCGCCGGCCGGCCCCTCTCCCGCTTTCTGGAGGACGTCAAACGCCGGGTGCGCCGGCTGAAGCGCCGCAGTGCCACCTGGTTCGAGTGCCTGGGCCTGCGCTACTACGGCCCCGTCGACGGCCATGATATCGCCCAGCTGCAGCGCTACCTGATCGCCGCCAGGACCATCAAGCGCCCGGTGGTCATCCATGTCCTGACACAGAAGGGGCGCGGCTATGAGCCGGCAGAGCTCGAGCCCGAACGCTTCCATGGCGTGGCGCCCTTCAAGCCTGTCTGTAAATGCAGGGTGCATTCTGCGAAGCGTCGCCACCAGCCGACCGCTGCGACTGCCGCGGTCGCTGCTACAGACTTCGCAGAAATTATGCCCCCGGAATCCAAACCCAGCTCCTTTTCCCAGGCCTTTGGCCGCTACCTGATGCAGGCGGCCGCCCGCGATCCGCGTGTCGTGGCGATTACGGCGGCCATGGCGCAGGGCACCGGCCTGGAGGACTTCCAGGCCTGCTATCCCGAACGTTTCTACGACGTCGGCATTGCCGAACAGCATGCGGTGACGCTCGCCTGCGGTCTGGCGACCGCCGGCATGCGCCCGGTGGTCGCGGTCTACTCGACCTTTCTGCAGCGCGCCTTCGACCAGGTGCTGCATGACGCCGCTCTGCAGCACCTGCCGGTGATCTTTGCCGTCGACCGTGCCGGCATCGTCGGCGAAGACGGCGAGACCCACCAGGGCATCTATGACCTGGCCTTCCTGAACGCCGTTCCGGGGCTCCAGATTCTCTGCCCCCGCGACTACAGGGCGCTGGAAGAGGCCTTTGACTATGCCTTCCGGCAGCCGATTGGACCTGTTGTCATCCGCTATCCCCGCGGTCCGGAGGCTTCCTTCCCCGTCGATCCGGAACCGCAGCCGCCCCTGCCGGCGGCCTGGCGCCTGGTGGAAGGGCAGGACCTGACCATCGTCGCCCTGGGCGCCATGCTGGAGATCGCCGCCCGGGCCACCCGGCAGCTGGCCGAACGCGGCATCCGCGCCGAGCTGATCGACGCCCGCGCCGCCAAGCCGCTCGATCTGGATACCATCGTGGACTCCGCCCGGCGCACTGGGAACTTGATCACGATTGAGGAGGTCGTCTACCGCGGCGGCCTGGGGATGACCGGGGCGGCCGCGGCCGCCGTCCGGGGGCTTGAGATCAGGATCCGCACGCTCGCCATAGGGGATCACCCGGTGACGCAGGCCAGGGTCGACAGGGCCCGTGAGCGCGAAGGGCTGGCCGTTGACAGGCTGCTGGAGACGGCGGATGAGCTTCTTGGACTGACATCGGAACGGAGGGATCTGGAATGACAGCTCCTGTCATCCGGCGGGTGGGTCTGCTTTCAGACCCCTATAAGGATCCGGGCGCGGCGACCGCCGCCCGGCTGATTGAAATCCTGCAGCGGCAGGGCTGTACGAGCTTTGCTCTCAGCCGGGAACCGGACGCGGATGAGAGGGAACTGGTCCGCAGTCTGGATCTGGTGATTTCGCTCGGTGGCGACGGTACCTTCCTGACCGCCGTACACCTGGCCTGGCCTTATGAAGTGCCGGTCCTGGGTGTCAATCTGGGCTCACTCGGCTTCCTGGCGGAAGTCGATCCGGCCGCGCTGGAGGAGACAGTCACGGCCCTGACGCAGGGCCGTTACCAGATTGAGAGGCGCCTGATGCTCGAAATGCTGGCCGAAGACAGGGACGGCAAAACGCTCGGGCGCGACTTCGCCCTGAACGAAGTCCTCCTGACCCGGGCCTTCAACCACCGCATTGTGCCGATTGACCTCAGCATCAACGGGCGCGCGATCGAGCGTGTCTCCTGTGACGGCCTGATGATTTCGACGCCTACCGGTTCGACCGGATATGCGATGGCCGCCGGCGGTCCCATTGTCGATCCGGCTCTGGAACTTATGCAGCTGACACCCGTCGCACCACATTCTTTACATAACCGCAGCTATATCCTAACGCCCGATTCTGTCGTATGCTTAACATTGGGACCGTACCCTTACGATGCACTCCTGTCCGCCGATGGCCGCCAGCATATACATATTCAATACGGTGACCGCGTTCATGTAAGGCGTGCGGAAACCCGCCTGCAGCTGTTGCGACTCGGTGACTCCGCCTTCTTCCGCGATCTGCCGCAGAAACTGCGCGGCAGGGCAGAGCCGCCCGAGCCCCATTGAGGACGGGAAGGAGTTCCATCATGAGCCAGACACGTCGCCGCCAGCCGGAGAAAATCCGCCGGCAAAACGCCATTCAGGACATTTTATTGCGTGAGTCGATCGCGACACAGGCGGACCTGACCGCCGCGCTTAAGGCGCAGGGTGTCGATGCTACTCAGTCTACTGTCTCGCGTGACATCAAGGAACTGAAAATTGTCAAGGTAACGATCGCCGATGGCTGTCAGAAGTATGTCTCCATGTCCGGCGATCAGGGATCAAGCCAGGAGCGCCTGATACGGGTCTTTACCCAGGCAGCGACTGAAGTGCGTCAGGCCGCTTCGCTGGTCGTTGTCCGCACCCTGTCCGGGATGGCGCAGGCCGCCGCTTCCGCCATCGACGCCATGCAGGTACCGGATGTCATCGGCAGCATTGCCGGTGACGACACCGTCTTCCTGGCCACGGCCTCTGAAGAAGTGGCCGGGAGCCTGGTCGAGCGTCTCAAGCCCCTGATCGGCCGTCTCTGATCGGCCTGGCCTTTTGTGCTGCAGCTTGTCGAGATCCGGGACTTCGCCCTCATAGAGGAGCTGGCCTTTGAGGCCCAGGCCGGCCTGACCTGTCTGACGGGTGAGACCGGAGCCGGGAAGTCCCTGCTCGTCGACGCCATCGCCCAGGCCTGCGGCGCCCCCGCCGACCGCGGCCTGGTCCGGACCGGCTGTGACCAGGCCCTGGTGAGCTGTCTGTTCAGCGTGAACGGACCCGTCCGTAAACGCCTTGAGCTTGAGGAAGAGACTTCTGAAATCGTCCTTTCCCGCCAGCTCCAGGCGGCCGGGCGCTCGCGCGCCCGCATCAACGGCCAGCTGGTGCCGCAGCAGCTGCTGCGGGAGACGGGTGGCCTGCTGGTCGACATCTACGGCCAGCATGAACAGCAGGCCCTCTTTGATGCCGGACGTCACCTGGGCATTCTCGACGCCTCCGGCGGCGGGCGCCTGGCCGCGGCTTTGGAACACTATGGCGAAAGCCACACGGCGCTTTTGCGCCTGGCCGCTGAGGAGCGGAGTCTTGGCGGTTCGGCGGCCGAGCGCGAGCGGCGCATGGACATGCTTGGCTTTCAGCTCGAAGAGATCCGCGCCGCCCGCCTGCGGGAAGGGGAGGAGGAGCTGCTCATAGCCCGCCGCGCCCGCCTGCTGGAGGCCAGGCGCCTCGAAAGCGCACTGGAGACCGCCCTGGAGGCGCTCGGCTTCGCGGCGGATGACGGTGTCGCTGAGCGTGAGACCGCCATCCGGGGTCTGGAACGTGCCGCCGATGCCCTTGGCTCTCTTGCTTCCCTGGGCGGCGACTGGCCGCGCCTCTACGGTGAGTTTGGCCTGCTTCTGGAGCGGCTTTCCGAACTTGGCTCCGAACTTCTGACCCGCTACGAAAATCTGGAGGCCGACGAGCGCCTGCTCGAGCGCATCGACCAGCGCCTGGACCGCCTGACGCGGTTGAAACGCAAGTACGGTGACTCAATCACAGAAATCCTGGGCTTTGAGGCGGCCGCCGCGGATGAGCTCGAGCGGCTTGCGCAGCATGAGGAGCGTTCCGCCGCCCTGGGCCGTGAACGTGAGGCCCTGGGCCGCGAGCGTCTGGCGCGGGCACAGAAGCTCCATCAGGAGCGGCGCCTGGCCGCAGACCGGCTCGAGCGGGAGATTGCGTCGGAGCTCGGCAGCCTGGGCTTTCCGCATGCCCGCTTCCTGGTTGACTTCGCCCCGCTGCCGGAGTCGCCGGATGATGAACGTTTCGGACCGGAGGGCTGCGATCGGGTGGAGTTTCTCTTCAGCGCCAATCCCGGCGAAGAGCCCCGCCCGCTCGCCCGCATCGCCTCCGGCGGCGAGGCCGCGCGCATCATGCTGGCGCTGCGCCTGGTCCTGGACGACGGCGGGGAGCCGCGCCTGATGATCTTCGACGAGGTCGACAGCGGCGTCGGCGGCGAGACCGCCCGCCTGGTGGGGGAGAAGCTCGCCCGTCTGGCCCGCGGCCGTCAGGTCATGTGCGTGACGCATCAGGCGCAGGTAGCCGCTTTCGCCGACCATCACTACCGCATCTCAAAGCGGGTGGAAGGCTCCCGGACCAGGACGCTGCTCGAAAAGCTCGATGCCGACGCGCGTGTGACCGAGCTCGCGCGCCTGCTGGCCGGCGACGCCGATCCCGAGCGCTCCCGTGCCCTGGCGCGCTCGCTTCTGGAGGAGAGCCGCTCCGGCTGACCACCGCTCTCTGTGGCCGATCTGGCCTGGCAGTCAGGAAGAAAAAAGTTGTGTCAGAACCCTGGCAGCGAGTGACCTGGAATCAATCCCTCCAAGTTTATTATTAACCCAAGTTCTCTGGTATACCTTGATGGCAAAGATTAATTGCTTGATAATTCTAAAAAGGAACATGCTGACACTTACAATTTCTGCACTTTGGCTATTTAATCACACCTTTTTCGTTTTTTAGGTATGCAGCCAATGGCCTTCAATCTTTGGCTCTGTGTTCAGAGCTTTGAGTAAGTCCCTATGCTTTTGGCTGCAGTTGCTTACTGTCCAGATACCCATTTGTTTGTTCGCCTTTAGCATCCTGGCCTCAAGCAGACAATCCTGAATGCTTTTCCCTTTCAGCACTTTGCAGGCATCCGCGAATTCCTGATGGATCAATGCGCTAACCAGCATCACAAAGGCCAGACCCTGTACTTTATAGTAGTCCTGCTGGTAAAGGGAACGGCAATCTGTACGATTCTTGAAGTAATTGTAGTACGTCTCAATCGTCCATCGCATCTTGTAGAGCTGAAAGATTTCCTCTGCTGTCGCTTCCAGGAGGCTGGTCTGAAGTACATAAAGACCCATAAAGTCCTTCAATTCGAGAAATCTCTCCTCGGTATAATTCTTCTTGCCCTGCTGGAGATAGCGTAAGTAATTTGCCTGCTCAGCAGCCGCTTCATTAAGATCCCGAAAACACAGAACCCGATGACCGTCAATAAGTTCATCTTTGTATTCAATGGCCGCAGCCTTTTTGCCTTTCTGGTACATGAAGCGTCCGTTCATCTCCAGATGGGAGACAGCTTTCTTGCAGATTTTAAGGTTTTTCGCCAGAGGAATAATGTAGGAGCTGCCGTTTGTTTGGAAGAGCTCCAGGTTTTCCGTGCTGTAAAAACCGCTGTCGACAATGAAAAGCATGTCCTTCAGCTCCACTTGATACAAAAAATCCTGGACACTGACCTTGTCTGGAGAACCGCCTTCGTAGATACGGGAAAAAAGCGGAATATGTGTGTTCACGTCGTAGGCCATGAGAAGATTCATCTGAGATTCGCCGATCTTCTGGAACTTGTATCCCTTACAAGCAAGATCATTCTCGCTGGACACACTACCAAGCACATGACCATCCACGGCAATCTGTCGAGATGAAGCGTCAACGAGCTTTTGTTCCAGTAACAGGACAGGGCCCTGACGCCTTCCAAGATTGGCATACAGTTTGCTTAATCTCGTATAGCCAAGCTTCAGACAAGGAAACTTCAACGAGAGATAACTCATGTCGTAGTATTTTTTGATGTCTTTCATGTAGGAGAAGCCCTGCACGAAGTGAATCAATGCCACAGAATAGATCGTCACGGCGTCTTCTGGGTGAAAGCATTCCATCAATAGTTCCAGTGTTTTCTTAGAATTGGCCAAGACAATGGCATATTCCCCGAATTCCAGCGTTTGGATCTTGTCATCAGAAAGAAAACCGCTATTGGGAATAAAGCCAACACCTTCCTTGATGGAACCGATGAGGCGTCCCATTTGGGTCCGACGCCTCCCGTTTTCCGTCACGGTAGCATATTGGTACACGTAGTAATGCCCGGAGATGCGTTTGACCATTGTTCCCTTGGGTTTGAGTTTGCGGATTTCCTCCGGTACTGAGTATTGACCCATATTGCCTCCATCAGATGTGAGAACTCGCACTTCTTACCCTAAAAGCTCTGCTTTAGGGCTGCTTTCCTGCTACCTGCCTACCGTCTGTATTTTCCCTGTTGACTAGCGCTAATAATAGTGCTAGTATATGAGAATGTCAAGTGAAAATATTGAATTGTTAATGCAAAAGCGAGCTCGACTTCTCGAGGAATTGGGACGTCAGGCATGTTTGTTGCAGGGGACATGGGTCGAACGCTACTCGACCTGTGTAAGGCCGGACTGCCGCTGCCATCAGGGAGAACGGCATGGGCCACGTCATTACGTGGCGGTCATGCGTAACGGAAAACAGCGTCAGATCTATGTGAGGAGAAAGCATGAAGCCCTTGTGAGAGAAGGTCTTCATCAGGGTCAGACAGTCGATGAACTTTTACAGCAGATCACCGACATCAACCTGAAGTTAATAAAAGAGGGGGCATATGACGATGTAGAGCCATGAGGAACAGATGAACATCCTGCTGGAGTGGTTTCAGCTTGTACGAAGGATGCAGGACTCCATGGCTTTCTGCTGCCAGCAGCGTCATGCTGTAGGCAACTTGGTTCATGGAGCTAACGGATCAGCTTATCCCTCCCGAGATTCAGCTGCGATCGGGCATGGCGGTTCAAACTCAGGTTCTTGATCCATTGTAGGAGGATGGAAGATGAATCGGGATGCCGATCGCCTGACGACGTACATGTCGACCAAGGACGCCGAGGCATACACGTATGCAAGATCCAATGGCAGCAGGTTTTTCTCAGAGATCCAAACGAAGCGCAAAAACGCTATCTGGAAGGTCTGTGTCCGGATGAGATTGTCCGCCTGTGGTACGAGAAAGCATTATGTGAAAACGCCTCGGAAAAAACAGAGTCGAAGGGACGGGATATGGGTGAAGAAGGAACATCGAAAAACATACCTAAAACATACCTATATTAAGCGCAGCAAAAACGGATGTACTAGGGCTGTTTTCAACGTGACTAATGACGAAAAGCCTTTGTTTTCAATGCTTTCGAGATATTCCGAAAGTGCAAAAATCAGTCAGCCTGCGCAGAAGCTACCTAAATAACAAAAAAGGTGTGTTTAATTCGAATAATCAGAAATAATCGAATCTTTTATGATCACAATATTAATTGCTGCTCAACTATTTATGCCATATTCTAAAAAACAGGTTTTGACACACTGATCGTATATTCATTTATTCCATTTTTCCATAAGTCAGAAAAGGTCTTTCCCAAGTCCCAACGAAAATGACAAAGCACCTGAATCTGAACCGCAAACTCGCAATCTATGTTGCTCAATGATAAAATAATCCTTAGCTAAGCTACCGAGGAGTACATCAATCAGCTCATTTCTTACGAGGGAGTAGATTTGTATGCTTGTATCTGGTACTCCTTTTTTGATGTATGTTATTTCGTCAGTCCGTGTAGCTTCCCCTGTTACAGTTGACAGATCAGCGCAGAGTATTGATGCTGCACATTCTGCTGCTTGCAGGCTGGAAACATAGGAGTAGTGTCGACCGGCAGCTCGGATGAATAATCGTCCGGATGGTACACGAGCACTGATCATTATGCCGAATACACGATTCGTTCAGGATACAAGTGATCAATCATTTAGACTGTTTTTCCAGAAATACCAGTGCCGGTGACAATAGATGGACTGTACATCATCGGCCACTTTCAACTCCACGCAGGTGTCACATGGTCACAAATGAAATACGCACAGAGCATTTGTTCGTTGTATCTCTGGTTTTGCTTATTCCTCTCCTCCTGGTTTTATGGTTCCAAAGACGCAGGACGGAAACATATGTCCTTGGAGTTGCTCTTCTCTGGCTCGGCATAACCTGGCTGCTGGCAGTTTGGTTTCTGCCCATTTTCCTCTATGATATGGGCGATTCCGGTGGTCGTCCCTATCTCAGATCATTGCATCCTTTTCGCTATTTGCTTCTCTATATTGATGAATACAGATCACTTGATGCTGCCACTGAACCCTTGGCAAAGGAAAGCTACTGGTTTGAGATTAGAGAAATCCCTCATAACGCCATCTCTGCCTCAG